>NZ_JBYHFP010000001.1:0-465591 GCF_057669885.1 Sporosarcina sp. Y1011 | reverse complement strand
TTCAGTTAGTAACTGATTATCTTCTTTTGATAACATCGTAATTACCTCCTCTTTCTTTCAAAAAAAATTTCCGGATTTTTAAAGCCTATTCAGCGTTATGATTCAACCTCTTCTACTTGCGCGACTTGCTCAAGTTTTCCACGGAAGAAAAGTAAAGGTTCAGCTTGATCATCGTAAGAAGTGTTTTTTACGAGACCAGTCACAATATAATGATCGCCGCCTTCAATTATCTCCGCTACATTACATTCGATTGTAGCCAAATTATCTGCTAATAATGGGATGCCATCTTCTGAAATCGTGTAGGATGCGCCTTCAAATTTATTACTAGCGCTCTTCGCGAATCGCCAGCAGTCCGCATCTTGATTTTTCTGAAGGATATTAACTGCAAATGGAACCCCTTTTTTAAATGCCGCCATACTACCTGCTTTTTTATCTATACAAACAAGAATCAGGGGTGGGTCTAATGATAATGAAGAAAATGCGTTAGCTGTTAACCCAATTTGTTCCTGGTCGCTTTTCGTTGTAATCACTGTTACACCTGTGGCAAAGTTACCTACTGTATTTCTAAATTCTCGTGGATCCATCATCTTCTATTCCTCCTTTTATTTAACGAAATTGTTTAAATTTATTAAACCTGAAACTGAAATACTTATCCCTTAATCCTTCCAAGTACCAAGAATATCTGAAGTGAAATTTGCACCTCAAATCGACTATTCGAATCAGATAGATCTATCTCTAGTAAATCCTCAATCTGTTGTATTCGATATCTCATACCACTAATTGAAATTGACATTTCTCGTGCAGTTTTATGCAAATTAAATTCATTTTGAGAATAGTAAAATAGTGTTTGTAATAGCTCAGAGTTTCTTCTCTTATCATAATCAAGGATTGACTTTAGGTTTTCTTCTGCAAAAGACTTCAATTCTTCAGGTTCCCTTGCATTTAAAAACAATGTTAAATGACCTAATTCACTTGATAATATTACTGCGGATTTCATTGATCGAAACCTCGCTAGTTCCACCGCTTTCCTAGCTTCGTCTGCTCTTTTTTTAAAGTCTGAGGGTTTTTTAGTTTCATTACTTATTCCGATACAAATCTGTTGCGCATCACACTTCACCTGTTTTAACAGCTGTTCGACAAATACCTTTATAGTAGTTTGTTCATCCTTAATGAATTTTTTGGAAATAATGACCTGAATCGTATCTAACCTCGTTAATAATAAAATATTAGACAAGTACTTTTTTTCTTTTTGCAGCAAATTTGTTAATTGATTTCGGGTCTTTAGATATTCGTAATCCGTAGATTCTTCTTCGTTTATTTTTCGATCATTAATTTCAATATGAATGATGTAATGAGGCTCCGTTAAATTGTAGCCTAAATAAGAAAATCTATTACGAATCTCCGCAACATCTGTTGTTTTATCATTTAGTAATTGCTCGAGTAGCTCACCTTCAAGCCTTTGTTCAGTCTCCATAGCGACTTGCTCGTTCTGCATATGCAAAGCGGCTATTGTTGCTACGCGTTCAAGTAAATCTTTATGAAAACCATCACTTTTTTGATTCAATTCTATTGTGATAAATCCATTAATCTGATTTCTAATAGAAATTGGTGTTGTCAAAACTTTAAAGGTCTTACCCTTAAGGTTAGTTTCGATAATTTCAGTCCTAAGATTCGCTTCGTCATCTTCATCCCAGAAGTTTCTGGCAGTCATATTTTCTTCCATTCCGGGCTTATTTCCGTATTTAGCAATTTGTTCATAATTCTTATTCTCGATTAAAACCGAACATTTCAAACTCTCTCCTAAAAGTTCGGCAAATGCAGAGAAGCCCTCTCCCTCTAACATAGCCCGAGTAAGATTACGACTTAAAGAATAGCCAATTTCGAGTCTTTCATTTTGCTGTTCCACTCTCCGATACATCTGATCAAGTTCTCCGGACATCTCTTCATCCTCATAATAAAGAAGTTCTTCAGAAATTTCTTCTCCCCATTTTTCAACGGTTTTCCCAATATAACTACAATATTCATCGCCCTTTCCTTTACACTTGATTTCTTTGAATATCACTTTTTTACCAATACATTCACTTGTGTAACCACTTGCATAACCAGTTAAAAAGTGGCAAATACAGTCTGAATGAATAGGGAAGTATTTCAAGTGCTGTTTTGCTTCATATGAATCAATCCAGTATCCAGAAACATCAAAAATACCTTTTTCCATCTCCACATGAAATTTTTCTGTATAAGAAAAAGTCCGCCCTGTTAAATGATGCATCTTGGAACCTGCGATAAGCCACTCAATGTCATCTTTCCAGTTAATCGCATCTTTCAAAAGCCGTGCTTCGTGTGCCCCGGAGCGATATGCATACCTAAGCAAAAATCTTTTTGCCCTTTGAACGCCAAGTGCCGTAATCAAATCTTTCCGAAGTAAGCCCCAGGCATCTGTACTTATCAGTGTTAAATTTAAGTCTTTGAATCCATCGCCAGATTGTTCAGTAACTTTAATTATGTGATCGAGAGTAAGTTCACTGGCCTGTATTTTCAATGAAATCACCCTTACTATTTCGATATCGTTTATCAGTAAAGAAGTAAAGGCTTTCTTTCACTCCCCCCTTCCCAAACTGTAAGAATAACTTCTTTTCATTGTAAAAACCATTCACACGCAGATGCTTTAAATATTGAACAATTACTTTACGACGCTTGACTATATCTTTCAAACCATAGTCATAAAACCAGCTATCAATTACGTTAAATACACCGCGGTTAACTAAATAATTCGTTGTACACCAATCAAAAAATTGTCTATCAGGTAAATGAATAGGATTTTCGTTTACGGATTCTATTGCAGCCCTATTAATATCCAATGTTTGCATTCTTATTAACCTCCTTCATTAGTTAATAATTTCGGAATAGAAAGTTCTGTCTTCGTCAAAATAACTTTACTTATACTATATTCATCACCGGTCTTTTTTCGTTAAGTCTGTTGATGATAGTTGTATTACTTTAAAATTAATTAAGAACTGCTACTTTTTCTTTAAGGTTTTGAAATGCGGGCATGATTTTCTGACTAAATAATTCTTGCGTCCGAATCGTTTTCCAATGTTCCATACCTGCATATGTGCATAAAACTGCAATTTCAGATAGATCAGGACATGCTTCAATCACTTTAGCAACTTTCTCCTTGATTTCTTCTGGTGATCCTACCCAAACGTACTCTTCCTCTAGTAGCGTTTGATAGTCAATCTCCGCCAGTGATTCTAATGCACCTGTTGCATAAAATCCGAAATCTTTTGCAAGCATTTCCTCTTTCGATGGATTTGCTCTTGCAGGTGAGACATTGCCTTTCATAAACTGCTTAATAAGTGGTTCTGCTTCCTTTCTTGCACTATCACCATCATCATCCAAGTACAAAGCTTGAACATAGACGATATCTGGTGTATTTCCATGTTTTGCGCATGATTCACGGTAAATGTCTATTTGACCTAATAGTTTATCTAGCGGCAACATAGGTGTAATCAATACGCCCCAGTCCTTTTGACCGGCTAATTCATAGTTATGATTACTTGCTCCGCCCGTATAAATTTTCGGTTTTTTTGTCGGGCGAGGAACTACACGCACATTATCCACATTGTAGTATTTTCCGTGGTAAGAAAAAACTTCTTCTTCAAATGCCTTTTCAATGATTTCAAGCGATTCAACAAAGCGACCACGAGATTCTTCCAACGGGATCGACGCCTTAGGGAACAACCAAGCATGACCGCGGCCTATAGCGAATTCAAATCTTCCGCCGGTTAAAATATCCGTTACGGCCGCTTGACCGGCGAATACCATCGGGTTATGCAAAGGAAGAACATGAGAACAAGTTCTAAAACGAATATTTTTCGTACTTTGCGCTGCCGCTGCATAAAGTGCCATTGGATTTGCCGAAAGAGAAAACTCTTCAAACCAGTGATGTTCTAACGTGCTAAAAGTGCTAAATCCACGTTTGTCTGCATGTTCAATTTGCTCAATTATTTCCTGATATACTTGCGCGTGAGGCTTCTTGTTTTGTTCCGGGTTTTGTAGTTCTGCGTAAATACCAAAGTTCATTATTATCCCCCTGTATTTATATTAGTTGATTTCCTAAGTAAAATACTGTTTTAATGTAAGCATTACCACCATTCCTAGAATTCCGAATACTCAACTTATACTTACATCATACAATTTTCTAATAACTTTTTTCAATCTATCTTTAGGTCTGAGTAACATCTATTCATAGACACATTAGTACTAAACTGGATTTTTATAAGTCACTTGTAAACTACTTGTCACTAAAGGTATTGGGATACTGTAAGTTTCAATTGACCAAACTTTAAATAAAACTCGTATATAACTTCCCCATTATCCAGCACACAGCGATAGTTAAACTGATCCAGTTTTGACGGAAAACTACAAGCGTACTGAATACTGCGGAATATGCAAGTATTCCTAAGCTGCTGGTTTTATAATTTCCTGAGCGCAAAAAATTTCAGAGGCATAGTACAATGCCCCTGAATCAGAATTCCATCTTATTCCGTGCGCATAACGAAGTTTAAAGAAGCCTCTACATGACTACCTTTATCTTCAAACTTTGTCAGAAGATCTAAGCGAACACCATCCGCCACGTCATTTTCAAGCCATTCATCATCCTCCGAGAACACTTGAGTAATAAGCGTTTCGTGGCCGTCTGCTTCAAACATTAAATGAAGATGTGCAGGTCGCATCGGATGCTTGTCCGTGTATTCCAAGAATTCTCCCGTTGGACCATTCGTTGGAATCGGGTAAGGTAATGGAACAATGGATTTTACTTCAAAATCGCCATTTTTATCTGTAAAGAAATGGCCTCTTAAATTATATTTTGGTGCATCAGAGTCAAAAGCCGAATACTTCGCAGATGCATCGTTTTGCCACATTTCAATACGTGTATTCGCAAGCTTTTTGCCATTAACATTACTGACATTCCCTTTAAAATATAGGACTTCTCCTGCTTCGTCAGGACGCTGTGTCAAAACAACTGGCATTCCTGGTTCCGCTACTAGTAAAGGGGATCCTTCGATGAAGTAAGGACCCAAGAGAGAAGGTTGAGTTCCGGGCTTCTCTGTATACATTGCTCTTAGTACATGGGTTTCTAAGAATACATCCGCATAAAGCGGAAGTTCTCCGGCTCGTCCGAGTCGATCGGCCCAGTTTACAAAATTTGTATACTCTTCGTGATCTAATTTGGCTTCTTCAAAAAAGCCTTGGATATGTTTGATAAATAAATCGAAAACCTCTACTACGCGTTCATTTTTTTTAGTCGCTTCTTTTTGCATTATTAAACTCCCCCTAAATAAATTGTCTGAATAACATTTTTCACTCGTATTCTCGCAAAAGCTGTCAGCATAAAATTGGTGAAGATTGCAGCTCCCAATTTAAAAAATGCTTTCATGATATATTTTGAGACCTTAGAAAAGTCCGAATATTCACTTTGCAATTATATCATAATCTTACAACCAACGTAAATCAATATACGTTTAGGTCTAACTAACTGATTTAGTTCGACCCATTAGTATCAAGAAAATCTTTACCAAAATGATAGATCACATTTCCAGCTACTTAACTCTGAATAAAAAGATGCATTAATCCACATTCTCCACTACTACTGAAATACCTTGTCCGACACCTATACACATAGCAGCTAAGCCTAATTTTCATTATGCCACATTTCAACTCTTGTATTTGCAAGTTTTTGACCGTTTACACTACTAATATTTTCTTTGAAAATTAATACTTCGGCTTTTTCATCTGGACGTTGTGTCAATACCAAAGGATGTCCCTGTTGACCTTCAATTAGAGGCGATCCTTCAACAAAATATGACCCAGAGATGGTTGTGTTCCAGGCTTATCAGTATACATTGCTCTTAATACGTGCATTTCAAGAAAAACATCAGCATAAAGTGGGAGTTCACCCGCCCGTCCTAATCGATCCGCCCAATTGACGAAATTTATATACTCTTCATGATTTAAGTTTGATTCTTTCAAAAAACTTTGAACATGATTGATAATAAATTAAAGACATCTTCTACTCGCTCATTTTTTTTAGTAAGTTGTTGTTAAATTATAAATTCCCCCCTTGATGATGAATTAAAAGATTTTTTACAGTAGGTTGTTAATTTTCATGATGAAGCCTCCCTAGTCTTGTATCTTGTAACTACTTTGAAGTTTTATGCCAATATTTTAGAGTGAATCCAGATTTTCAAGCGCACTAACCACGGTCGGGAATATCTTCAGTTTTGAATCCTCTCCCGAGAACGTATGGAATATTACGAGCAATTAAAAATATTAAAAATGAATCGTTAAGAATCAGTTGTCCAATACAAAGAGTTTGTTCGTAAATAAATCATCCGAACGGGCTGCGTCGGCCTGCCTCTCACGTCAAAAATATCAGATAAATCAACTGCGACGGAAAGCGCCTGCTTTTTTTTGACACAAAAAAGCCTCCTAACTACGTAGTGGAATCGGTGATAATACGGATGTTGACCGTATCACTGACCGTATTACTCTACGAGTTAAAAGGCGTTCATATCGGGCTGTATCGCCCTATTCTGGAATGTCCCAGGAGGATGTGTAAATGTGTTGATAAACCTTGTGGCTATCACATTTCTAAATACCATGTGTTGTGTTTGATAAGAAACCAAGATTTACAACACTCTAATATGCGAGACAGAAAATCAATTACATTTTCCGTTAATCACCATCCTGATTTAACCAAGTATTCAGCCATCCAATTTCCTCTTACTGTAAACTCTGTTCTTCCTTCTTTTCTCTATCTACTACATTGTGCCAATTTGCTTCTTCCCATTCTAAGTGGGCTTCCCACTCACGCATTACTTTAATTGCCTTTTCTGTTTCTAATTGCTGTCTAAATTTGAATGGTATTATTTTCCCCATATTTACCATCACTTCCGATCTAATCTGTTCCTTCTATAATAAAGGTTTCAACCGGAAGAATCAAAAAAGCCTAAACTGGTTAAGTCTGGGCAAACTTGATATTACATCTGAATTTCGCTTCTTATATATTTCTATTCCTTCGTTCAGTAACGCACCCGTTTGTTGAATATCGATATGTTATTTTTCCCACCTTTTGGACATTGCATATCCAGAAGGGTAAAACGGTACATCTTTTTTACAAACGTTACTTTATTTTAAGCTTACACTTAAAATAAGCGCAGATTATCGATCAAAGTGACACAGATTACTAATAATAAAAACTAATTTAACCTCATAAAAAAAGACCCTACATGTAGGGTCTTTTTCTAGCTGCTATTAAGCTTTTTGAACGTTTGTAGCTTGTAGGCCACGTTGCCCTTGTTCAATTTCAAACGTTACACTTTGACCTTCGTCTAAAGATTTGAAACCTTCGCTTTGGATTGCTGAGAAATGTACGAATACGTCTTCTCCTGCTTCACGCTCGATGAATCCAAAACCTTTTTCTGCATTAAACCATTTAACTGTACCTTGTTCCATTATTGTTGCCTCCTAGTGCGGTTATCCACACAATGTGTTACTACCCTTGCTCAAATACCTTAGACGAAAAACAAAATTCTCAATCTGAAAAAGAACAAAAATAACTCTTTCTAAGAATAACAGATATATGATGAAATAGATAGCAAATCGATTATATAGTGACCTACGTAGACGAAAGTTCGACTCATTGAGATTATTTGTAATTTCTGTAGCTACCGAATAATAATTCTGTATACCCCTTATTACCATATTGAATAGCCAAACATTTTCAGGTGATTGGTGTTTCTGAATCGTCTTTATTGCTTGTTTTAGCTTTATCTGTGCATTTTCGAGTGACTTCTTTGTCATGTGTTATCGAGCAACATAAAGAGTTCTTTTATTCGTCTGCTTCCGAGGGGTAGCCGGATCGCCCCGCCGAACACACGAATAAACGCTATTAATACGCATTGATTAAGCGTTTAATAGCGGCTTTGTTTCGTAAGCTTATATTCGTTCATGAACACACATAGACATGCTGTAATCGCCCTGTTTGCGGTCAGAACAAGCCTAGACCACGGACAGACTCGCGTATCTCTTCATCACGTATTCCTATGTAACGACGTGTGATTCGCTGCGATGAATGATTAAGTATTTCCGATAATGTCACGATGTCTTTCGTCTTCTTATAGTAGAAATAGCCGAATGTTTTACGTAGAGAATGCGTTCCGATAAAATCCCAGCCTAGCAAATCAGCGGCCTTAGCGAGCGCCCTATATCCTTGTGTAGTCGATATGTGCCCACCCTTGGCCGACGCGAATAGGTAGCCCTCCGACGGCTGTCCGTCTAGGTAGTCGGTTATCTCCGGCATGATGTCATCAAGATAGACCTCGCGCATCTTCTTCGTCTTACCTTCCTTGACGAGAACGGTACTACGCCCCTTAACATCTTCGATACGCATCTGTACGATATCGCCTATTCGTAGCCCCGTTGTTATTCCGAGTTTGAAAAGAAGAACGTTGCGATCCGCTGTCAACGGTGAAGCTAGAATTATTGCCTTGATGAATTTCTCGATATCCTCGGTCGTTCTAATCGGCTGTACTTTTTGCATGAATTTCGCTCCTCTTTAGATGTACGGTTATGCCTTTTTATTGACTATACCATACATCAAAATGGAACGCAACTACGTCCGCTTATAATAATTCAGACGCTTCGCTATTGCGTTGGACTTCGGCGCATTAGGATTAATAATACCCTCGCCCTGCTGCGTGATAAATACGTAATCATTAACTACGCCCTTCTCTTCTCGGATGATCCGATTCTGCTCGAATAGTACCTCGAGTATTTTCTGTATCCGTCCGTCAAATGGAAGTAGAATGACTTTGCGATTCTTTAATAACGCACCTTCAATCCGCAGCAAACGATTCTCTAAGTCTATATGGCGTTCTTCAAGCGCAGACAAAGTGGCAAGCCTTATTCCAGTCTGATAGATTAATAGAATAGCCGAAGCGTCCCTCAAGTCGAGCAATCGTAAAATATTAAAAACGTCTTCTTCCGTAGCACCTTCTTTTACTTCTTCATCCACGCGTATTTGTATATTCTTCCAAAACATATCCGCCAACCATCCGTTATTAAAGCATTTCCCTAAGAACGCACAAAGACATTTTAATCGGATACGCTTCGTGGCCGGCTTAACGTTCATGGATGCTAGCCAATCGTAGATAGAATCTGCGTCAATAGCGAGCAGATACTCAACGTCCGTCTTAACGATATAGTCCATTACATACGTTTCATAATCGTGGATAGTACGTTCACGCAACCCACTGGCGCGCATTTGGCGAATAATGATTTCTAGCGCCTTTTCAATTGATAACGCGGATTTACGATTTATCGTTGATGCGGTCTCGATACCCTCCACGTCAAACATTTCGGGTAAATCCACGTCAACCGTCAAACCTTTCCGCTTTTTAGACAACAAAAAAACCTCCTAACGTAGAGTTAGAAGGCAGGCGTCCATAATTCGCAGTGTGACCGCTCATAGACCGCTTCTTTAACTTCGCTAGAAGGTTGATACGACGCGCTTTACAGGCGCTTTTTTAATGTCCCAGGAGGACGTTTTTAAGAGCCTTTAAATCCTTATACACCAGTGTTTCTTCTATTCAATGTGTATAAATTGCGTACAGACTTAATATTCATTAAATGTCATTTGAATGGAGGATGAATTTTCAATGTCGGGATGCTTTAGTAACTCCATCATCCAATAGCATCTAGAAATGAGTTAAAATCGAATTCCAAGCCATGTTCAAACATGCAGCCAGCTGTTTTGAATTATATGAAGAAAACTTCTGAATCAAGTTCCTGCAAGCGTTAATCTATTTTCCGGCTATTCTTGATCAACTCCTGTATTAATCATTTTTCTTCACCCATTCATTTCATACCCTTTTTATTAACTTCATAATGATACTTATGGTGACTGATAATATTGTTAAATTTATCACCCAAATGAAAAAGGTCTCATTAAAAAAAGTAAAAGTTAGTGCGGTGAAAACAATAAGGGTTAGTAATGGAATTACGAACCATTTTTTTATTATTATAAAACCAACAATTGAGATAACTGCAACAATTACAGAACAGATTAATAAAATCAAATGAAATTCCAACAGTCTCACCCCCTTTATACATTCTAGCATTATATTCATCCCTGTAAGTTCACGCTCTAAAACAACAATATTTACGAAAGCAGCCTAAATTAAATGCTTCAGTATGATTCAAAGGACCTCTGTGGTTTTTGTTATTTTCATGTGATTTTTAAAGTTAGTCTAAAATCACCTTCTCAATCGAGTAGGTGGCTGTTTATTTTCTGTAAGACCTGTTCAGTTTGTCCGCTTGCTAATTGTTGTTGTTCATCATTTCGCTCCTTACATGTTAATCGCCGGGGGGTCCGGAAATTTATTCGAATTTGCTTTATACTACGTTTGTATTCAAAAGGCCTTTAAGAGAATAGAAATTACTGTGATTATTTGGCGGTAAATAAGAAGGAGGTCTCTTCTATCTGTAAGAAATCGGAAGATAGAGGGGAGGGGGATTCTATGATTTTAGGATTTATCGCAATATAATTCAGCAAAATCGCCATGGTTCAATATAGCGACTAACGGTAAAGTTGATATCGATATAGAACAAGGGGCTATCCAAAAAGTCGCATAGACTTCCGAAGGAATGTACAAAATGGTGGATGAATGGTTAAGTTCCGTGTGAGTTTTTGTTATTTATTTTAGATCACATGAAAATGCAAAACGGTCATCTTCTCAATTAGAGTTGATGACTGTTTTTTTCTTCATTTTTTCATTCTTTAACTTCTCTACAAGCTAGTTACTTTTTTCATGTCTTTGGTTTCTTCTATATGAAGGCTCGATTGAAAACTAGCATATTGAACTTGTTCGAATAACTGGTACTGGCTCAAAGCTTTTTTTACCACTAGAAGTGATTAGATATTCAGTACTTATTTCCCCATCTATTTCAATTTTCTCCCCTACACTGTAATTAGCTAAACCTTCACTGATAATCGGAATGAGTTTAATTACGTCTCCCTTAAATTTTATACTTTCATCGCTTATAATAAATAAAATATTCATAGTCTTTTGTAGCGTATTATCAAGATAAGATCTTTTAGTATAAATTTCGCCTCGTACTCTCATGATTTATCACTCCTATTATTGGCAGATTGTTATAAAAGAGAGTTGTCCCCTATTCGTAACCATATCACCGTCCTAAAACCGGAATCTTGCAATATTTCTTCTCAAAGTTTGACAACATTTTTCCCTTAACGCATACAATACTTTTGCCGTACTGACCGCTAATGTCCTCATTAAATTGCTTTATAAAAGTTCGAATGATAATATTTTTCATGCTATCTTTTTCTGGTTTTCCGGAAAACTCATCTTGATTGGACAATGCTTCTGGTGTAGCACTAATAAACACCTTATTAGATAACCTGAAAAACTATACCTGTATGCGGTGTGGGATAAGATGTATGAATCATGTAAATAAAACACATGGTCATGATGAGAGTAAAACGTAATATAGTCTAACCACTCCCAACTATATTCTTTAGCTATCCCTATCTGAATAGCTTCTGTGGAAAGTAGTTCGACAAATCGATTCCCTAATTGTGAAGTTGAAGCTGCCCCACCTAAATCTGATGTAAGACTATCTTTTTCTACTAGAATTTCTTATATTCTAGATAAAATGGCTTCACCCCATTTATCTCCTCCAAAGAAGTCCATCATTTGACTAATCGACTAGATTGCAGCAATTGGACTCGCAATCCCTTTTCCAGAAATATCTGGAGCGAATCCGTATATCGGTTCAAACATCGAAGGATATTCGCACCCGTCGCTAAGCCCATTCCACCTGTAATTGCGGCACCAATATCTGTCAAAATACCTCCAAAAAGATTGGAAGTAACGACGACTTCAAAACGTTCAGGCTCTGTAACAAAGTAGAAACCAGCCGCACCTGCATACTCGCCTTCACTGTTTTCACGAGTAAACAGAAAACTGATTTCCTTCAACGGCGTGATTATTGGGAACAATAGCGTAATCTGTCAGACATTAAGATACTAATCAAATTCTTTACTAATTCTGAGTAATAGATCCCATAATGAGATATGATCAGGTACTCCTGGATAACCTACAGCACCCAGGTAGATGGCATCGAACTCCCTAAGTTGTTCGATACCGTCATCCGCCATCATCTTACCGTGTTCCAAATAATACTCGCATCCCCATGGAAACTCTGTGAAAGAAAAAGAGATTGTTGGATCTACTTTCTCAATGTCTTTTAATACTTTTACACCTTCAAAAACGACTTCTGGACCTATTCAATCTCCTGGTTTTAGAGCAATATTAAATGTTTTTATAACTTCCTCCTTATGCTTTTGGACCGCCCGCAACATATAGTACTTGACCTGATAAAAAAGAAGATTTTTTGCTTGCAAAGAAACATACTGCATGAGCGACATCCTTTGGTACCCCTACACGTTTCACAGGTATCTGTCTGCTTTTTACTTCTGTTAATTGTTCAAAGTTAATGCCATTTCTTTCAGCAACAGATCTCGTCATCTCTGTCGCAATGAATCCCGGAGCAACCGCGTTAACGGTAATATTATATCGACCTAGTTCCAATGCTAATGTTTTTGTAAACTCTTGAATTCCAGCTTTCGCAGCTGCATTTTTAGCTTGTCCTCGATTTCCTAAAGCGGATGCCGAGGATAAATTAACAATGCGACCGTAAGCGTTTTTCACCATGATTTCTTGAGCATATTTACTGCAAAGGAAAGCCCCTTTCAAATGGACATCCATCACTTGCTCCCAATCATTCGTACTCATCTTATATATCAAATTATCTCGGATGATTCCAGCGTTATTAACTAAAATATCCACTTTTTCATGAGTTTCTTTTATGGAATTAAATACTTTCGCCACATCAAATTCATTTGTAATATCTATATTAAACTTTTCGAAAGAGATATGTAATTCTGTAAATTCATTACAAACTTCATTTAAGGCAGAAATGTCTGAATCCAAGAGACAAACGAGTGCTCCGGCAAGACCTAATTCTTTCGCTATTTCTAGACCTATACCTCTTCCTGCTCCAGTAATAACAGCAATTTGATTGTCGAAATTAGTCAAACGTTAACACCTATTTCTCAATTATTTTTATTGGATAAATGAAGTAAACGACATTCATAATCTCCTACAATCTCTTCCATGATTTCAGCGACACTCTTTATTTCATCAATAAGATCAATCGTTCATCCGAACGCAATAACACCGCTTTTCAGACTTCCTGTTTCGATGAGTTCTTTGTAAGATTCTCCGCTTATATATGGAAATATTTCATCAAAAGATGCACCTCGCGCATCGATATCTGCAAGTCCAATCGTATGCTCTGTTTTCATTACTCTAGCTGTTTTTGCTATTGATTTCTTTATCAGTACCGTGACGGTTTCTTGCAGTTTCAATAAATAATCTTTCACATTTTGATGAAGTTTTTTTAGACATAAGAAATCGAGTTCCCTTTTGGACGCCTTCTGCACCTAGTGCGAGTGCTGCTAACACAGATCTTCCGCTTGAGAATCCACCAGGTGCAATGACCGGGAATGAGAGTGATTGTCTTGCCTTTTGAACAAGCGTTAAACTTGTTGTATCTTCTTTCCATGTCCACCACATTCATAACCATTAACAACGACTGCGTCGCATCCTAATATTTCAGACTTTTTGGCAAAACGAACGGAAGGAGCAACGTGGATTACTTTAATTCTGTTTGCATTTAACTGTTTCATATATTGTTCAGGATTATTTCCAGATGTGTATACGACTGAAATGCCAGCTTCAATAGCCCCTTCAATAAATTCATCCATTGCTTTTCGAATCCCAATATCGACCCAAAAAAGTTTATTTGTAAGCCTTCTTGTCGTTTTAATATCTTCCATCATTTCTTCTTTCGAGTTGTAACTACCTGCAGTGATCAAACCTATTCCACCCGCATTCGAAACGGCAGAAACTAAAGTGGAAGTGCCTAGAATTTGCAGAAAAAGGAGATAATAAGTTCAAAATAATAGATGCAGGAAAAATCACGATTTATATGAAAGAAGAGTTACTATAGTACGAATATTTGCTGGTATTATACCCGGTGTACTTCTTCAGTCGGAATGCCAAAGACAAAACGGTCTGGATGAGGTAAACCTTAAATATTGATCTTTTAATTAGAGGGGATTCCCCACCATGCTAAGGGCAATAGAGAATACCTGATTCTTTCATTTAGGCACCCACATCCCCTGCTGTAAAGTAAATATAGTATTAAGATACAACCTTATAAGATTATAATGAAAAGGTTTCGAACCAGTACTGAACCTAGATAAGTACTGTTTGACAGATTCCCTTTCTTGGTTTAAAAGCTTGTGTACTTCGTGATATTCAAGGGAGTTCCGAAAAGTTTGTTGAAACCATAATAACCATAAATGAATAAAATCTTGAAATCTGAATACAAATTTCCAACTACATCTCAATATCATTGGCAAGTAAATACCTTTTCTTACGTCTCGATGATATTATGCTAATAATAAAAATGAGTATACAAACGGTGACAATTACACCTGAAATCGGACGAGTAAAAAAGATCATGAACCCATTTTGAGAGGTTGCCAATGATTGAAATAATGCCGCCTCCATTTGCGAACCTAAAACAAAAGTTAAAATTGTAGCTGCTATTGGAATATCCAGTTTTTTCATTAAAAAACCAATAATTCCAAACAGTATCATTACTCCAACATCCCACAAACTATTCTTTATGCTGTAAACACCAACTATAGAAATAATAAGTATTAGTGGATATAAAAGCTTATAAGGGACCAACGCTATTTTTGCCCAAACTTTTGCTAAAGGTAAATTAAATATCAATAATATTATATTACCAATAAACATACTTGCAATAATGGCCCAAACAAAATTTGGATCATTTTTAAAAAGAGCTGGACCAGGCGTTAGGCCATGCATAATAAATGCACCAAATAGAACTGCTATTGTAGGTGATGTTGGAAGTCCCAATGTAAATAATGGAATCATGGCAGCACCACTATGCGCATTATTTGCTGCTTCGGGCCCAGCTACCCCTTCTATGGCCCCTTTTCCAAAACGAGTAGGGTCCTTTGCCATTTTCTTTTCCGTAGAATAGGATATTAGTGAGGAAATTACCGCATTTGCACCCGGAATTAATCCAAGAAAAAATCCTATCCCAGTTCCTCTACCAATTGACATCAAGGTTGGATTCCATTCCTCTTTTTCTGGTAAAAGCTTCTTAATTTTTGCAGGTTTTTCTGTTTTCGTTTTACTTTCCGCATTAATAAGAATCTCGGAAATACCGAAAAGGCCCATAGCTATTACAGCAAAATCAAGCCCTTCCATTAACTCGGGTTGTCCAAAGTTAAATCTTAATGCACCCGATACCGGATCCATTCCTATCAAAGATAAAATTAAACCAAAAATGGCTGCAATCAATCCACGTATCAAAGACGATCCCATCAATCCAACCAACATCATTAAGCCTAGCAGCATTAGTGAAAAAAATTCTGGGGGACCAAACTTCAATGCAAATTCAGCTAGTACTGGAGCAACAAATGTCAAACCTATTAGTGCAAAGATTCCCCCTATGAATGATCCGATGGCAGCAACCCCTAAAGCAGTGCCTGCACGTCCTTGTTTGGCTAACGGATGTCCATCTAAACAGGTAATTACAGAAGCAGACTCTCCAGGAGTATTAATTAAAACAGATGTGATAGTCCCTCCATACATGGCTCCATAGTAGATTCCAGATAGCATGATTATCGCCGAAACTGGTTCCATTCCAAAAGTAAGAGGAATCAATATTGCTGTCCCGGCAACTGGTCCTAACCCGGGAAGTACGCCAACCAACATACCTACGGAAACTCCAATAAAGCAGTACATTAAATTCCAACCGGTGAGAGCACTTTCAAAGCCATTAAACAATGAAACCAATGCATCCAAATTTATTCCCCCTTTGCACATCTATGACATTTACTAAATATTATTTATAACTATTTCCTTTACTAAAATCCCAATATATTTAAAGGTAACGGAATACTTAGGGCTGAACCAAATACCAAAAATAAGATTAGTGATACTCCTAATGAAATACTGAGATTTGAGTACCATTTATACTCTTTAAATAATAAAACAAACAAAAACAGTGTAGCAGAGATCACAAACCCTAAAAAAGGAAGCAGGATTAGTATTCCAATCATCGAAACTAGAATAAACAAGATTTTCTTTAAGCCATCTTTTGAAGAAGTTGATTTATCGTCCTCTTCATCTTTTTTAGCCGCCTTTAAAGATTCAAAAATATAGAAGACAGATAAGACAAATAAAATGCCACTTAACCATGTTGGAAAAAAACCTGGTCCTGGACCAAAATCTCCTGAGTAGGGAAACGCAAGTGATTGATAGAGAAAAACGAGGGAAAATATCAGTATCACAATTGCTGCCCAAAAACCTCCATTAAGTTTTCTCATTAGACTGCACCTACCTCTCTTAACAAAACGACTAATTTTTCTTTCCAAAAATAATCGATAGATATTCTTTATTTAAGCATCAATAGAAGGAAAATATCCCTTCTATTGATGTTCTATTAATTAATACTCTGTCTCACTCGATTAATCCAGATTTCTTCATTATTTCCCCTGAAAGTTGATGGCTTTCTTCAATAATCTCCTTAAATTCTTCTGGTCCAGCATAAGATAAATCAGTATATAAAGCATTAAACTTCTTTATTACTTCTTCGTCTTCCATAGCCTGTTTAAACGCATCATGGACAATAGTTATAATCTCTTTAGGTGTCCCTTTTGGTGCTAATAGGCCAATAAATGAATCAATACCCGTATCAAGCCCCTCATCAGCCAATAGTGGTAAATCTTCAAAGTCTTCCGTTTTATTAGTTCCAAAGATGGCAAGTGGCCGCACTTTCCCAGCCTCTATCTGTGGTATAGCATCATATGTCTGAAGGCTAACTCCCTTTACATGCCCTCCTAATAGAGATGTCATTGTTGGAGTGCTGCCGTCGAAATGTGCAATCTTCATTTCCGTATCCAAAGCCTGATTTACTGCTTCTATGTTAATATGTGTAATTCCGCCTACTCCATTTGAACCGAAAGTAAATTTACCAGGATTTTGTTTAATATAATCAATCAATTCCTCATATGTCTGCCAAGGTGCATCATCTTTTACAAGTAATAAACTTGGCACGGAAGTAAATTGAATGATTGGTTCAAAATCCTCTATACTATATGGAGTTTTTTCATAGTGTGTCTGCAAAGCAAGGTTTGATATCGATGCAAATCCTAAAGTATAGCCATCAGGTTCTGCTTGTGCCACGGCAGATAATCCAATTGTTCCTGCTCCTCCTGGTTTATTCTCTATTATTACTTCAACGTTTTTTGGAAGATACTTCAATACAGCATCAGCTAAAGTACGTGCTTGGGTATCAGTTCCTCCACCTGGTGCATATGCAACAATTATTTTGATCATCTTTTTAGGATAGTCCCCCCCAGAACTAGCTGATGCTTCATTCGCACTGCTAGTAGATGTTGTATTTCCACACCCAGTTAATAGCAGTAATATAGAGAGTAAACTAGCAAGCATAAAACACAATTTTTTCCTATTCAAAAAAATCACCCCTACTGATATTTTTTTTTGAAACGGTACACCTGAATGTACTTCATATATTCATCTTCTCGTTTTTACCTAGATGTTGAGATAAATAGGATTCTTTGTGCTGTCATTTAATCTATTAAGTTCTTCATACGATTTTTTCGTTATTGCCAGACCATCTAAAATCCAATATTGTCCTGTTTCAAGATTAATAGCCAGTGGATTAATTTCTAATTCAACCATTTCCTCCTCATGCTTTAAGAAGAAGTTGCTTAAATTAAGTATGATATCGGCTAAGTAGCTAATATCAATTTTTGGTTTTCCACGATATCCTTCAAGTAATATACTGCTTTTTAGGCTTTTAATTTTTTTGATTATTGTTTCCTTACTGACTGGAAGATATAAAGTGGTTATATCCTTTAATACCTCTACATAAATTCCGCCGCTTCCCAATGTCAAAGTAGATCCCAGAATTTGGTCTCTTTGAAATCCAATAATAAGTTCTTGGTCAAATTTCACCATTTCTTGAACTAAAATACCTTGCGTCTTAATTCCTAACTGCTCACTTTTTTCAAATAATTGCTGGATTCCCTGATTCAATCGTTTCTCGTTTCCAATATTTAGAAGAAGCCCTCCATGCTCACTCTTGTGCAACAGCTCACTACTTTGTATTTTTAATACCACTGGATAATTAATCCCGCTATCGCGCATCTGGATTAGGGCATCTTTGATATTATGAATCAGTACTTCTTTTGGGAATGGGACATCATAATTCTTTAATAAGTTTTTCGTTTCGTATTCTGTTAATTCATATACTGTATCTTGATTTTCTAGACTATTATTATTTGATGAATTTTCAATTCCTAACAAAAATGGTATATCTGTAAGAAGAGACTTTTGACGGTCACATCCATTAAACAATTGCGTTAAAGTTTCTATTACATCGGGTATATCTTCATAAACAGGAATATTAATAGATTCAAATCTTTCAATAATTTCCCTTGTAGCTCCAATCCATACCACAGAAACATGTTTTTTCTTCATTATGTTCGATTTTTTAATAGAATTGAATAATTCATTGCTAATACTTTTCATTAGACCTATAAATATTACTATATTATTAATTTTGCTATCGTTTTCTAAAATATTTAGAGTATTTGCAAATATAGTCTGATCACTAAGAACATGACCGGTTATATCCATTGGATTTTGAACAGTGGCAAATGAAGGTAATGTCTTTTTGAGCTTATCAATTGACTCATTATCAAAATCAAGAACTCTCATTCCAAGATTAGCAGCCTCATCCGCCAATAAAACTCCTGCTCCGCCAGAAACTGAAATAATACCTAATGTATTGTCTTTAGGGAACCCTTGATATAATAGCGACTTACTAACTCTAATCATTTCGCTTAGACTACGGACACGAATAACACCAAGTTGTTCAAATAATGCCTGATATTTAGAGTCTACACCAGTCATCGAACCTGTATGTGATGAAGCAGCCTTGCTTCCAGCTTCAGATGATCCAGCCTTTATCAGGACAATCGGTTTACCTACCTTTGCAGCTTTTAGTACTGATTTTTTAAACAAGTCTCCATCTTTAATATCTTCCAGATACACCCCAATAACTTTAGTATCTGGATCATCAACAAAATAATCAATGAAATGAGATGTGTCTAAGGTTACCTCATTTCCAGTGGAGACCCATTTACTTAATCCAACACCGCTTTTCTGAATTAGATCTAGGAAATAGGCTGCTAAAGCACCGCTTTGAGATACAAATCCAAATCCTCCTTTTACTAGCTGAAGTGACTCCATAGCTGTTGTAAAAGAAGCTACTAAACCTGTTGAAGCATTAATCATGCCCAGACAATTTGGACCCAATATCGCTAAGTTATGTTCTATTGCTAACTTTTTTAGATTACTTTGAAGTTGACATCCCTTTTCGTTTGCTTCTGCAAAGCCAGAACTGAATACTACATAGGAATGAACCCCATATTTGATACACTTTTTGATTTCTGTTTCAACTCGATCTGCTGGTACAGCAAGAACTGCTAACTCAACGATGTCGTTAATTTGGCTTATATCTGAAAAACAAGGTATACCCATAACTTCAGTATATTTAGGATTGATAGGAAAAACTTTTCCTGTGAATTTTTGATCTTGCAAATATTTAATTGGTCTTCCACCAATCTTAACTGGATCAGAGGTAGCTCCTATAACTGCTATTGATTTTGCTTCAAATAACTTTTTAATTATATTGGTCATTTATATAACACCCTTTTAAGTTATTGTTCATCAAATAGTTTTGAGCATGTAATGGAAATCTAGTTGTATCTTCTACTTATTATGAAACTAACTCTACATCTCCTTTTACCACTTCCTCATCGCTAGAGTTACTAATTCCAACAGTCAGATAATACTTTTGACGATCCGTGTGGTCAGCTAAAGGTTCCATTTTCTCAATGCGAATAACAGCTTGGATTGTCTCATTTACTTTCACCGGTTTTTGAAAACGAATATTCATTTTTAAAGCATTTAATGATTCTACCCCAAAAGTCTCTATTATTAATTCCCACAATAAATTAAGTGAGAGCATACCATGGGAGATAATACTGCCAAATTGGGTAGTTTCCGCAAAAGCTTCATCTACATGAATTGGGTTAAAATCATTTGACATTTGTGCATAGCTCAAGATTCGTTTCTTAGTGACATGGAGTTTATTAGATAATATCAATGCTCCCTGATTCAATTGTTAATCCTCCTACTCAGCCCATAAGATTTTCATTCGGCCTTCAACCAACAGGGTACCATCCTCTGAAGTTGATTCCGTTTTGATGGTTACCCATTTCCGGTCATTTTTAATTACTTTATCTTCTATCAAAAGTTTAGTTATGACAGTCTCCCCAACCTGAATGGGTTTATGATAGTGAAAAGTTTGGCTCCCGTGAACATTTCCTGGCGGTCTACCGCATAGTGTTGTATCGTATGTTTTCATAACGATGACTCCACACATTCCCGCTGGAACCGTTCTATATACTTTTTTCTCAATTGTGAAACCTGCGTAAATCTCTTGCCATTGATTCACCTTTTCGACACTACATATATATTCCTCCTGACCATATACTTTCCCTAGTTTTAATCTATCGAAAGTTAACATCAACTTAAACTGAGGAATAACAGTGTCTTCCGATCTTTTTTCGAAATCTATTATTACACGGTCACCGATTTTGACATCTCTCTCTGTTCCGACAATATTACTCATCATCCGAAAACCTTCATCTAAATCTATTAACGCTAATATATATGGAACATCCTCTTTGAATGCTGGACTGGGAGCTCTATGGACATGAGTAAAAGTTCGAATTGCACCTTTACCCTTTGATTCTCGATACTCTAAATTCTTGCTTCCACAGTGCTTGCATTGACTTCGCGGATAAAATTGGACTTCATTACAACTTAAACAGTGTTGATATATTAATTTTCCTTCCCTGCAGCTATCCCAATATTCAGATGACTCAGCAGTAATATAAGGTAGTGGTTTTTGCATAGTAACACCCCATAGGTTTTTAAAATACTTATTTTAATATTAGTTTGTTAATCTGATGCTTGAAACTGTGATAACCATTATTCTACTCATTTAGACACTCTCAAGATTTTCACTTTCATTCATTTACTCATTCCCTAAAATTAATGAACAATGAGCAGAAAGAATACCCCCATCTCCATGTACAAACGCCGTTTTTGCAAGAGGGACTTGTCTTCCGTGTGCCTCGCCTCTTAATTGCCTCACTGCTTCAATTGCATGCCATAGTCCGCCAGCTGCTCCGGAATGTCCATATGATAATAATCCACCATGAGTATTAAGCGGTATTCTACCGTTTAGCCCAATTTCTCCATTAGCAATATGGTAACCAGCCTCACCTTTACCAAAGAATCCAATAGATTCTAGTTCAATAAGCAACGTAATTGTAAAAGAATCATAAATCTCTGCGACATCGATATCGCCGATAGAAATTCCTGCTTGTTCAAATGCAAGCTTAGAAGATTGCTTGCACCCAAAATCAGTCAGTGAAGGGGCTTGACTAATATGTTCATGTGTGTGACCTTGACCAGCACCCATGACTTTCACCGGTCTTTTTTGTAAATTTCTTGCAACTTCTTTAGAAGCCACTATTATTGCCCCTCCACCATCCGATACTAAACAGCAATCTAACATGTGTAATGGACTAGAAATCATCTTAGAGTTTAATACTTCTTCCACAGTTATAGGCTCTTTTTTATGAGCATTTGGGTGAAGTGCTGCATGATTACGCATCGTTACGGCAATTTGTGCCAGAGTCTCCGATGAAACATTATAGTAATCCATATAGTTCGTTGCTACTAATGCATATAAGGATGGTACGGTGATTCCATATGGTGCTTCATATGCAGGATGTCCAATACCAGATAATGCTTGAACAGCTCCATCTCTGGTTAGTCCCGTTAGCCTGTTATCTCCAGTGACAATTAATACCGTTTCACATTGTCCAGATTGTATTAATGCTTGAGCATGCATAATCAAGGCGCACCCAGTGGCTCCTCCCAATTGGACCGCAGCCGTATACTTTGGAGAGATACCGTAGTATTCACAAAAAACAGAACTTAACATTAGATGGGGTTCTACTAACGAATAAGCAGTTAGCACACCATCAATTTCCTCTTTCTTTAATCCTGCATCTTCTAATGCCTTTGTAGATGCTTCTGCATGTAATTGCATAGTACTAGATCCTTGCAATTTACCTACAGGTGTATCCCCTACTCCAACTATATATGAACTTTTCATTACCACACCTCTTTTAATAGTATGAACTTTAGACACTACCTCCTTTAAAATTAATCACCTGTTTTTCTGTATTTTGCTTTTATTAACCAAACCTATTTGCTTGGCAATGATATTTTTTTGAATTTCAGATGTACCTTCTCCAACCGTATATACAAGAGCATCCCGTAAAATTCTTCCTACCGGATATTCTCGCATCATTCCATATCCGCCATGTATTTGAATGGCTTCTCGGGCAGTTCTCACGGCAACTTCCGATGCAAATAGTTTTGCCATTGAAGCCTCTTTGTCACTTTTCATTCCTTTATCCAGCAGCCAGGCAGCCTGGTAAACTAGTAGTCTTGCAGCCTGCACCTCGGTATACATATCAGCGATTTTATGATTTATAGCTTGGAAATTCGCGATGGGCTCCCCAAATTGAATTCTTTCTTTTGCATATTGACTAGCATTTTCCAAGGCTGCTTGTGCCATCCCAACACAATTTGCCGCAACCCCAATTCGGCCTTCACTTAAGGTGCTCATTACCCCGCTAAAATTACCTTCCATGCCACCAATTAAGTTTTCAACTGGCACTTCGCAATCATCGAAGAATAACTCCGCAGTTTCAGAAGATCGTATTCCTTCTTTTTTCAACTTTCTTGAGATATTAAATCCTTTAGCATCTGTATCCACAATGAATAGACTTATACCCTTATAGCCCATTTCAGGATTTGTATATGCAGCCACTATTACGAAATCTGCAAACGTTGCGTTCGTAATAAATGTTTTGCTACCTCGGATTATATATTTATCTCCCTTTCTTACCGCAGTAGTCTTCATTGATTTTACATCAGAACCTGCACTGGGTTCTGTTAACCCAAATGCCGCTATTTTTTCGCCTTTAATAGCGGGTCGTAAATACTTTTCCTTTTGTTCTTCGGTCCCATAAGCATAAATAGGATATGTTCCTAAATGGGAATGAGCTGACCACGCGGTTGCAAATCCTTGTGAAACTCTAGATAGCTCTTCACGGAAGATGCATTCCGTAATTTTGTCAACCTCTAATCCTCCATATTCAACTGGATAGCGGATACACAGGTAATTATCCCTGCCCATTTTTTTAAATAACTCAACTGGAAAAACCTCTGTTTCTTCTGCATCATCGACTAATGGAGCTACCTCACGTTCAAAATATTTCCGAATCGTTTCTTTAAACATTTGTTGTTCATCTGTAGACTCAAAGGACCACATGGTTAATTCCCCCTATTCGCGTATTTCTACTGCTAAAAGTTAGTTCTTAATCATTTCCTCTTTCAAGTACTTATTTAGAATGATTAAATTCCCACAAAATCAATAGGATCTTGGCATTCCCAAATTATGCTGAGCGATATAGTTTAAAATCATTTCTTCTGAAACTGGTGCAATTTTAAAGAGGCGAACATCTCTCCATAATCGTTCAACATGGTATTCTTTTGCATAACCAAAGCCTCCCAGTACTTGCATCGCTCGATCACAAAGTCCAAAAGCTGATTTACCAGCAATTAATTTTGCTGTATTAGCTTCTGCCCCATTCGGAAGTGATTGATCATATAGCCAAGCAGCCTTGTAGTTCATTAATTGAGCAACATTAATTTCCGCACTAAGCTCTGCAAGAGGAAATTGAATTCCTTGGTAGGCACCAATTGGCGTATTGTTAAAAACAATTCTCTCTTTTGAATAATCCACTGCTAATTTAAGCGCCAGTTCACCTGTACCTACTAGACCAGCAGTTGTGACAATTCGTTCGGCGTTAAGAGTATCAACAAGATAACGCCAGCCTTTTCCTTCTTCGCCAAGTAAATTATCTTTATGAACGATTAAATTTTCGATAAACACTTCATCAGATTGGACACAATGTGTCCCGACTTTTTCAATAGGTTGCGTAATAATCGCCGGATCTTTTGCATCGACTAAAAACAAACTAATTCCATCTGTTTTCCTCTGAACTTCTTCCTTTTTCGTTGTCCTTGCCACAAGCAGCATCTTGTCAGCTACATTCACGCCTGAAATCCAAGTTTTCTGACCATTAATGATATAATGATCGCCCTCTTTTCTCGCGAAGGTAGTAATCTCAAGAGAATTGCTTCCAGCATTCGGTTCTGTAAGGGCCATACAGAAATTCATCTCACCAGAAGCAATCTTAGGTAAGTATTCTCGTTTTTGAACTTCACTCCCATGACGTTCAATCGTTATGCCCCCGAATATAGGTGTTAGCATAAATAACTGACCAACGGTTGAACCTGCACCTGCTTTTGCCAGTTCCTCAATTACCATCGCCATTTCAACTAGACCTAAACCAACGCCTCCATATTCTTCGGAGATCGCTATACCTATATAACCGTTTTTTCCTAGTTCACTCCATAATTCATGAACAAACTCATGCTTTGCATCTTTTTCCCGCCAGTATTCTAAGCCAAACTTGTTGGCAATTTTTCTAACTCCTTCTTTTAACATTAATTGATCTTGAGTGATTTCAAAGTTCATTATGCTTGCTGCCTCCTATTTTCTCTTAATTGTCTTTTTAATACTTTTCCTGAAGGGTTTCTCGGTAATTCATCCACAAATTCAATTTCTTGTGGAACTTTATATTTTGCTAGCTTTTCCTCGCAAAATGAGAGGAGTTGCATTTCTGTTATGTTCTTGCCTTCCTTTGCAACAATATAAGCTTTTGGAACTTCTCCCCATTTTGGATGAGGGATCCCAATAACGGCAGCTTCTAACACGGTTGGATGCTCGTATAGAACCCTTTCCACCTCAAGTGAAGCGATATTTTCTCCTCCACTAACGATCATATCCTTCTTCCGATCAGTGATGAATAAATAGCCTTCTTCGTCCACATGGCCCATATCTCCTGTATGAAACCATCCGTTTCGAATCGCTTTTTTGGTCGACTCTTCGTCTCGCCAATATCCTTTTGTCACCTTTGGTCCTCGGAAGATAATCTCTCCAATTTCACCTGTCGGAACTTTGTTCCCGCCGGTATCGACAACACTCATATCCAAGTGGATGCAAGGTTTTCCCACAGATCCAAGCTTTTCAAATGTTTTAGAGCGTGGTAGGAAGGTGTCACCAGAAACGGTTTCTGTTAACCCATAGGCATCGCAGAACCAGGCATTTGGAAACAACTTTTGAACCTTTTCAACTAATGGTTCTGGCATCCTTTCTCCACCCGCAATGATAAAACGAATCGAATCAAGATTATATTGATGGGCTTGTTCAAACTGAAGTAACATATTAATCATAGCTGGTGCTAACCAAATGTTGGTTGGCTTCTCTTTCTCAATTGCGGCGAGTACTTTCTCGGGATCAAATTTCCTTAAGATTAAGACACTTCCTCCTCGATGCAGTACACCAGTGGAAGGAAGGTCCAATCCACCTACATGGTAAAGGGGACCAACGATTAACGTTTTATCCTCTGGCCCAATGTTAAAGTTCCATATGTGGCCAATATTTTTCCAGTATAAGTTTTCAAAAGAAATTGTTACTCCTTTTGGTCGAGAAGTTGTTCCGGATGTATACATTAATCGATGTAAGTCGTCTAATTCTACATGTGCGTCTAGAACTTTTGAACCTAGATTGGAATCTATTACTTTCTGATAGGATTTCCATGACTCTACCTCTTTCATCGATAAGGAAACATAATGTTGAAGTTCTGGTAAATTCCCTCTAATACTATCAATCTCATTGTGGAAGTCATCTTCACTGATAAGGGCTTTAGCGCCAGCATTTCCTAAGATATAAGCAAGTTCATCTGCAGCTAAGCGAAAATTGAGCGGCACAAAGATTGCACCGATGCGATTGACTGCGAAAATAATCTCAAAATATTCAGAACAATTGTAAAGTAAAATCCCGACTCGATCTCCATGTTCGATGCCAAGAGAGAGAAGCCCTTGTGCTAACGCATTCACTCGATCATTCAACTCTTTGTAGGTAATTCGTTTATTTTCATAAACGATTACCTCTTTATAAGGATTTTCGTCTGCCCATTTGTTAACAACAGATGAGAAGTTGATATTTCCCTCAATACTCAATGTGCACTCCCTCCAAAGACAATTATCTTCCCAAATAATTTGGTTTCCTTTTTTCTAAAAATGCACTTAAACCTTCCACACGATCCTCTGTACTAAAGTTAACAAGCCATGCTTCTGCTTCTAAACTTAATGCATTATCAAGGGAGATTTCACTGCCTTGGTTAATCGCTTTTTTAGACTGGATCACAGCTATTGGACTATTTGCCAAAATGCTTTCAGCTAGTTCAACACAGCTACTCATAAGTTCATCATGTGGGACAACTCGGTTCACAATCCCTAATTCTTTTGCTTCTTGGGCAGAAATGCGTCTTCCCGTAAAGACTAACTCTTTCGCAACACCTTTCCCAACTAACCTTACTAATCTTTGAGTTCCTCCCCAGCCTGGATAAAGTCCGATACAAACCTCCGGGAGACCTAATTTCGCCTTATTTGAAGCGATGCGAATATCACAAGCTAATGCTAACTCGCTTCCGCCTCCTAATGCATACCCATTAATCGCAGCAATGACTACTTTGTTGCTGTTTTCTATTTTGCTTAATACGCCTTGTCCTTTATAAACAAATCTCTCACCTTCGACTAAACTCATACGTTTCATTGCATCAATATCTCCGCCAGCAACGAATGCTTTCTCTCCACCGCCAGTAATAATGACAACACGAATCTTTTCATCTTTTTCAATTGAATTGAAAATGGTTTCTAACTCTTCTAAAACCTCATCATCAATCGCATTTAACACATCTGGACGATCAATTGTGATGGTGGCAATTCCAGACTCGATTTGGGTGCGAACATATCTTACTTTTTCCATACATATCTTCCTTTCTATACATGAATTCCTTTGCCCATACTTGCTAAAGTAGCTTCTAGCAAACCTTCAGATAAAGTAGGGTGCGGATGGATTGTAGCTGCTATTTCCTCAGTTGTCGCCTCAAGATTTATAGCAAGTACTCCTTCAGAAATTAATTCAGACGCATTCGGTCCCACAATATGAATCCCAAGAATTTGATTGTATTTTTTCTCGCGAAGGACTTTTACAAACCCTTCTGCTTTTCCATTTGTTAATGCACGCCCATTGCTGTTAAAATAGTACGTACCAGTCTGATAATCTATATTTTTTGTGTTCGCCTCTTTCTCCGTAAGACCAACAGACGCGATTTCAGGGGACGTGTAAATACAACGTGGAATCGATTCGTAATTTATTTTTTTTTGATATCCCATGCAATTTTCAGCTGCAACCATCCCTTGCGCTGAAGCAACATGTGCTAGATTTTCTTTTGCTGTTATGTCCCCAATTGCGAAAATTGATGGGATACTTGTACGAAGTGAATCATCGACCTTGACTCCCCCATTTTCTTCTTCAAGTCCTATTTCCTGTAGCGTTTCTAGTCTGGCTTTCCTACCTGTTGCAACAAGAATCTCTTTTACAACTATTTCTTTGTAATGACCGTTGTGTTCGATGTATAAAGTCTTATCGGAATTCTCTTCATTAATTTCTTTTACTTGCGAAGAGATAAGGATTTCGACACCATCTTTTTCAAGAGATTTTTTCAGAAATTGAGCAACGTCATGATCCGTACCTGGAAGAATTTCGTTTTCACTCTCAATCAGTACGACTTTTACACCTAATGGAGCATATATACCAGCAAATTCACAACCAATGGCCCCAGCACCAATAATCGCAATACTTTCAGGTAATTCCGTCAATGAAAGTGCCTCTATGCTTGTCAATGGATTGGCATTTTTTAGACCTGGAATGTTCGGAATATTGGCCTCTGAACCTGTAGCTAAAATAATATTATTGCTAGTAATGGTTTCTATTTCACCATTGCTCTTGGTGACCTTCACCTTACTTGGAGAGACTACCTCACCTACCCCATTCAAAACGATGACCTTGCTTTTCTTCAGCAAATGACTTATTCCTTTTTGAAGTTGTTGGATGAGCATTTCCTTTTTCTTCATCAGTTTTGAAAAATCTATCGTTGGTGGAGGATAATAGACACCAAATTCTGATGAAAGATGATGGATTTTGGTAAGTTCTGCTCCTTTGAGTAATGTTTTAGTGGGAATGCACCCTGCATTTAAACAAACTCCACCCAGCTCATTCTGTTCAACTAAAACGACTTTTCCTCCTAATTGTGCAATACGGATAGCTGCAACATACCCCCCAGGACCACCACCAATTACAACAGCATCGTAGCTAGGTGAAGCGCTTTCATTTGAAGGACTCTCTAACACTTCATTAGCTGAATGAAGGTCTGTGTTTTCATGTTCATCCTTCTTCGAATGGGCGGTAAGCAAAGTGGCTAATCTTTCGCCAACGAGAACTTCCTCACCTTCTTGCTTTATAATCCTAACAATTATTCCATCTTCTGGTGACTCTACTTCCACTGTCATTTTTTCTGTCATTAATTCTGCAATGGTGTCATTTTTCTTAACTTTTTCACCTTCTGCAACTAACCATGAGGTGACAGTTGCCTCCGTCATCGTTAGACCTGCCTTAGGAACAATAATATCCATTTCCATTTTCATTTTCATATCTCCTAGTTTTATAGTGACAGAATATCTTCTGGATTTTCAATGAAATTTTTAATTTCCCCCAAAAACTCTGCTGCCGGTGCCCCATCCATAACACGATGGTCAAATGAAAGGGATAAAACCATCGTTTTTCCAATACGAATTTGACTGTTTTCTACAATAATGTCTTCAACCATTCTACCAACACCCAGAATGGCACTTTCAGGTTGGTTGATCACGGGTGTAAAGGCATCCACCTCATACATCCCTAAATTACTAATAGTAAATCTACTATTTTCAGTATCAGTTAGCTTCAGCTTTCCTGCTCGGGCTCTGTTTACTTGATCTTTTACGTCAATAGAGATTTGCTCAAGCGTTTTATAATCGGCATTTTGAATGACTGAAACAATTAACCCTTCCTCCTGTGCTATGGCAATCCCAATATTGATATCATTATGATAAGTGAGCATCTCTTCTTCTAACGAAACATTGATCTTAGGATGCTGGAGCAGGCTAGCGGCAACAATTTTTATAAGTAAATCTGTAAAACTAATTTTGACGTTGTTTTTTTCCATATAAAGATTTCGGTAGTTAACTAGATGCGTTGCTTCGGTTTTTACTGTCAGTGTTACGTGAGGAGCATTTCTTTTACTAGCAGTCATCCTTTTGGCAATCACTTTTCGAATTCCTGATAATGGGATTTTCTTTTGTTCAGTGATGATATTTGAATGATGGACTTGTTTTAAAATATCATCACTGACAATTTTCCCTTCTATACCGGTCCCTGTTACTTTTTCATAATCAAATTTTTCAATATTGGAAATATTTAAAGCGAGTGGAGTTATCTTTCTACGTTGTTTCTTAGGTGTAGTTAATACATTTGTATGACTATTCATTTTTTCCATATAATAAATGAGATCTTCCTCAATAATTCGTCCATTTGGACCACTTCCGTCAAATTGATCTAGAACAACCCCTAATTTCTTCGCATAGGCTCTTGCTCTAGGGGAGGCAAAGGAAGTTTTATCTATTAACAAGGTCAATATTCCCTCCTCCTTTATTAATGGCTGGCGATTGAAAATTGGCGCCCAACACAAATTTTTTCAACTGCCTTGATGATATCGTTTTCATTTGGCAAATAATAGTCTTCGAGTGGCTTACTATATGGCACTGGTGTAAATGGTGCTGCAACTCGTTGGATCGGCGCATCCAAATAATCAAAGACCTCTTCTTGAACTATGGCAGCAATTTCTGCACCTACGCCGCCAATTTTAACTGCTTCATGTACAATGATTAGTCGGCCTGTCTTTTTAACGGATTGTTTAATTGTTTCTGTGTCTAAAGGTGAGATTGTTCGTGGGTCAATTATCTCAGGTGATATACCTTTATCTTCCAGAAATTTTACAGCTGCCAATGCTTTATTAACCATTTGCCCTAGAGCAACAATGGTAACATCATTTCCTTCTTTGACAACTTTCGCTTTCCCAATCGGAATCGTATAATCTTCTTCTGGTACTTCACCTTTCATCCCATACAATGCTTTATTTTCAATGAAGACCACAGGATTATTATCGCGAATCGCTGCTTTCAACAAACCTTTTGCATCATATGGATTCGAAGGCATCACCACTTTTATACCAGGAATATGAAATAAAAGCGCTTCTAAACTTTGAGAATGCTGAGGACCGGCGTTTACACCTGCTCCACATTGGGTCCTAATCACTAATGGCAATTTCATTTGTCCCCCAGACATATATCTCATCTTGGCGGCTTGATTGATAATTTGATCGAAACATACGGCAATAAAATCCATAAACATGATTTCAATGACCGGTCTCATTCCTGTAGAAGAGGCACCAATTGCCATTCCGACTATTGCCGATTCACTTATGGGTGTGTCTACGACACGAGCCGGACCAAATTCATCCATTAATCCACGTGTAATGCCAAAGGAGCCACCAGCATCCCCCACATCTTCTCCAGCAATAAAAACAGTCGAATCTTTCTGCATTTCTTCTCGTAGTGCATTATTAATAGCTTTGTTATATCGAATGAGCATAATTCCACCTCCTATTATACGTATACATCTTCTAATGTCGACAATACATTTGGTAAAGCACTTTCGCGAGAAAACTTTTCTGCTTCATCAAGTTCACTTCTGACACCTTCTTCAATGGAATCTAGTAAACTTTCCTCGATATGATATTCAGAAGTTAGGATAGAACGATAATTTTTAATGGGGTCGTTCTTCTTCCATTCTTCAATTTCACCCTCTGGTCGGTAAAGTTGTGGATCGCCTTCAAAATGGCCACTCCAGCGATTGGTTAAGCATTCAACAAGGAAAGGTCCTTCTCCATTTCTTGTTCGATTTATGATTGTTTTCATAGTTTGATAGACTTCTAAAACATCGTTCCCATTTATTAGAAAACTCTCAATACCATAGGCTGCTCCTCTTTCAACAACAGTTTTTACTGGTAGATGCGTTTCTCGAGGGGTAAATTCTGCATACTGATTACTTTCACAAACAAAGATAATCGGTAGTTTGAGCACGGCGGCCATGTTAACAGCTTCGTGAAAATAGCCAATTCCTGTAGCCCCTTCTCCAAAAAAAGGTACAACGACTTGACCATTGTTATTTGTTTTGGCTGTAAATCCTGCACCAACCGCTATCGGCATACCTGCTCCGACAATCCCGTTTGCTCCTAGAATCCCTAGTTCAACATCTACTACATGCATCGAACCTCCTTTACCTTTACAATAGCCAGTTTCTTTTCCAAATAGCTCGGCCATCATCTTTTTTATATCCGCACCTTTTGCAATACAATGTCCATGTCCCCGATGTGTGCTAGTAATATAATCTTCATTTGATAGACTTTCACAAATTCCAGATGCAACTGCTTCTTGACCTATATAAAGGTGCAAAAATCCTGGAATCAGCCCATCTGCAAACAAACTAGAAACTCTTTCTTCAAACCCGCGAATCTTGACCATTGTTTGATAAAGGGACAATAACTCTTCATTCGGTATATGACTCAATCCTTCTTCCCCCTTTTATAGATTTAATTTTTAATTTAGGATCCCATTTTTGATAATGTTCAAGTAAATTCTTGCTAGTTCGTCCATTGATTTTTCGCCATTTGGATTATACCAATGATACATAAAGTTACTAGCACCTAAGATAAAGAAACTTGCAATTCTACCATTTTCAACATTAAAAACGCCATTTATTCTTCCTTCTTCTAAAACGTTAATAAAAATGCTTTCATAATCATCCCGTTTATTCAACACAATCTTATAATTCTCGGGTGATAAGTTATTGTACTCTTTATAAAAAATGGTGATATCATCCTTATAATCATGAATTATTTCTAAGTGTGCTTTTAATAATTTCACTAATTTGTCTTCCGTTGATAACAATTCTTCTTCTATTAACTTCAACTTCGCAAACCCTTCCGAAATAAATCTTTCGTGGAGCAAAAATAGTATTTCTTCTTTACTTTTTAGATAATGATATAATCCCCCTTTCGTAATGCCTGCTGCATCTGCAATATCTTGAATAGATGTTCGATGAAACCCTTTTTTCACAAAATGCGTGAGCGCAGCATCTAATATTTCTACTTTTCTATCTTGGCCTTTGCTCTGCAATACATTTGACATATTAGAAAACCACCTTAACTTTATTCACTGAATACTTTCTACCAACCGGCTGTCCGGTTTTTATATAAGTTCATCATACTGGTTGTCCGTTTTATTGTCAATATTATTTTTATATTATTTAGAATATTGTAAACAGATAACTTTATGGAATAAATTGGAAACTATTTGTTGGTTATATGTCTCGTGATGGATGCACGATTATTAAGGTTGGCAGAATCAAAAAACTTACGAGCACAATATAAAAATCAGTGGAATCAATGGGGATTAGAGGCATTCTTAACATGATTGATTAAGGACCACTTGAACAATATTAATTAAATTGAAGCGGTGATCGATATGATTCAACCAAGTGCTTTTGTAACATTCTTGAAAGATAATAGAATAATATTGAGAAGTCAAACACATCTATTGCGAGGAAAATCTAAACAATCTATCGAGGCTGTTATTATGTTAACCCCCGCTTTAGCTACTTTAAAATTATATTCAGAATGGAAAAATTTCCCTAAATCCAGTATAAGTATATCTTACTTGGGACATTCAAAACTTTGGACCAACTAAAACGTTGGTCTACTGAACTTAGTAATACTAAGGTTACCTAAAGAAACAATTTGAAATAACACTTCATAATGAAAAAATGTTAACAGCTGATATAAAAATACACCACTATTATCTGAAGTATTTATTACCATCCAGGAACATCTCAAAGATGCAATAACTTATAGTAGTAAAACTATTGATGAAATTGACTTACTTCTTGAGGATGACTACCTTCTAGTTTCTTTAATAGAAATGCTAAAGCATATTTTTTATAACTTTACTGATACCGAACTAAGAGTAATTTTCTTAAAGTATTTCGAAGAAGTTGCAGTTATCTTTGGGAAGAATAATGAAATTCACATTAGCTCTCATTTCTCTCCATTTTACTCATTATAAAATGCAACTGGTTAAGTAACCGAACGAATTAAATAGGAATCATTTTGGACTGATTAGAAAATCGGAAGTTAGTATGCTAAATTTCCTTTTACAAAATCAGCATTCATAAAATCCCTTGTAATCAAGAATTTCAAAGCATATGTATTCAGTTTTCCAACCATCTAGGAATTCCTCGTTGCTTAAATTATCGAATTCCACATTTTAATAATGGTCAAAAACCGAAAATTTAAACATTAAATTTCATCTATCGTTATCTAACGATTTCTTTAATACAAAAAGCCGCTACAAGCGTTGTTAATACAACATTTGTAACGGTTTTTTAATTTCTAAAATTCTTCTAATTTATCTTGATTATGTTCCAGGAGGGATTCGAACCCCCGACCGACGGCTTAGAAGGCCGTTGCTCTATCCAGCTGAGCTACTGAGACGTGCGTTTAAGTGCGATTTTAGGGATTCGGTCAAATTACGTTTTTAGACCGAAACTATCTTTGAACCAATTATAACATTATACAAGCCTATTGCAAAGCTCAGTTCGTTTCGTTAGCAACCTCACCTCGTGTGGCTGTCAGAGGTCCTATATATATATATATATATATAGGAAGAGACCCTTGCCTCAAAGGAAGGCTCATGGGGTGTTCATACAGCTCCACAGATTACTTATTCGGCTTACATGAACTACAACTTATAACTGTTATTGTATCTTGTTCCAACACTCATCTCAAAATAAAAATCGAGATAAATACTTAGTTTAACCCGCTTCTTTGCTACTCTTATTCAATTACTCCCTCAAGGCTTGAGCTTACTCTGTACACTCATTGGAACTCAGTTGCTCAATTGAACAATTCCTCAATTGACTTCACACGAACGCTCACAAGCCATTTTGTGACCTCGCATTAGCCTTCTACTAACCTTACATCTGCTCACTTAAAATAATTATTTCACATTACAATATCTTAACTATTCTTTTTATGTACAGTTAATATCCGAAATATTCTTGGAGGGCTTTTTTAGTTTTTCGTTTAGGTACACCTTTAGCACGACAAAAAGCATTTATTAAAAAATCTGTTTGATTTCCTGAATTAATAAATTCTTCATACTTTCTAATACTACTTAGCTTCCCCTGATTAGCACCTAAATCATATAGGTCACAAGAGTCACAAAACCATTTTTCCATATTATATGCTCCATTATATAGAGATAGTCTAGTAGGCGTATTAATACCCTTACATTCCCCACTACATCTGGCTTCACTAAATGGTTTTTCATTCAGTGTATTCAATGAATTAATCATAAATTGGTATTCTTTATTACTGTCCATACCTTTACTCTTCATCCAATTAAAATAATCAGGATGGGTTAATAGCACCCAACTAACAGGCTTCCCCTTGTGTTTGCCAAAAGACATATCCATAAATACCCTCCTATTTATTTAAAATTTCAACTTATTCATCATTATAATATACATAATTCAAAAAACAATATAAACAAATAGTTTACACCGCTCAATCACCGAAGGTTACACTCACGATAATGCCATCTAAAAAGAGCCTAACAAAAGTTAGACTCCATTAACTTTGATAAATTTGTGTTACTAACTCCTCCTTTGTAATACATCAAAATAATTGGTACATATACTCGAATTTAAATAGTGGTTACATCGCATTAAACACTGGATGTTCATAATTCTTGTACTTGAATTAGATTTTGGCAATTAGGACAGTTAAATTCATTTATATCAAAGTCATTTTTTTTATTAAAAACTATCGGTTGCTTACATTCACTACATTTGAAAATATTATTAGTTACAAATTCACTTAAGGGTTGATTAAAACAAACATACCTTGCAACTCTTAAATCATTTATTATATACATATTTACTGGTAGTTTGCTTTTACTAACTTTAAACCTGTTTGGAAGAGTTATAACTATTCCTGACCTAGTCCATGGCATAATTATACTTCTTATCTTATTTTCATTTTCTTTAAAAATGTCATTAGCTAACAAAGGTATAGTAAAAGTGGTTCTTTTAATTCTTTTTAATCGTGATTGTTGGATTGAATCCGTCACAATTTCCTTAAACTTATTTTCACAAAACTTATCAATTCCTTCGTATACTGATTCCGTTGAAGGAATTGAATCTATACTATCGCAATTATTTATATGAACATCAAATATGATTCTTAATATATTTATTAAATCCCTTGGAGAGTTTTGCGAAAATTTAAATATTAAATTCAACGTAATAGAATCACAATTTAAAATTTCTTGAAGGTTGGTCACCTTAGTATTACTTAAAACGTCTAATCTACGATTTATCATCGTTCTTATTTGCTTCTCATTCCACTCAAGTTTAAAATCTTCAATTCTATCAAGTCTAATATCATCAACCCAGTGTTCTGCTAATTTGTCCCATAAAAAAAACTTGAAAACAATAATTGGTCTTTCCAACAATCTTAAATCTCTTAATAGAGATTTAATTAGCGTATATGAAGCCAATGAATCATTTGTCGTTAAGTTACTTTCATCTACCTTATCAACTAGTATATATACCGAAGTAATATCAAGTTTACTAAATAAATTTTCAATAAAAATCACATCATCAATTTGAGGCAGGTTATCAGATTTCCGTAAAGGGTTGTTAAAATCTAAATCAACACTTCCCAATTCTTGCGTTTTTAATATTAGATTTACTACAGAGTTTATTGGTTTAGAGGCAGTTAACCAAATATCATACAATCTCCCCTTAAATCCTTTTATAGATTGTATTGATATCGATATTTCATTAGGAGTAATGTCACTTAAATACTTTGGAATCAACTCTAGAATTTTCCTTCTTTCATATTCGTCAAATTCAAGACTACGTTGATTCGAATGCATTTTCGATAGAAATGCCACTAGTAAATGTCTAATTATTTTTCTTAGATGGTGTTCTAGTTTAATTTCTGTGACATTCGATAATCCATCTATTGGAAAATCGTCATAAACAATTGAAATTATGCTCTCATGATGTTCTTCAGCAAGATGCTCCATTTTTTTCTTTTGAGCTGTTTTTCCAAAGCCTCTTGGAGCTATTACAATAGAAGACTTTGGCGCTTCGAAATCTCCAACTAAGGAGGCAAAATAAGGAGGATTTACGAAATACTCATGGAGATGTTCTTCGTTTTCTGCATTAGTAGAAGAAAAAGGGTCACTAATAAAACCTAAATTCTTAAAATATTGACCTTTAGTAAACATTTCATTTCCCCTATTCAAATATTTTTTATTTTATAATAAATTTTAAAACATCTAGACTAAAGTTGTTTTTAGCTTAATATTCCAATTATATCATTACTATTAACTATTAACTATTAACTATAAATATAACCTCAAATAAACAAAATGGAACAGTTCACATTCCACCCTGTTTTTCATCATTTAATGAAAAGATATTCCCTCTTACAAAAGACTTACACTATAACAGGCAAGTATCTTAAAAGTGTACCAACATTTCAAGTTCCTTTTCATAAAAGTAGGTAATATATATAGAACTTTACTTTTCATTAATATTCTCAATTTAATGAGCTACTTAATAAATTTCATTGATGATGAAGAGATTAAATAAATTAGTCTTCTTATGGGTCTAAATCGAACAAATCAAATATGTCATATAAAATATTTTCAAGTTCGAACCCTTAGATTCTCGAGCTTATCCATGTTTATGACGTGGAGATATTAAAAAATATCTGCCAAGGAGATATTTGATTTAGAATAAGATTTTGCTTTACAAAAATAAAGGACTGATTGAATGAAAATCAGTCCTTTATATAATACATGATGTGAATTTAGGCTAAGTCGACTTTTTAATAGTGCGTTTGTTAATGATTTATTTCTTTAGTTTTTGAATCGAAGGGGTAAAATGACTATCAAAACGATAAATAGAACATGGTTCCCCATCATACAAAAACCTTTCTAATTTTAGAATACTCGATAAAACTCGATACAGATTCTGATACCTAGCACTAATCATCATACTAATAGACTGTTCTTCTGTTAGGTAATAAACTTTAACATTGGGCTCTTTGTCATTTTTCTTTCTATAAATTCTGTGATGTCCATCAATTAAAAGCATTTTATCATTGGAAAATCCCCACGGAACTGCCAATAAAGGTTTTTCCAAAGCTACCTCTGGAAAATTAAGTGACTTTTCTACATCAATATTTCGTACTGTTTCTTTACTTAACAAAGAAAAAATTGAATCGGTCAAAACAGTTGTTTCCTTAGTTTCACTCTGCAGTATCAAAGATTCCAATCTATCAATATCCCATACAATATAAAAATAACCATAATCGTTTATAACATCCTGTTGAAAGGTTTCATGTTCTCCTGGGCTGGTCCATTTAGAACTAGAGTTGTCAATTACATATAAATATTCTTTATAAACTTCTTCCAAAAAATCAGTATTAAATTTACGCTTAAGAGTATCTAATAATTTAAAATACCCCACTACATTTAGTAACTTTCCTTGCATAATAACACCTCATACTCCATAGGATAATTTACATAATATAATTAATCTGTACTACCAACCATAAACCCTCTTGCCATTCTAACACCCCTCTAACATTTGTTCTTCAAATAACATTACCATTAATCATTTGAGTTAAATTTCTTTTTCAACTTTATTATGTAATTTATAAACATACTGAAAATTTCACTACAAATTGCAGGAGCGCTACAGCTATAGCCTTTTAGCATCTTTACCTAATCTTTTTTGGTAATTAGCACCCCCCCACTCAAGGAGCAAGTGAGACCCATAACGGATGCCTACAACACTTTCTCATATTCCCCAATCATTTTGTAGAAGATGTTCTTTTTTACTCTAGTTTTGTTCAAGTGTCTGACTTTGGTGTTTAGATATGGTCCTCAAATCTAATATGAGTCTGCCTAGATGCTTTCCTTGTACATTTATGTGTGATGGTTTTATTAAGAATATTACAGTGATTTTGATTGTATAGTTTCAATTTGATTCATGAATAGTTGGTATATTCCTTTCAAATCTTGATGCTCATTTGCATGACATGATAAGCATAAAGTTAAAAGGTTTTCATACTCATGAGATTTACATTTACTATATGGGATAACATGATGTAAATGTAGATGTTCTGTTGAACCACATTTAGCACAACAACGCTTATCTCTTTCTAACACTGCATCCTTTATAAATGTAGGAATGGAAGGTCTGCTATTACGAATGCTTAACATACTTTGTGGTAACAGATAATATAAACTCTCCACTTCTGTTGCTTTGATTATGCTATACAGTTCTTCGAGTGGATATATACTGTATAACTTTTCTTTAATTGTTGGTGTCATCTTTATACCTTTAGTTAATTCATCAATGATAAATGAAACCTTATTTGTTCTGTCTGTTACAATCTTTTTCTTTGTATGATTGTTGGTGCATTCTTCACATGTGCTATGTCTCTTGTAAGGGAATAGAGTATTGCAGTGTTCACACTTGGCATGTGGAACACCACTAATTAAGTATGTCCTCATAACCCTGCTTTCCTTTTGTTAATGGCTCTGTATAGACTACCTTGTGATACACCTGTTGTCTTGATGATGTCCTTGACACTCCACTCATTAGTATCATACAACCTCAATGCAGATGTGATAACATCGCTGTCTACTGTTGGTCTGCCAAGCTTCTTACCTCTAGCCTTTGCAGATGCTAATCCTTCCTTAACTCTTTCAACAGTAATGTTTCTTTCAAGTTCTGCAATCACCATCATCATCTGCAACATGGCTTTACCTGTTGGTGTAGATGTGTCCATGCTTTCCTTTAGTGAAACAAACTTCACACCCATATTGCTGAATTGTTCAACCACTGTGAGTATGTCTAGTGTCTTCCTACCAAGCCTACTGATTGACTCCACAATAACTGTATCGCCTTCCCTTACTGTTTCAAGAAGTTGATTGAGTCCGTCTCTGTCCTTCTTAGTTCCTGTATACTTCTCTGTGATAAGTTGGTCATATCCATATTCTTCAAGCGCATCTGTCTGTCTATGTAATTCCTGCTGTAAAGTGGATACTCTAGCATAAGCAATCCTTTTGTTCGTCATATTCCCATCTCCAATCCAATAACCTATTACCAATATTATAACATTTTGGTAATACTTTTGGCAATGGTTATTGGTAATCTTATTGGAAATAGTTTTTGGTAACTAGAGAATGCAGTCATATCAACGGCTTATAATTGTCAGATAAGTTGTGTTAAATACAGGTGATTCTGGTAACTTAGATAACTACTTTAATGGATAGATAAAAGTGGAATTTTAACCATTAGTTATTCATTCATTAGTTATTCTTCGTCTTCTTCTTCATCATTGAATCCAGTTAGGTTGATTTCTATGTCAATAGAGCCATCTACTTCAACTCTGTCAGTAAACATTCTGAATGACTTACCTAACAGGTAAAAGGTAAGTTTAAAGGTGATAATCAATGAACAAGATTCTCAGGCACTTAGAACTGCTCGTCTCGTTGAAATAACAGGTAAACAAACTTTTCACACTTACACCTCTCTACACCAATATTTGTAAATGTGTTAGACTATACCAAACAACTGATTATTCCGTTATTCAACTAACGAAGCAGTTTAGTGAAATAAGGATTGTTGATTCTAACTGCCGAATTTTTAATTTAAATTGCCATATAAAAGAGGTGCTAAATGGATATTTTGTATGATGATGAATATCATCTGCATTTAGGTTATTACGAGGATAACCGAGATTATGAGTCAATAGCTTTTAAGAGACAATCTGAGGATATATGGGATATATTCTTTGATTTTAAACAGTATGGATTTAAAAAAAATACCCCAGAAAACGAATTAACATTAGAACCATTTGGAACAAGAATTTTTTCCATTCGTAATAAAGAATTAGATTATCATTTTGGAGTACAGAGGTTTAAGCAATGGTTATCCTTAAATAAAATAATTTAAATTGTTCAACTAACGGGTGCTTCTTAGAGAGCTCTTTTTTCTTCTTCAACTAGCTGGGCAGGTTACTTCAAGAAGGATTAATGCTCGTTTATGTGGAATTTATTAGGTAATGAAAGATAACTAAATTTTAACAAGGGGGGATATGAAATGCAAAAATGCAAAAACTGTGGTGGAAATTCATTTGTAAAAGTACCAGAGTTTGAAAAAGAACTAACTGTCTGTTTGGATTGTGGGGAGGTAGTTTCAATAAGGTTCGTAAACCCAAGTATATTAAAGAAATATATATTAAAGTAGACAGATTTGGTTTTAGAATTTTAATTGTCTTACTTTAATAGAAATGAGATTATAACCAGAGTTTATTCAACAAACGGGTGCTTTACTTCAAGAAGGAGTAAAGCCTTTTTTCATATTGAACTAAAGGGGCAGTTTAGTTTAACAAAGAGCTATAAAATGGGAGGAAGTAAATGTATATTGTGCTTATCGGTTTTTTTATACTTTTTCTTATATCAACAACCACGGGACTTCTGATGATGTTTAAGCTGAGAAAGAAAAATAAATATAACGTTGTAATTGGAACTATTGCTTTGGGAACAGGATTTTTTTGTTTAATAGCCTGCATTTTGTTTTATTTGGATGATATATAAGGACGTTGTTCCTGAAAGAAGCACACGTAAGTGTATAAACCTAATTTATGGGTATGATTTACAAGGTTAAGTCATACAGAAATTCAAATTTGCTTTATTGAACTAACGGGGTGCTTTAGTTCAAGAAGAATAGGACTTGCGTGTATGATTAGTTTTCATATATGCAAGTCCTTTTGTTATGCGCTTCACACATAGATAAGCGATAGAGTGATGACTTTTCCGCCTGCTACTGATTCTCAATGTTCCCCAATGACTTAATAACTGCCTATTGCGGTCATTGGATGCTATCGTGTCTTCTGCCGTAACAGGTAAACAAACTTGCCACACTTACACATTCATCTTGCACCAATATTTGTAAAGATGTTACACTATGACAATTGGCTGATTATTCAGTCGCTAAACTACTGGCAGGATAGTTGAAGTGTACATACAAAACGATTATTGTCTTACAAGGGGGAGAATAGTGAATATTCTACTGTTTTTTATTGGACCATTGATAGTGGCTTTATTTGTTAGTACGATATCATCGGCAATATATAAGGACGTAGAAAAAAAGGATAAAGGATTTGTACTAAACCCTTATAGATTAACGTACAGAAGAAGGTTGATACGTGGCTTGTGGGAGATTCCATTAGTATCCCTAATATATCTTGTTCTATATTGGTTTACTGATTTAACATCTAATGAATACAAAATCCTTGGATTCATTTTCTTATTTCTAGTCTTACTAGACATCGTTTATAATTATGTGAAATGGAAAAACAATGAGAAGAAAGTATAAATTATGTGAAGGAATGTACTTATAAGTAAAGGGTGCTTTGGTTCAAGAAGAATAGGACTTGCGAGTATGATTGTTTTTCATATTTGCTAGTGCTTTTGTTATGCTCTCACACATAGTAAAAAGCGATAGAGTGATGGCTCTACCGCCTGCTACTGGTTCTGAATGTTCCCCTATGACTTAATGACTGTCTGTTGCGTTCATTGGATGTGCTATCGCCTCACCTGCTGAAACAGGTATATAAACTTGCTACACCTACACATCTCTCTACACCAATATTTGTAAATGTGTTAAACTATACCGAAAAGCTGATTATTCCGTTATTAAACTAACGGGGCAGTTTAGTTCAATAAGCAGATAACCGATTTTTGTTAATCCAAACGGAAAATTAACTGATAATTGAAACTTATATACATTTCGAACGTATGATAGTAAAGGGCAGGTTAGTTCAATAAGAATATTGTGTAACTTTTCCAAAAAAAAATACGTCTATGTATTAAAGGAGTGGGATAAATGGAGGGTTTATCTGTGAAGAAATGGATTTCTATTTTAATTAGCGTAATGGTTTTAGTTGCTTGTAGTGATGCAGAACCATCAACAAATAAAGAAGTAACAGGAAATAGTCCAGCAGATACCGAACCAACAGAAGTATCAATTACTGAGCCATCTGAAGAAACTGAGGTAATTGAGCCAGAAACAGAAGTAAGTGAATTAACACCATTAACTTTAGAGGATTTTAACAATCGTTATGAACAAGACACGGAATATAATGAACCGATTATAGGTGGCAAATTTGAGTTGAAAGATGGCTCTATTATTTACGCAGATTGGTATTTTTATTTAGAGGGTGAAACCTTTGATTATGCAATTGGTACGTTTATGGATGGTCAACTTGTTCAAGCTCAACTGGAATTAAAAGATGGTGTAACGAAAGAAGATGTGTTATCTGAGTTAAGTTTATCTAAAGAAGTAGATTATGAATTAGATGATGGATTAAAAGAGAATGCAATTATTGTAGATGTGGTTATTGACGAGCGTTTCAATGATGCAAATATTAGTCGTCTTCCCAATGAGTGGGATTAAAAGATGATGTTAAAGTCTGTTAAGGGTTATTTGTAGTAGAGTAGTAGTCTATAATTGAAATATTTTTATTCAACTAACAGGTAGTTTAGTTTAATAAGAATGGGACTTGCATGTATGATTAATTTTCATATATGCAAGTCCTTTTGTTATGCTTTCATACATAGAGTAGTGGTTACTCCACCGCCTTTTATACATTGCCATTCAGTCCCTTAGGATTCTTTAGGCAACAGGAAATCATAAACCACATGGCTGTTATTCAAATACCAATCTTCTATATCATCTCTCTACACCAATATTTGTAAATATGTTAGACTATACCAAACAACTGATTATTCCGTTATTCAACTAACGAAGCAGTTTAGTTCAATATAAATAACGGGTGTTCTGAAAATAACTTTTTGAAATAAAGAAAGAAAAAGAAGCAGTTACATTGAAATAGCGATTATCGTACCGATAGGCAACCGAAAAATCACTATTATCATTTCAATATAGCCTATAGTTAGGAACGTATTAAAAATAGATATAAGGGAGGGGAAAGAAGAATGGATGTTTCGAAAATGAAATGTAAAGACTGTGGAGGAAATTCGTTTGTACAAGCAATGGATTTCGTAAATCTTCGTCCAGTAGATAAAAAAATGAGTATTGGTTCTGAGAGAATCTTTACAGTTTGTTTGGATTGCGGGGAAGTTGTTTCAATAAAAGTGAAAAATGCTGAAAATTTAATAAAATGATTTTTCGATATTATTCAACTAACGGGTGCTTTACTTCAAGAAGGAGTAAAGCCTTTTTTTATTAAACAAAAAGCCTCTTAAAAGTAAGAGGTTTAAACAATTGCATTTTCATTTATTAAAAGTTGTAGGGCTTCTGCTGATTCTTCAAGATTGTCAGATAACCTGACCGTATTATTTTTAAGATTGGTTATCTCTATAATCCTTGTATGTTTTAAGCATCGTACTGTCATTATTGGTTGTTTATTAGAACTAAATGTATGTGTAATCTCAACATCGTTGTACTCACAAAGAGTTTTAAACATTTTTATTAGACTTTCTTTTGACATTTTAGTGTCTCCTCCCTAATAGTGGAAGAAGACTAAGGAAAGTCTAAAGGTTTCCAAAAATTGTACTCTATTCCATTAAGTACAACATATATAAAGGAGGTAAATACTTCCGTGAACTGGTGTTATGTTAACTTGGTGTGTATGGCGCATACAAGATTGATCTCATTTAGCGAATCCAATTTCTTCTTCAACTAACTGGCAGGTTAGCGCAAGAAGTCATTTTAATACATGGGTGTTACTACTGGCATAGGTTTTATTATAGGTTACACATAATGGTTTTTTTTCATTTTTAGGGGTATACATAAAGAATGTGTTAAAACTAGGAAATACCCCTAGTTTTTATTGGAGGATTTTTATGAAAAGTTTACTAGGTAAAAGGAAATTGAAGTTTGTAATTGAGTTCAAAAGAAAAGATATGTATACAAAAGCGAAGAGTTTAGGACTCGCACATCCCGAAGTAGTCAAATGTAGTCAAGAACTAGATGTATTACTTAATAAGTATAATCCTCAGCGCCAATAGCGTTAGGTTTAATTTTAGGAGGATACTTAAGTATAAAAAAACGAAAAAAAATAAAGAAGTTTAGAGAGTGTATTATTCAACTAACGGGTGCTTTCGTTCAAGAAGTATAGGACTTGCGTTTATGATTAAATTTTCATATATGCAAGTCCTTTTGTTATGCCTTCACACATAGAAAAAAGCGATAGAGTGATGACTCTACCGCCTGTTATCGATTTTGATTGAACTCAATTGTTCAAATGTGATATCATTTTTTTTCATAAATTCTAAAACATCATTAATATTTCTAAGATTTGGGTACTTCTGTAGCATTTTATGAACCCAACTTTCATCTTCATAAATAATTTCAGCGACCTCCACAGCAAACTTTTCTAAATGAGTAATATAGTTTTCTATAAACTTTTCTCCGAGTATAATATGATTGTTCTCTTCCTCTACCTCAAAATCATATTGTGATATCAACTTTTTAATTTCCTTTGTGGCTTCTCCTTTATGATGAACGAATCTATTCCTAATCCGATTCATATCATCAACGTATTTAATTCCTTCTAAATACGTTAACTTTTCGTACCCATTATTTACTAAAGCTATTCTTGCCCTGTTTAAATCGGTCTCCCGCTTAATGTCTTTAAACTGACGTTTAAGATTCGCATCCAAATGAACAGGATATGTAAAGATATTTTCTATAAAGGAACATAGCGTAATTAACAAAGATGGTCTAATTAAATTCTGAAAATATTTATATTTCTTTTCCTCACTAAATTGGTGGAGATTAAGTAGTTTCTCTTTAGGTTCTTGGTTTCTTTCGAAAGTAATTTGTCCCCTTTTATTGCTACCTCCAGTTTCTTCTAACTTTTCGTTGAAAGTGTTTTCGATGAAAAGATTTAATTGCCTGAAGTATTGTAAGTTATCTAATCTTGGATAGGAATCTATAGCCCTTAGTAAATTTAAACTAGCCATTGCTTCATGAAAGTCCTCCATAAAAATCCCCCCATTTTCTTATCTATGATACTCACATTGTATATTATATCCATATAAAAAACACACCAAATTAATGATGTGCTAGTAAGAAATCATAAATCACATGGCTGTTATGCAAATACCAATCTTCAATATCATCACGGCACACCAATATTTGTAAATGTGTTAGACTATACCAAACAACTGATTATTCAGTTCTTCAACTAACGTGGCAGTTTAGTTGAATAACGAATGGTATATTGGGCTGTTAGGAGACAGCCTATATTGTTATACAATAAAATTCGCAAGATAGTTCAGCGAAAGAGGCAAGACCGGATTGTCTGTACTTCTCTGCTACTTGCAAAATATAAATACCATTTTCGAACTTTTATGCTCCTGAGTTTATACAGATGTGGTAGGCAAGACAACTTAAGGATGGTGTCGGCGCTATTATTATAAAATCGGGACACCCTGGCAAAATATATGCAAGAGTAGGTATTCCATTATTCGTAGTCCAAACTAACACAGGGCAACAGGGTTGTAGCATTTCAGTTACAGTATCTATTACAAACGGGACAGCAAACTCTTCAACCGTTGCTAAATGAAAACCACCCCCAAACGTACCTTCACAACTATTAGGATTTGTATTGTCTGTTGTATCATTAAAATTCATCAACTGGTTAACGAAACCAATTTGCCATCCATTATTTGCATTAAAGACGTCTCCACTAACATCTTGTCTACGTTGTTCACATTCAGGTGATTCCTTGCGTGTTGTGGTAGGCGGACACATATCACACTTACACTTACACTTACACTTACACTTACACTTACACTTACACTTACATTTAGGCTTCCTTAATAAATCCTCTAAGCTTGGACAACAATTTCTTAATCCCATTACGTCACCTTCTCTAATTTATTATATTTCAATACATTATATGTCCAAATCTTTATGTTGATTGGACATACATGACAGCCATAAGCAAATCCTTCTCTTTTGTGATGTCATGCGTCTTTTGTAACACACAAAGGTTTTTCACTAGACAATATTCTAAACATATTTTGCATGAATAATTTAGTTGTAAAGTCGTAATTGTGATATTAGTTGTTTAAAACCTCACTTTTATACAGAAAAAACCCCATATTTTATATGGAGTTAAGCTTTTAAACTTTACAGTTTGTATTCCCAATTAATATTTGAATTGCATCTACTACTTATAAAAGGAAATTAAAACATCCTCATTGACACTAATTTCACAAGTATCTATTCCTTTTTTTCTTTTACTGTAAAGGAGTTTCAGAATCTGTAATTTTTCCTTTAAAATTGAATGATGTAATTTCTTATGACAGGACACACATAAGCTTACTATATTCGCTTCAACATCAATACTAGAATTGAAATTGTCTTGATATTCCATAGGTATTAGATGATGTGCTTCAACATAGTTCATACCTGTAACCTTAGAAGTGAAGTCTTTATGATTATTATCTACCTCACAAAGATGTTTTGCTATGATTATCGCATTTCTACCTCTTTGACCATTTCTTCGATAAGCTTTAATAGCTCCTTTACTCCCCTTTAATGGCTTTGGTTCAGGCTTATCATTAACTATTACTTTCTTGCTCCATCCTGATGATTCTTGTACTTCTTTCTGATATATAGAATCCTCTATCTCTGGCTCTACATACACATCCTCATTGTAATCGTCGATTGGTGAAGGTAACACTTCTAGTGATGTGTAATTTTCAGGTAATTTCAATTCTGGTTTATCCAGTTTTTGCGCATTACTATCTAGGCTATTCTTTTCATATTCTAATTTATTAGATAAGTTATTAGACTCATATAATTTAAATGCTTCAACCAAAAAGGATGTGAAATAATTCTCAGAAATAGGATTAAAAGTTAATATTTCTTTATTCAGAATCGATAAGTTTAATATCTTACCCTTCGATAACACCTCATAGTATAAATTGCTATTATCAACAGGGAAACCCCACTTTTCGGCGAATTTCTTTCTCTCATTATGCCTTCCACCCGGCCACAGGGAAATCTCGCACTTTATTTGTATTTTTAAGCCTATAGGCTCGCCCTTTTTAGTTGTTGAATGGATATTAATCCATACTTTAGGGTCATCTTTCCAATTGACACTCCCATTTCTTTTTGCACCTTTTCCATGATGCATTTTGTACACGCCTTTATATTTATCAGAAATAACATATCTCGTTTGATATATATTAGCAGGTCCACTTACAGAAGTAACTGAATGATTTCTTTCAAGAAAATCTAATATCTCCTGCTTTTTATCTTCAATAAGGCTATCATTCACTATTATATCGTTCATTATATTATCCTCCTTGTGTCTAATAAGCTTAATTTCTACAGACCATCCCTCATCATTTTGGAAGTCTGCAAGATAAAAATCTTTCTTTTATATAGATTGTACGTTTTTACCTATAATAGGTTATTAATATATACGGTTGCATTAGCAATGCCAGATAACTAAATAGAATCACTAGAGCAATATTACCAAGCAATAAAACCAATGATTCTAAAAGAAACTGATATGAAATGTCATAGTCATAAAAACAAAATGTAACTTCCCTATCATGAAGAGTAAGAAGGCATTGTCGAACGCCCTCTCACTTATGTAGTTCATGATTGTGCAAATCTTGATTAGCATTACGTTTCATTCCATATGAGTAATTGTGTTTTATTTAATCTTAGACTTATGATAAATCAAAGATTTCTCTTGTACGTTTTTACCTATAATAGGTTATTAATATATACGGTTGCATTAGCAATGCCATATTAGCTAATTAGCTTTACAAGACTCTCATAATGTCTTCTAGGTAGCATTCTCTTTAAAGTCTTTTTATCATAGAAGTGCAAAATACAAGAATTAAATGAATCAGTATAATTCAAACCACTGTATACTACTCTGAATGAAGCATCCTCTTCTTTTACACACTCAATATTCATATTATAGATGTTTGGTTTTTTTTCCTTTTTAATTACCTTGCCATTCTCATCTTTTACTTTGCGATTACGTTCGATAATTTCCAAAATACCACTTTGTTCAAGTTTATTTATTAGATTTCTTGTCGTTTTTTCAACTAAACCACTTGCATGGCTCATTTGCATATATGTCATATAAAAATTTCCATTCTTCATTGCATATCTTTTACTATGTATGAGTAAGCAATAGGTCAACAGTTTTTCATTTTTACTTTTCAATTGCAATATCTGTCTCATTTCCTCATATGTAACAAATAAATCCTTTTCTTCTATCGTTAAACTTATCTCATTTTCATATATGTACTTGACGATTGATTGTATATCTTTAATTCCATCGTCCCATTTAGTTGTATAGTTCCTTGTATCTTGCTCGCCCATCCATTCAACTAATGCCTTGTAACATTCTTCATTGGTCAAGCCTTGAAAACGGAAATATTTGCCTAATTTATACAATGAATTATGTCTCATGCCTGTTGTAGTTAATCCTGTATGTAACAATTTTTCAATTACTTCAATCGTTTCCTGTTCACCTATGTTTTCCCTATATATTTTTAAGGGTGTATACTTGCTTTCAATAAATCCTCTTACTTCTTCAACCTCTCTAACTTCTTTTTCTTCAACCACATCTCGTTCGCGCTCTAAGATATTGTAAATAATTCCAACATCCATTTGTTTAATCTTTAGAATATATTCCTTACTCTGAATAGGCTTTAATCCTTTGTCATAATTTACATACCAACAACAAGATTTACGCTTATTTTTAAAATTAATACCTAATGGGATTTTCACACCTTGCTTCATTGCGTTAGGTCTATATTCTACTTGTCCATAGTCAATGTTCAGCAAGTCCCCTGCATTCACTACTAATAGGTATAATTCATAAGCATCTCCATTTTTGATTGGATTATTGAAATACAATTCTACGTGATAGCCTTTATTTCCGCTTAAAGATATATGTATATCATCATCTGGAATCCCAATTTCTATTAAACAATTAACTAAACGATAAACAGTCCATTTAGCTTGTTCCTTGTCTTTAACATCAACATCAAAGCATATAAATTTCGTATGATTTGTAGAAGAAAAAACACCTAATGTTGCTTTTTCATCTAAATGTCTTTGGATTACATAATCGTTAAGAGAAAATACCTTTTCGTTATTATACTTGTTAAACGTTTGATAATTACCATGTTCAGATAGAATCAAATACTGATACCTTGCCATAATAAACAGCTCATTTATTTTTTCTATTATATCCTTATCTTTATTAACCATATTACTCCTCTATTCTCTTAAAAAGAGTAAAGAGGTAATTCCATATGTATTTAATTAATTGCGTTATATATTTTCAATAATTTCATGTTTTATATTTGATGTTCTAGGAACACCCCTTTAACCTTCAGTAAATTGAATTTATTTATTTATTCTAACTTTAACTTCAATTCTGTTATTTTCATGTTATCAAGCACTAAATTCATGCTGTAATCACTTGGCTTCCATCAATCCAGATACCATAACTATCAAAGCTATATTGATTATTACTTATTATGTATTCTTTTCCTGTATCGTAATCTACAAGTATTTTCTTCATAGTAACAATACCTTTATAAAGTGGGGAATCCTGTTTTTCCAACATGCCATTAAGAGTTTGTATAAGTATAGAGTAACCATTACCTACGCTAAGTATCTTCCCACTATCCTTAAAGAGATTTATAGTGCTATATGCAGGAATACTTAATTCTTTCATAACATCCTTCGTAGACTCGTAATCTGTTATTCTCACAACCTTAAAACCCTTGATAAATACCACTTTACACTTTATAGAAATAGCCTTGAATGCATTTTCTTTATGAGATAATACTTGAATATTTTCCATTGTATAATGACCGCCTTTTTCAATATTTGACTCTATGCGGTCTATAGTTGGGCGTGAATTTGGTAATCTGCCACCTTCATTGTATTTCTCGCTTAGTTTTACCCATTTACTCCAAAACTCTGTATTATTCATTAAGGCTTCCTTCATATTTATAGGCTTTTTCCAGTCACACTTAACTCCTTTATATGCTTCTTTTTTATCACTTCTCACCCTTTCCGAAACCGCTCTGCAAGACCTATGTAATAAATGCTCGGCTAATTCAATACCTGTATAACCGTCAATTTTAGTTCTTTTTATATAGCTCCTACATTCATTACAAATATTCCCTTGATGATAATACTCCTCTCTCTTAACATAATGATTTCTCTTGCTACAATAAAACTTCTGTTGGTTCATACTAATGATTCTCCTTACTTTTTTTCTCCCTTTCTCGTTAATCTGTTGACAAAGGATTAAACACCCTGTACAATAAAGATAAGGTAATACAACTCTGCCAACACACTAGAAGTGGGAGTTCTATAAATATACCACCAATTGCTAATTTTGTCAAGTTCATATCTTACGATATAAAACTACTATCAATATATTGATAGTAGTTTTTTTAGTTCTTCCTAATCAAAGTTAAATAGCAATATGTCCACCCAAAACTCTTTTCATTTGTACTCCTTCCTAGATTTTGCTTATTCTATTTCAAAATCTTCGCTCACCACTCTCCATAGCAAAAGGACTTCCCATTGTTGCAGAGAAGTCCTTAGAAGCATGTAACTATATGATTGTGGATTGCCCCCTATCCCACGCACGTGAGAAACATCTCAATTAAGGGGTATTAGGAGTATTTATTTTACTTTCATACGGTGTATTAATTAACAAGAGTGGTTAGATGTAAGTATCTTAAACTTTATCTCCAAATTCGATTCCTCGCCCCTAAATATTCATAGTTACTTTTATGTATAGATATAACAAAGTCATTTAATCTTCTTCACATAAAATTAGAGCCTTACCACATTGGTCTATGTAGTAAGACTATTTAAAGTTGTTATATACAAATCATGGAATTAAAGCTGTTTCAAAAATCGATAATAAAACTATTTAATTCGGTTTCCGAATCTTTAAGTAAAGCACCCGTTAGTTTAAGTACATTTATTCACAAACTTTGCTCTTTATTTGATTGTTAACTGCAATGCTCTATTTTAAAACTGTCTCAGCTGGGGTAAATGCTTCCCATTTATTATATTTCGTTGTTATTGATGAAATAAACCAATACTCTCTAAATGGTTCTAGATTCTTTTCCACAATAATAATCTTCTGCCCATTTACTAAATTCTGTGTAGATGTCTTTACATCGTAATTAACGGTATACCGCATTTTGGATTCACTAAGCTTTTCTTCTTTGGTGAAACGAAAGTTACTAACCCAAGGGCTTGACTGCCCTGTTACCCAGCGTGTTTCCTCAAATTTACTCCTTGATTTTTCTTGAAGCGAAGGGGACAACATCGTATATTGAACGGCACCACTTCGATTATTCACGCCTAATATCCACAATTCAACTGCTTGTTTCGGTTCGCCTACGTGCAGACCACCTATAAAAGACTCTAACTGGAGTTCTAAAGGGGTGTATTGTCTTACTTCAGTAGATTTTTCCTCAAAAGAGGGAGGAGTATTGTTCAGTTGTGCATTTACTGTTCCATAGTACACCCCACAAATTAGTATACTAAATAAAACCAATAGAAGAGGTTTGCTTTTATCCAATTTCATCACCCTAAATTATATTTAGGTTTAGTTTATCCTGCTCAGTTACAATCATACCTTGTTCAACTAACCTGCTTCGTTAGTTTAAGTACATAACTTCACAATCTGCTGGTCAAACGATGCCTAAATTATGTATTAAAAAGCTATCAACGTTGTACTTGTATCATTTCCATCTGTAATATACTCTATATTTTTGTAACCAGCAGTTACTGCCTTAGAGAAAATATGCTTAATAGTTATTTGGTCTTTTGAATAAATCATTACATATGAGGAATCGACCAATAGGAGTACAAATGTACATTCACTTTCAACAAATTCTTGATAAGTTGCAATTTCTCTCACATCTGAATTTTTCGGAAATCCTTTTAAATCAACAAATATAAGATAATAATCTTCTCTTGAAATTTCCTTATATAGTCCTTCCTCATTTAACACGCTGATATTTGGAAATAGGGGGTCCCCTAATGTATTATTTTCAATAAAATATGATTCTCCACCACCAATTTTCCAAGTTAATCCTTTTAAATTGATGCCATCTAATATCTCAAACAAATATTTCCCGTAAGCATTTGGAATTTCAAAAGATATACCTCTCACTCGTAATCCCCATTTCTCTTTTTTTAATTAACCTGCCCCGTTAGTTGAACAAGATGATAAGTATTATGATTACTTTTAAGGGACTATTTCTATTTTACTGACGTTAAAAATGTAAATAATTCAGGGACTCTTTCTCTAAAAGACAAATAGTTATGTTCCGCATCTTTAACAATTTCAAACTTTGCATTTGGTATTTTTTCTTTTAAGATTTCATAAATGACTTTATTTGAAGCTAAAAATTCCTTATTTATTATTTCTTCATCTCCAGCTTCCTTAGTTCCGCAGTCTAAGTATAAACTTTCAATTAGTGACAAATCAGAACACTGTATTAACTTTTCAATTTCCTTCTGGTTACGATAAAAAGCTGAAGATAAAACCGCTACGCTTCTGAAAACTTGAGGATAACGACACATAGCGTAAGTGGAAATAAGTCCTCCTAAGGAAATTCCCGCCATTGCAGTACGGTTTTTTAATGTACGATATTTATTGTCTATGAATGGCTTTAGTTCATTTACTATAAAATCTACATATTGTATCCCTTTTCCACCAGCTAAACTTTCCTTACCTAATATTTTCTTGCTATATTCCCCGCTTATCCAAGGACAATATTCATTTATTCTTTCTTCTCTATTTTGGTCTATTCCGACAACGATAACTTCCAATTCATTTTCATCTAAATAATTTTCAAGTTTTAAAGACGTGCCACCAATTGCATCATTATCCTGAAAAACATTTTGCCCATCGTGCATATACAACACTGGGTAACTCTGATTTTCCTTGGTGTAATTTTTAGGTAGATATATTCTAATCAGTCTTTCTTGTTCGAATGAAGTTATATATAAATGAAATATTTCTAACATAACTATTCCACCTTTCGCTATCATTTCTATATTTTAAGTCATTCATAATTTTTGTTATCCCTTATATACTTGATAACCTAATCTAGTTCAATAAGTAAAAAGGCTTTACTCCTTCTTGAAGTAAAGCACCCGTTAGTTGAATAAGAAATCACATTTTGCTAGATAAATCTCTTCATTGAAATCACTTAGACATTCTTTCATTATTTTTGCATCAAATGGTAAGTTTCTTTCTAAGAATCCCCATCCAACGAATTGGATTTGCATTGGTAGTTCAACAAGTCCTGTAATTGCATCCCAAAAAGCATCCCAATTTTCACCGTAAAAATTGGGGAAACCAAGCATATCTTTTAATAGCAAATGTAATTCTGTTGAAGATTTAATATTTGTTACATCAATCTTCACAGTGGGCTTTCGTTCGTTTATCAGATGGAACACCTCAATCAATTTATAGTGTGCTGTATTTTATCATTATTTCTTAATATATTTCTGTTCCTAATTCAACTAACCTGCTTCGTTAGTTAAATAAGGTGTAGTGAATATAAACGGGGTTATATTTACTGGTTTTTTGCAACACAAAAGGGAACTCTTTGAGTTCCTTTACTTGAACTAAGCACCCGTTAGTTTAATAAGAATCAAAATCACACCAGCATTTTAGCCGTTTTTCTCTTTAAAAAAACTAGGTCCAGAAAAACAAGTCCAAGAGATAAACCTAGGGAGGTAGAAACTATGTTATACAAATCAAACTCTAATGATTTAAAGATATAGTCAGCAATATAAGTAAACCCACTTAAAAAAACAAAATAAGCAATAAATTTATACAGTCTTTTTCTTATTTCAATCCATTTTAATTTTCTCATATTGATAATTACCGCAATCATGAAATAAAAAAAAGAGAGAAAAAGAAAAATGATATAGCCGATTACAAATGCAAGAGAAAAAGAACTATCAATGTCCTTATATACAATGAATAATGTAGTAATTGTGCCTACTACAAACAGTACATAAATGATATAAGTTAAAATATTTTTCTTCATTTTACACCCCACTGATTTTCAATACCTTAACTTTTCATTAAGTATCTCAGTAAAATCCAAATTTGTTTATGAGTAATTTTTACCTTCTTCAGCTAACCTGCCCCGTTAGTTGAAGTAGAAAATCACTCATTTTTCTTAAAATAAATAGCTAATAATATGACTAATATGATTTCTGTAACAAAAACGAACCATAAAGCTGGTTGGATATGTTCTAATGGTGTTCCTCCTACTGAACCCACAGCAAGTTTACTTAACCAAACGTATTCACCCCAGATAATAATTGCAAGTAGTTGTGTAAATAACGCCACAATAACCAAAGGTATAAATTTTTTCAAACTCATTCCCCCTTATCTATAAATTTTATGTATAGGCTTCAGAAATCCACGTTTCATTCCTCATTTTTAGCTATCATTACTCAACTAAACGCCCCGTTAGTTCAATAAGAAAAAGCCACCCTAACAGGCAACCACTTGTTGAACTGATGCACCCATTAGTTGAAGTACAACCTAGTGTACATTTTATACAATGTGAAGAACCTTCTTTTTATTTAGCATGGTTATTTCGATTGTCTCTTCTAAAAAACACGTCTGTCATCAGCAATAATATACACCCTACTAGAATTACGCCGGCAATGATTGTTCCTCGCGTGTCCTCGCCCCATCTAGTCAAGATTGTATAGACTTGAAAGACACTCAAGAGAATGAGTCCGACTTTTAAGGGTAATGTTTTTGTTTTCATGTTTATCACCTATTCCTAGTTTTCTATCTCTAATGCAGGCTTTTGATATTCAACTAACCTGCTTCTTTAGTTCAATAAGAAAAAAGGCTTTAATCCTTCTTGAAGTAAAGCTACCCGTTAGTTTAAAAAGAACACTAAAAGAATTGCCCCAGTAACCCTATAAAAAAGATGGATAATATAAAAGTTGGTATTGAAATTAATATCTTATTTCGTATCCTAATACTCTCGAATTGTCTATATACTTTAATTACTACCGGATAAACGATGATTATGATAAGTAAGTTTATACATATTGCTATTAAATCAACAGAAGTAAATGGTTTACCTATGTAGTTATCAATGGGAATGTTGATAACAAAAAGTGCTGAAAATAAAATGAATTGATAAGTACAAAATTTTACATAATTCAAAGGTGACTACCCCTATTCGATGGCTATTATCCTTTATGGATACTTTTATATTTAGTATATTTCATCAGGAAATTTTTCCATATCCCCTTATTGAAGTAAAGTACCCGTTAGTTCAACAAAATTTTAAGGGTTATTCAATAAACTATTTAATTTAACCCATGCATCACTTACTTCTTTTCTTAGTTGTTGTTCGGAAATTTCAAAGGCAGTTTCTTGTCCAGGAAGACATTCGTGCCAATAACAATCAACTGCTTCAAAAACTCCGTTTAAGATTTCGAATAGCGTGTTACCCATTCTTTCTGTCTCGTTTTTAAATGTATATAGATAGTCACGTTCAAAATCTTCAACAGTAATTATTTCATTTATAAAATCCTCCATTAACCTTTTATACTTATAAGCAAACATTTCTTTACCTCTTTTATAGATTTTTTTTGAACCCATTCTAACGAGATTCCTTTTCCAAGTAAACTGCTCCGTTAGTTGAAGAAGAAAAGTGACGCTTATTCAACAATCGCGCTCGATTGTGGCATAAAAAAATCCTGCATATTAACATAACACAGAATTTTTAATCAAAATTTATTTTAAATGATTAATCTTTTTGGCTGTTTTCGTATAGATTGTTGCTTTTTTGACCATACATTTCGACGGCGTGTGGCTTTCAAATTTCCAACTGTTGAGAGAATAAATAATTATTGTACATTATTTTCCATAATAATCAAAATCCATGCTTCTTTTTGTTAAATTGGAGTATAACAAGGTACAAGATAGAAATAGTCACTAGAAAAGAAAATGGATTCATCCCTTCTGCTTCCTGTCCTTTCCAAATCTCCATATACACGAATTTTCCACTCTTGAAAAGCAATAACCCGATTACAATAGCAAATGTTTGGGACATAGTTTTTGCTTTTATAAGTTGCTTTCTTTCATCGCCTTGTTTAGCTAACGAGGATAATAAAAGACCTATTAGCACAACCGCTAATAAAATAATTCCGAGACCCAACATTGATAGCCAATCCAAAAAAATCACCCCTCTCCATATTTATTCTATCAATATAAATATTTCCATGTAAATTCACGCATGAAGAGCAACAATACTTACGAAAACAACCATCTTTTTTATTAAATATTACAAATATTTATTACATAGGAATTTGTAGTTGCCCCAGATAAGAAATTAAACGTTGAGCATTAAGAGCAAGTGTTGTACCTTCTGCTGAAAGTTCATTAACAAATTTGAGTTTCTCCAAAGTTCTACGTATCAAACTTTTTCTGGGTTGTTCCCCATTTTGCGTGGTGTCAGCAATATCCGTTAAATCATCTAAAATATCTTCTTGTAGTTCAACTTCACCAATTGGATTCGCCTTTAATTCTGCAATAATTGTTTGAATAATTCCTAGTAATTCATCATTGCTAGTTGCAGTGTTATTTTGAGTTGCTTGTACATCTCCGTGTTTAGCCATAATTAATTGTCCATTTGGACCTTGATTAATTACAATACCACCTTGCTTTTCGTTTAATCCCATTTCGATTTCCAGCTCCCTTAAATACCTATTTATACGACTATATAGAATTTGAGTAACTTCCCGGCTGAATTCTCGAATCATATCGCGAGATTTATTTGACGTTCCATATCCAAATGTAACTGATGAATATCTAATATTGTTATCGCTAACATATTGTAGAAGTTGATAAATAAAAGCCACTTCTTCGCTGTCATCAAGCGGAATCTCGAATTTGGTATTAAAACCCACATTTTTCACTAGTTCTTTTATGTCAAAGGATGTTTTATTATGTTTCGCAATAAAATCATAAACTAAAGGCTCGTTATTAATAAAATGTAAAAACTTCTTTAAAGTTCTATCAGCCTCTACATCATTTGTAGCGTTTAATAAAGTAGATGAAACGTCTCTAAATTTCAAGCTAGTAATGTTAAAGGCTTTATGGTCAATAATCATAGTTATGAAACACCTCCGCAATAAGGGCAATATGGTTTTATTGAATACGAAATTGGATTTATTTTAATAACCCTATCACAGCAGTTCGTCTTAAATAGTTCAAGGTCATCTTTTTCGTACAAGGTTGGTGAACTGTTTTTTTTAATGGTGTGGTCTTTATACGAACATTTTTAGAACTTTTTTTACTTAATCCTTTAAACATATCGTTTAAATGATTTTTAACTAGATTCATCGCTTCAATTTCTGCTGATTCTATTAAATCATCAGAGCAAAATGCATTAATTTCATCATTTAAGCCACAACTTGGACAATACATTATATCGCCTTCAAATGATTCAAACTCATTCATTTCTAACTTAAACCGTTCGTGACAGTGAGGGCAATTAAATGATACACAGTTATCTTCATCACTTGATTTTGAAATAGATGTATAATGTTCCATTTTATTTCCTCCTTTTGGTGATTACATCTTTTTTAGTTGAGTAGTTCAATAAACATATTAAGTATAGCTATTTAGTAACATAGGAATTACTTTTCTATCTTGCACTCAATCTCTCACTTCTACAAATAACCTTTATTCTTGTTGAACTATTCTGCCCCTTTAGTTGAAGATTCGGTAACCGAAATTCGCTTTAACGATTGGATACATTTTCTATTATTGTAACTTAAATAGTAATAACCCACACTATTTTTTTTAGTATCTCGGCTATTATTTATAAACGACTTTATTGTTTTTTAATAACTTTATGTATCTGTAAACACCTTATTTGTAACTGCTCCAACAAGCCATCATAAACAATAGAAAATAAAAATAGAATCCAATCTAACGAAAACATATGAAATAAATGCGATAAATCCAAAACAGTTTGTAAAAAACGCACTATTTTAGAGCATAAATCATTTCTTTGTTTTTAGTATTAAATAATCACTTTAAACCCCTTATAATCCATGACATCATTTTTAATATGAATTATCAATGTTCAAACGGTAAACTCTAGTACTCTTCCTAAGACTTATCTATGATTACTTCAATATTCTTCTTATCTAAATATGCACGTGGGAAACATCTCAATTAAGGTGTATTAAGAGTATTTATTTTACTTTCATACGGTGTTTTAATTAATAAGAGTGCGGGGATTGTATAGCTATAGGGCTTCTGTGACAATGGATGTCTTCTATTGGGCATAAGTACCCCGCACATCCACAATAATCTTGTTCTTTTAAAGTATGCTTCTCCGCTAAATACTCATAAGAAGACAAAAAGAATCCCATCTAATAAAAGACAGGACTCTTTAAACTCAAGCATTTCCATTGCTAGTATTAAATTTCTTCCTCTTTGCTAAATCTATTTATATTACTGTTACTAATTATAGGTATTCCCTTAAATCAGATGCGACCTCTTCCACATCTAAATCTAAGTACTGAGTAGTCACAGCGAGGTCTGAGTGTCCAAGTGCTTTTGAAATTAGCGCAATGCTTGCACCCTTGTCTAATAGACTCTTAGCGTACCCTCTCCGTATGGCGTGTGCATTGATATTCTCAAGTCCGAACCGTTTAGAGTACTTAGTAAGTTGCTTAGAGATAGCGTTATTAGTTGATTTAGTATTTAGAGATGTACCTTTACGAGAAACAAAGATATTTTTATTGGCTGTCTTGTAATGAGCTCTGATTTTACAATTTTGCTTAATCAAAATCTTGTATAAACTAATTAATTTTTCATCAATAGGCAGTTTAAGCACTTGATGATTCTTTAATATCGTCCCATCTAACACAAGTAGTTTACTGTCAAAGTCAATATGTCGTTCTTCTAACTGTCCCAAAGTGTTTATTCTAATCCCTGTCTTATACATAGTGATAATCGCTGTAGCATCTCTTAAACCTGTAAATGTACTCATATCAATCAATGATAATAAAAGTTGTATATCGTTAGCTTTGGCTCCCTTTTTGACTTTCTTATCTACCTTAATATTAATGGAATGCCAAAACTTAGTCTTATACCAACCATTGTTAAAACATTTGCTGAGGAACGATTTTAGAGCTTTTAAACGTGTTAGCTTCGTTTGATTAGATACCTTCATCGAATCTAGCCATACATAGATTATCTCTATGTTTATTTCATCTAGATACTCAATATTAGTGCACTTTAAGAAGCCATGAACAATCGTTTCATAGTCTTTCATTGTACGTGGTCTATAACCACTTGTTAGCATTTGTTGAAGTATAATACGAAGTGCACTTTCAACATTTTTTGAATGAATGACTTTCTCCTTTGGCTGTTGCTGAATAATTTCGATTTCGCTCAGACCAAAATCCACATCAAATAATCCTGTCTTTTTCGTCATAATAAAAAATCCTCCATTCAGTTGAATTGGAAGATAATTTCGTGTCTTATTATACGTAAATGTTAGGGTACAAAAAAGGGATTCTGCACCAGTGACCGAAGCCCTGACCGAATCCCTAATCTGTCTCAAACCCTATCACATCAAGGCTTGAACTGCGCATTAATTATGTCCCAGGAGGGATTCGAACCCCCGACCGACGGCTTAGCTTACCACTATGGTTTTCACCACCAGCGAAATACTGTTTGTAGTCTGGACTATAACTTCACCATTTCAGGTGCGACACGTTTAGTCTCTACGGAACCTCACGATAATCATATGATTATACTTTAGATTTTCTACCCCCGGTTGAACCGGACCTTCGAATATCCTTGATCTTGATTATGTAAATAAAGATCGTAAGTTTCCTCGGTATTGCCATCAGCATTATCTGTTAAGGTTTCACCGATACGGTGTCGTCCACTCTACGAGTTCTCTTTCCTCGTAAAGGCTCCTATTGTTGTTGAAGGCCGTTGCTCTATCCAGCTGAGCTACTGAGACGTGCGTTTAAGTGTTTGCTTGTTTCTTAAGGACAAGCTTTAGTATAGATAAGTTTCAAACAAAAGTCAACATTAATTTTAAATATTTTTAAATACTTTTAAACTCTATGAAATCGACTGTTTCATGCACCATATTTTTAAAGGATATTTGCATTGTTTCATTCCATTCTACGACTGCGTACGTCGCGACTTTTCCACCGCGGGGCTGCATTGTGCTTCCCGGATTCAAGAACAAAATGCCGTCTTTTTGCTCGGCACCATAAAGGTGTGAATGGCCAAACAGAACTATATCCGCTCCACACTCTTTTGCATAATAATAAAGCTTCATCAGTGAGTGGTTTACGTTGTGCTCATGACCATGGACAAGCAATACGGTTTTACTTCGCACCTCGACAATTAAAGACATAGGAAACTTAGCATCATGATCACAATTCCCACGGACCTTGTGCATTGTATGCAAAACGGGATCATTAAATGCAAGTTCGCTGTCTCCGCAATGAAATAGTGCATCCGCGGGTAGTGCAGAAACGGCTTTCACCGTTTCCTTATCTCCATGCGAATCACTCATGACTATAATTTTCATATTGAATCTCCTAAGAAAGACATATATTGAGGTAATTTAGACTTTAACTGAGCCAGCGCTGCTCCACGATGTGAAATTCCACTTTTTTCTTCAGCTGACAACTCTGCCATCGTCCGGTTTAATGCCGGCAGGAAAAAGATTGGATCGTAACCGAAACCATTAGACCCTTGCCGCCTTGTGTGGATAAATCCTTCGCAGCTACCCGAAAATGTTTCTGTTTTCAAACCAGGTCCAGCCACCGCGAGCACACAGCGGAATCTAGCACTACGATCGCCCTCAGAAGCCGTTTTTAGCTCATTAAGTACTTTGTCTATATTAGCGTCATCATTTTTCTCCAGCCCCGCAAATCGAGCTGAGTACACACCTGGTGCTCCGTCTAGAAAATCAATTTCAAGTCCGCTATCGTCAGCAATGACAACTTTACCAAGCAAACGTGCCACTGTTTCCGCTTTTAAAATTGCATTCTCCTCGAACGTAACACCTGTCTCTTCGACATCAATGCTGCCTTCAATATCATTTAGGGTAAGAACTTGTACCTTTAACGGCTTGAAAAGCGCTTCAAAGTCCTTTGCTTTGCCTTTATTATTTGTAGCGATCAAGACTTCTTTCATGACTCATTATGATCTTTCGACTTGATTAGCTGAGCAACTAAACCGAGTGCTTCTTTTTGTATGTCTATTAATTGGTTGATGCCCGTTTCGGCAAGTTCCACAAGACCATTCATTTCTTCGCGTGTGAATGTTGACTCTTCACCTGTCCCCTGAAGCTCAACAAACGCACCCGCCCCGGTCATAACAACGTTCATATCAACAGCGGCTGACGAATCTTCAATATAGTCTAGATCTAGAATAAGTTCATCTTCAATCGTTTTACCAACACTTGTTGCTGCAAGGTAATCAGTAATCGGAAATTTAGCTAAGCCTTTTTCAATATGCAATTTAGATATCGCCAGTGCTGTCGCGACAAATGCACCTGTAATCGATGCTGTACGCGTACCACCATCCGCCTGGATAACGTCACAGTCTATCCAAATCGTTCGTTCCCCTAGCGCCTCGAGATCAATGATAGCACGCAGAGCGCGTCCAATTAAACGTTGAATTTCCATCGTACGTCCACCGATTTTACCTTTTGATGCTTCGCGTTGCGTTCTTTGTCCTGTGGCACGTGGCAACATTGAGTATTCAGCTGTTACCCAGCCTTTTCCGCTATTTCGTAAAAAGTGTGGAACCCGTTCTTCAATTGAAGCTGTACAAATTACCTTCGTATTTCCAACTGTAATTAGAACAGAGCCTTCTGGGTGTATTAAATAATCCGTTTCTATTATTACTGGCCTAATCATATCGGCCGCTCTTCCATCATGTCTCATATAGTGTAGCCTCCATCTTTCAAGTTTGCGTTTTCATCTTAGTATAACCCATTTGCTAAAGGCAAAAACCCGGTAATCCCAAATAGGACATTCCGGGTTCGTCACAATTCGATATGTCTAACATCTGGGTTTTCAATCGATAACCAATCCATAACGATTGCACGGAAACTATCTGATTCACCGGTTGTATAAAACACTGGCGCTAAATCGTATTCAGATGGACATTCAATATCATTTGCTAGTAGAATTCGTTCAACATCACAAACTGTTTCCACCGCGGAAGATATAATTTGCACATTATCCGGCAACGTTTTTTTTATATGGTGTTCTAACAATGGATAATGTGTACAGCCCAATATCGCTGCATCAAAGTCTATATCTGCAAGTTCATGAAGTGCTTGTTCGACAATCACGCCTGCATTTTCCGAGTTGTATTGACCACTTTCAACAATTGGTACAAACTCAGGGCAAGCAAGTGAATAAACCGATGCATTCGATGCTAGTCCATGAATTGCATTTTCATAGGCTCCACTTTTAATCGTTCCCGTAGTTCCTAGTACGGCGATTTTTTGCGTTTCTGAAGCATTAACCGCAGCTCGCGCACCAGGAGCAATTACACCAATGACTGGGAAAGGGAAATTTGCCCGTATTTCATCGAGAGCTACTGCTGTGGCTGTATTACAGGCTATTACAAGCATTTTTATGCCCATTTTTGACAGCGCCGTTGCCATCTCCATTGTAAAGACCTGGACTTCTTGAGTTGGACGTGGCCCATATGGACAACGTGCATCATCTCCTATGTAGACGATTGGTTCATTCGGTAGCCGTTTAAGAATTTCTTTTACTACGGTCAGTCCGCCAACGCCGGAATCGATTACTCCGATTGGTGCTTCCACTGTAATCCCTCAATCCTTTTTCATCTCTTGGTGTAGTTTAGTCAGCAGATCAGAGAAAACTTTTACTTCCTTTTCATCGAAATCTGTCAGCACTGAATTCAGATAATGACGTCGCTTATCAATCACTTCTTCAATTACCCTTTCACCTTCGCTTAGCAAGTGAATTCGTACAACTCGGCGATCGGTTGTATCACGAACTCTCTTTACAAGGGAGTTCTTTTCCATCCGATCAACCAAATCTGTCGTAGTGCTAAAAGCAAGGAACATTTTGTTCGAAAGATCTCCGATTGTCATATCTCCATGTTCAAAAAGCCACTGCAATGCGACAAATTGTGGAGGGGTAATTGTGTAGTTGCTAAGGATTCTACGTCCTTGCTGTTTAATAATCGCAGCAACATACCGCAATTCTTTCTCCATATGCGCTACTTCTTCTGTATATTCATTGTTTGGTGAGGTGTTTTCCGTCAAATAAACCAGCCCCCTGAGAACGATTCCTGTCTACTCATTGTCTCCCTTTTCCGCGCGTAAGGCAATACCTTTTAAAGTGATGGTAAAAAACACTAAAAGAATAGCCGTTTGAATTCTGCATGATGCAGGTCAAACAGCTATTCTTAAGGTGCGTCATTACATAATTGCGCAAAATTTAAATACGCATTTCGACAAATAAGTTCTTATTGTCTTTGGTCATGAATACCCTTTTAACGCAACTGTAATTCACCCAAACGCAATAATTCGATTACCGCCTGCGCTCTACCGGAAACACCGAGCTTTTGAATCGTGTTCGAAATATGGTTCCGAACAGTCTTTTCGCTGATTCCGAGCCGCCCTGCGATATCTTTTGTCGTTTGATCATCAACGAGCAGATTGAATATTTCCCGTTCTCTAGCGGTGAGCAAAGAACGGTTTTTAGAGTTTTCTATCAAGACGCGCCCTCCTATCCACTTTCACTTTAAAATATGTGAAGAATGAGCGGGCTGTGCCGGCTACTTGATTATTTAATGGTCAAATAGCAATTTTTCTTTAGCAGTCCATGGAACACCTTTGCCTGTTTTTCTGCTAATTTGGACCATCGAACCTCGTCCTGTGAAAACGATATCCCCTTTACTATTTTCCGCCATGTAGTGGATATCTATAGAACTGTTACCAATGGATGCAGCTTTCACGAAAATTGTAAGCTGTTCATCAAAAAATACTTGTTTCACAAAATCACATTGCAGGTCTGCAACAACCGGAAACGTCTCGCCCGCTGGATCAAGCCAATTATTCATCAACTTAATTTCCTTTAGATATTCAATTCTTGCGTGTTCAAAATAAACAAATGGAATTGTATTATTTAAATGACCATACATATCCGTTTCTGAAAATCGGACAGAAACCGGAACGGAGAATTTAAAGTCAGAAGTCCATTCCGTTAATTCCGCTATGTAAGCAGCTTTCATCTGTAAAAACCCCTTCTCTTTTAAAATGAATGAATACTCATTCTTCTATTCTATCAAATTTTCCCACATAAATGAAGCTTCGGGTTAAAAAGAAAAAACCCCGCTAGGCACTTGCCTAGCGGAGCATTAGACTGAAATCAGTCTACCATATGGTCACTTCCAAAGAAGTTTTTAAACATTTGAACATTCGTTGCGCGGTTCATTGCAGCAATCGAAGTTGTAAGAGGAATTCCTTTTGGACATGCAACTACACAGTTTTGTGAGTTACCGCATTCTCCAATACCACCATCAGTCATAAGTGTAGCTAGACGCTCGTCTTTGTTCATTGCACCTGTGGGATGCGAATTGAACAGACGGACTTGTGAAAGAAGTGCAGGTCCCATAAAGTTTGTATTGTCATTGACGTTCGGGCATGCTTCAAGGCATACACCACATGTCATACATTTAGAAAGCTCATATGCCCATTGACGCTTACGCTCAGGCATACGTGGTCCTTCACCTAAGTCATAAGTTCCATCAATCGGAATCCAAGCTTTTATTTTCTTCAAAGAATCAAACATGAATTCTCTATCAACAATCAAGTCGCGAACGACAGGGAATGTTTTCATAGGTTCAAGTTTAATGGGTTGTGTGAATTGGTCCACAAGTGCTGTACAAGATTGACGTGGACGTCCGTTGATAACCATCGAACATGCGCCACAAACCTCTTCTAGACAACTCATTTCCCAGTTAACTGGTGTAGTGTTCTTACCTTCTGCATTGACCGGATTACGACGAATTTCCATTAACGCTGAAATAACGTTCATATTCGGTCTATATTCTACTTCAAAACTTTCCATATAAGGTTGCGAATCAGCTGTATCCTGGCGTTGAATTTCAAAACGGACAGTTTTCTTAGCTGTTTGCTGTTCGCGTTCCTGTACGGCTGTATTGTTCTCGCTCAATTATCTCAATCTCCTTTCTTCGCGGAGTAATCGCGTGTACGTGGCGGAATCAAGGAAACATCGACTTCTTCGTAATGGAAGATTGGTGCAGAATGTCCATCGAATTTCGCCATCGTCGTTTTCAGGAAGTTCTCATCATCACGATTTGGGAATTCTGGTTTGTAATGGGCTCCACGGCTTTCATTACGATTCAGCGCTCCAAGTGTGATGACTCGAGCTAAGTATAGCATGTTTTTCAGCTGACGCGTAAATGTTGCGCCTTGGTTAGACCACTTTTGTGTATCGATAATGTTAATGTTTTCATAACGTTCTAGAAGCTCGACGATCTTATCATCCGTAGCTTGAAGCTTATCATTGTGGCGTACCACTGTAACGTTATCTGTCATCCATTCTCCAAGCTCTTTATGAAGGATATACGCATTTTCAGTACCGTTCATTTTAAGTGTATCATCCCACTTCTGTTGCTCTTCTTTTTCTGCCTCGTCAAAGATTGTTGAAGGGAGATCCACTACAGATCGTTTTAAGTGCTTCATATATTTGATAGCATTCGGTCCTGCGACCATTCCACCGTATATTGCTGAAAGGAGTGAGTTTGCGCCAAGACGGTTTGCACCATGCTGCGAATAATCAACTTCTCCTGCTGCAAATAGGCCTGGAATACTTGTTTGCTGATCATAATCGACCCATAACCCGCCCATTGAATAGTGGACTGCCGGGAAGATTTTCATCGGAAGTTTACGCGGATCGTCGCCTGTAAATTTCTCGTATATTTCAATAATTCCGCCCAGCTTGATATCAAGTTCTTTCGGATCCTTATGGGAAAGGTCCAAGTACACCATGTTTTCGCCGTTAATACCAAGTTTTTGATTAACACAAACGTCGAAAATTTCACGGGTTGCAATATCTCGAGGTACAAGGTTACCGTAGTCCGGATATTTTTCTTCGAGGAAGTACCAAGGTTTTCCGTCTTTATAAGTCCAGATACGACCGCCTTCACCACGTGCAGATTCACTCATAAGACGAAGTTTGTCGTCTCCTGGAATCGCTGTAGGGTGAATTTGAATGAACTCACCGTTTGCATATTGTGCTCCTTGTTGATAAACGATGGAAGCAGCAGAACCTGTATTTATGACTGAGTTTGTCGTTTTCCCGAAAATGATACCGGGACCACCTGTAGCCATAATTACTGCGTCGCCTCTAAACGCTTTAATTTCCATTGTTTTCATGTTTTGTGCTTTGATACCGCGGCATACGCCTTCTTCGTCAAGTACAACACCTAAGAATTCCCAGTGTTCATATTTCTGAACAAGTCCATCGACTTCAAAACGTCGAACTTGCTCATCAAGTGCATATAGAAGCTGTTGCCCTGTTGTTGCTCCCGCAAATGCCGTACGGTGGTGCATTGTACCTCCGAAGCGTCGGAAATCCAAAAGTCCTTCAGGTGTCCGGTTGAACATTACGCCCATACGGTCCAACAAACTAATGATTCCTGGTGCCGCGGCCGTCATGGCTTGTACAGGGGGTTGATTCGCAAGGAAGTCTCCTCCATATACAGAGTCATCGAAGTGGATTTCAACCGAATCGCCTTCCCCTTTTGTATTCACTGCGCCGTTGATGCCACCTTGCGCACATACTGAGTGGGAACGTTTAACCGGAACAATTGAGAACAGGTCGACCGGCGTGCCGTCTTCAGCTGCTTTGATAGTTGCCATCAAGCCTGCAAGACCTCCGCCGACAACAATCAATCTGCTTTTCGCCATTATTGTTTCACTCCTCAAATTATAGGGATCTCGTATTTCGCTAAATTAATTTTTTTATTAAATGAAAGCAAGTAGTGCTTGTACACCAATTACAGAGAGAACTAGGAAAACGACAATTGAAATATATGTAACTATTTTTTGTGAACGCGGTGATTGTGTTAATCCCCAGCTTACTAGGAATGACCAAATACCGTTTGACAAGTGGAATGTTGCCGCAATAACTCCCGCAATGTAGAATGCAAGCATGAACGGATTCGACAATATATCTTCCATCATATTAAAGTCCACATCAGCACCTAATGCTTTTTGAACTCTAGTCTGATAAATATGCCATGCGATGAACACAACTAGGAATACTCCAGTTATGCGTTGTAGCATAAACATCCAGTTACGGAAAGTACCGTATCGTTGTACGTTGTTTTTCGATGTGAAAGCTATGTACACACCATAGAATCCGTGGAACATGAGTGGAATGTAGATGATAAACCATTCAAGGTACAGAACGAATGGTAAGCTCCCCATGAAATTGGAAGCGGTGTTGAATGCTTCTGGACCCCGTGTCGCAAAATGGTTAATGACCAAATGCTGGACAAGAAAAAGCCCCACCGGAATGATTCCGAGCAACGAATGAAGACGACGTAAATAGAAATCTGATTCTCTTGACAAGTCTTTTACCCTCCCTTATTAACTGAGTCCGCCAATCGTCGTATGCCATCGTTTCGACACGAAGCAAATGTTGACGGCGTACCTCTTCATGGTACAATATTATGACATAACCATTGTACTCCTCAGTTTTGAAGAGGTCAAGACGATTCAGGCTTTTTGCCACGCCTTAATCTAGTACTCTTTTATGCCATTAGACTTACTGATTCTATCATTTAACCGAAAGGGTTGCATGTTCGATTGGAAAACATTACATACGATACGCCGACCCGATTCGGCTATGAACTTTTACGGGACCACGTGTTGCCTAGTATTCTCGGCAACCACGAAGATGACATTCTGTACTGGGCTGGAAAAGATGTGGCCAGAAAATTCCCCATATTCAGCATTGATGAAATACCTATTTTCTTTACGGAAGCCGGTTGGGGTCCACTTCATCTTGATAAGACTGAAAAAGAAGAAGCGTTTTATTCGATGAAAAACGATTTTGGGACAAATAACCAAAATAGATCTTGTCAACTTGAAGCGGGCTTCATTGCAGAACAATACCAAAAATTAAATGGACTTCTGACTGAATGCTACGGTGAAATGAAAGACGGTTTGGTGCACTTTCAAGTCAAATGGGATTTAAAAACCAAAATTGAAGCATGAATCGAAGATGCCCCGGTATTGGGTGCATCTTCTTTTAATTCTACTTTACTTTCTATCTAAACCGAATTGCTCATGAAGTGTTGCAACTGCTTTCTCCATATCCGATTCAGGAATGACTACGGAGACTTTGATTTCAGAAGTGCTCACCATTTTCACGGGAACGGTTGCGTTCCTCAGCGTGTCGAACATTTGCGCAGCAACTCCCGGATTCGATACCATTCCACTGCCCACGATTGAAACTTTCGCCAGTCCTACTTCAAAATCTGCCCGACTGTAACCGAGCGATTCTTTTTCGGTCTCCAAAACATTTATCGCTTCTGCGAAATCCTCTTTTTTAATGGAAAATGACACAGACGGCTGTACGCCTTCCATAATTGTCTGGACAATGATGTCGACGTTTACATGTTGTTTCGCGAGTGCAGTGAAAATGTTAGCAAGTGAGCCATTATAAGGAACTTCATACATCACTGTAATCCGTACAATTTCTCTCTCAAAAGCGATGCCACGTACAATTAAATTGTTCTCCAAATCGATTTCCTCCTTGATAACTGTTCCTACTCCGTCCATATGAGCCGGTCTTACCCGAAGCGGCATTTGATGATTTTTTGCAAACTCAACTGCTCTTGGATGAAGCACACCCGCGCCAAGGTTAGCGATTTCCAACATTTCATCGTAAGAAATTTCCTCAAGTTTCGTCGCTTGTTCGATCAATCTTGGGTCCGTCGTAAATACCCCTTCGACGTCCGTGTAAATATCACAACTAGCTGCATCGAGTGCAATCGCAATTGCGACGGCACTCGTATCGGAACCACCGCGACCAAGTGTTGTCAGCTCACCGTTATTATCAATACCTTGGAAACCAGTGATTACTGCAACCGCTCCTGATTCTAATGCGGTTTGAATTTTGTCAGCATTAACTTGTTCAATCCTTGCATTACCATGAACAGCCTCTGTCGTTACCCCTGCTTGCCAACCTGTGTATGACCGTGCTTCTAACCCTTGTGCAGTAATCGCCATTGCAAGTAAAGACGCTGTTACTTGTTCTCCTGTTACAAGGAGCATATCTAATTCGCGCCGTCCTGCTTTGGGATTAATCTCCATTGCCAACCTTAAAAGTTCATCTGTTGTTTTACCCATCGCAGAGACAATGACAGCCACTTGGTTTCCACGATTAACCTCATTTTTAACAAGTGTTGCAGCCCGTGCAATTCTCTCTGGATTTGCAACTGATGTCCCTCCGAATTTCATTACAATACGTCCCATGATTTTTCCTCCATTTTCCCCTGAATGCAAAAACGGCCCTCAAAAGCATGAGAGCCGGTCTGATTGGAGCTATCCCCGAAGAGACGCCCCATCCAGATAGCCCTCCAGGTATTTCCACACCTGACAAATCTCCACTTATTCAATGGAAATCCAGCATGACAATCGTGACAGACGATTCATCCGCTTCGGCGAATACCCCTTTCAATCCCTTTCATTAGGCTGCCGCCTTCCGTGGATCTACTATTGGTTACCGCACCTCTATCTTCACTACATATAAATGTATTAGTGAAAAAATTCATTGGTTTCACCTTACCATATTACTTTTTTTCTCGCAATGCCATCTCGCGAAAATGCGCTTCAACTGATTTTGCTACACCTGCAGGTAGTCCTGCTTCTTGCAATTGTTCAATCGTAGCTAAGCGAATCTTTTCCACGGATTCAAAATGCCTTAATAGCATCGTTTTCCGTTTTTGCCCAACTCCCGGCAATCCATCCAGTGCTGACGTCAATGAATTCGTTTCGCGGCGTTGTCTGTGGAACGTGATTGCAAACCGATGCACTTCATCCTGGATTCTTTGCAATAAGTAAAATCCTTCACTCGACCTCTTAAGTGGTATCATTTCAACAGGGTTACCATAAAGGAGTTGTGCTGTTTGGTGCTTCTCATCTTTTGCAAGTCCCGCAATGGGAATGGATAAATTCAACTCATCCTCAATGATTTCTCTAACAGACTCCATATGACCTTTACCCCCATCAACAACAATAAGATCTGGTAATGGCAAATCATCTTTCAACACACGAATATAACGTCTCCGTACAACTTCACGCATTGCACCATAATCGTCGTGCGCTGCCGCGGTCATCGTTTTATATTTTCTGTAATCTTTACGATTCGGTTTCCCATCCACAAATGAAACCATTGCAGAAACTGCATCAGCGCCATACATATGTGAGTTATCAAATGCTTCAATACGTAAAGGCACTGTGATGTTCATCGCTTTGCCAAGTTCCTCACATGCACCGATTGTCCGCATTTCCTGACGTTCAATGAGATGGAACTTTTCTGACAATGATATCTCTGCATTTTTGACTGCCAATTGGACTAGATCTTTCTTTTTTCCGCGCTGTGGAATGAATACATTGACATCGAGAAGCCTACTGATGATTACATTATCGATTCCTTGTGGCAAAAGTATTTCCTGGGGAATCAAGTGTTGTGATTTTCCATAAAATTGGCCAATGAAAGTCAGCAATTCCTCTTCAGGTTCTTGATAAAGTGGAAAAAGTGACACATCCCGTTCTATCAACTTTCCTTGACGGACAAAAAAGACTTGAACACACATCCAGCCGTGATCGACTGCAAATCCGAAAATATCACGATCCGTGAAGTCATTCATGGTCATCGCTTGTTTCTCCATGACCGCTTCAATATTAGCAATCTGATCACGATATTCTTTTGCCCGTTCAAATTCCAGATTTTCCGCTGCAGCAGACATTTTCTCTGTTAATTCTTTTTTCACTTTTTTATAACCGCCGTTTAAAAATCGGCTGATATCGTCTACCATTTCTTTGTACGTATCAGTACTCACTTCATTAATGCACGGGGCGAGGCATTGGCCAAGATGGTAATATAAACAGGCTCGGTCCGGCATCTTTAAACACTTTCGATAAGGATAGAGTCGGTCAAGTAATTTTTTGGTTTCCCCCGCAGCAAATGCATTTGGGTATGGACCAAAATACTTCCCTTTGTCTTTTTTGACTTGTCTTGTAATAATTAGTTTCGGATGTCGTTCGGCGGTCAACTTTAAATACGGATATGTTTTATCATCCTTTAGCATGATATTATATTTCGGATCATACTGTTTGATCAGATTCAATTCAAGAACAAGAGCCTCCAGATTTGAAGATGTGACAATGTATTCAAAATCTGTAATTTCCCCAACCAGTCGCTGTGTTTTCCCGTCATGGCTTCCCGTAAAGTAACTGCGCACACGATTTTTCAACACTTTTGCCTTGCCGACATAGATAATTGTCCCTTGCCTGTCTTTCATTAAATAACAACCCGGCAACTCCGGTAATATAGCCAACTTCTCTGAAATTAGTTCATTCATCTATTTCACCTACCAAAAAAACCGGGAGCCTTTGAAGGGACCCGGTTATACTTTCAAATATGCCTCAATTTGTTTACACTAAGATATTGAATGGAGTTTCCTCGATTGACTCCATTCAATATCCTCGACATCCGCCAGAGGCTTCAGCTCGACGAGAAGAAATTATATTCCATTCCTCTCTATCGGTAACTTAGGCATTGTTGCTGAATTATGTTAATAATTAAGCGTGCTTTGAAATCAATTCTGCAAGTGCTTCTTTCGGTTTGAAACCGACAACTTTATCGACGATTTCTCCGTCTTTGAAAAGAACCAATGTAGGGATTGACATAATGCCGTATTTACCAGCTGTTTCCTGATTGTCGTCTACGTCAACTTTAACAATACTTGCTTTCCCTGTGATTTCGCCGTCTAGTTCTTCAAGTACTGGAGCGATCATTTTACAAGGTCCACACCAAGGTGCCCAAAAGTCTACAAGGACTAATCCTTCTTTAATGTTCTCTTCAAAGTTTTGATCAGTTGCGTGAATAATAGCCATAATGTATTTCCTCCTCTTATTAGATAACCTATGATCGTATTATAGCATGCTGCTATATCCCGACCTAAATATATGCTTTGCAAAAAAAGTAAGCGCCCTGCTAATGAGGGCGCTTACTTTTGAATCAGTTCGTTTTAAGCTTTTTGATTTCTTCAATCATCATTGGAATAACCTCAAATAGGTCTCCAACAATACCGTAGTCAGCTACTTTAAAAATATTCGCTTCTGAATCTTTATTGATAGCCACGATTATTTTTGAGTTAGACATTCCTGCCATATGCTGGATTGCACCTGAAATTCCTGCAGCGATGTACAGATCCGGTGTAACAACTTTTCCTGTTTGTCCAATTTGTAATGAATAGTCACAGTAGTCAGCGTCACATGCCCCGCGTGAAGCACCGATTGCTCCGCCTAATAGTGATGCGAGTTCTTGCAGTGGTTCAAAGCCTTCTGCACTTTTCACACCGCGCCCCCCTGCAACAACAACTTTCGCTTCCGAAAGGTCGACGCCATCTGTCGATTTACGGATAACTTCAGAAATGATTGTCCGTAGATTAGTAACCTCAACAGGTACCGCTGTTACTTCGCCAGAACGGTTTGCATCATGCTCTAACGGTGCAATGTTATTCGGGCGAACTGTTATAAACAATAATCCATCTTTATTTTTTACTTTTTCAAATGCTTTACCGGAGAAGATAGGACGGATGAATACTGCCGCATCGCCTTCTCCTTCAATAGCAGTTACATCAGAAATTAAACCCGATGCTAGTTTACTAGCAACTTTAGGTGAAAGATCTTTTCCAAGAGCCGTATGACCAAAAACAACAGCATCCGGTTTTTCCTGATCATAAACAGCCATGAATGCTTGGCTGAAACCATCGGAAGTATAAAGTTTCAAATGTGGATGCTCAACAGTGATCACACGATCCGCTCCATAATGGATCATTTCTTCCGCTAACGATTGTACTGCATCGCCGAGCAAGATGCCGACAACTTCTCCGCCTCCAGATACCTTTTTAGCAGCTGCAATCGCTTCAAACGAAACGTTACGCAATGCCCCTTCTCGTGCTTCCCCAAGTACTACTACTTTTTTAGACATCCATAGTCCCTCCTATTACAATTAAAAGTCAGATTAGATTACTTTAGCTTCGGTTTTAAGAAGATTAACAAGTTCTTTTACTTGATCGGCAACATCGCCTTCTAGAACACGTCCAGCGGCTTTTTGCGGTGGAAGATAAATTTCGATTGTTTGTGTTTTAGCTTCCACGTCTTCTTCCTCAAGATCTAGATCATCAAGCTCAAGCTCTTCTAACGGTTTTTTCTTGGCTTTCATGATTCCTGGAAGTGAAGGATAGCGAGGTTCATTTAGACCTTGCTGTGCAGTCACTAAGAGTGGAAGTGACGTTTCAATCGTTTCAGAATCCCCCTCAACATCACGAATGATTTTGACTGAAGTTCCGCTAATTTCAAGGTTCGTGATTGTCGTTACACAGTTGATGCCCAAAAGTTCGGCAACACGCGGACCAACTTGTCCAGAACCACCATCGATTGCAACATTTCCTGCAAGAATCAAATTAGCTTCCTTATCTTTCAAGTACTCAGCGATGATTTTAGCAGATGTAAACTCGTCCATTTCATCTAGATCATCCTCAGTATTGATAAGCACTGCTTTATCAGCACCCATTGCAAGCGCTGTACGAAGTTGTTTTTCAGCGTCTTCTCCACCAATTGTTATAACAGTAACTTCACCATCATTTGCGTCGCGTACTTGGATGGCTTCTTCAATTGCGTATTCATCATATGGGTTAATGATAAACTCCGCACCGTCTTCGGCAATTTTACCGTTTGTGATTGTAATTTTTTCCTCTGTATCAAATGTCCGTTTAACTAAAACATAAATGTTCATATTCCATACCCCCTCAACTTTTTGGTTATTTTCCTTTAAATACTGGAACTCGTTTTTCCAAGAATGCTTGAATTCCTTCTTTAGCATCTTCAGAGATGAAAACGTTACCAAATGAATCAGCTTCCGCTTTCACACCTTCATAATAAGAAGATGGTTTTGAATATTGAAGCATCTGAAGTGCAAACTTGACCGCAACAGGACTTTTCTTGGCAATTTTTTTTGCAAGCTCCATTGATTTCGGAAGTAACTCTTCGTCTGTGAAGGCTTGATTGGCAAGTCCAAATTGTGCTGCTTCTACTCCACTGATAGGATCACTCGTTAACAACATTTCCGCGGCTTTCGGCATGCCGACGTAGCGAGGAAGACGTTGTGTGCCAGCAAACCCAGGAATTAGTCCCAGTTGCAATTCTGGCAATCCAAGTTTTGCACTTTCGGTGACGAATCGAATGTGACAAGCCATTGCCAGTTCAAGCCCACCACCTAATGCTGCCCCATGAATAGCTGCTATAACTGGTTTCGAGAATTGTTCGAGACGTTCAAAAACTTCTTGTCCGCTGGCCGCTAATTTTGAAAATTCTTCACCTGTAGTAACAGATGTAAATTCTTTGATATCCGCACCTGCAGAGAAGAATTTACCTTCCCCATGTAAGACTATGACTCTAACAGATTCGTCGTGCTCCACTTTATCGAGAAATGCATCCACTTCAAGGATAAGTGCTCGTGAAAGCGCATTCGCAGGCGGTCTGTTTATTGTCACTACCGCCACCCCATCGTCAACTAAAACGTTTAGAAACTCCATTTCATCCCATCCTTCTTAAGCTTTCATTCCATTCATAATCAGCCTATGTACTTCGGGTGATAGTTTCATTAAATCATATTTTTGATCATTCATCACCCATGAAGTGATAGTTTCATCAATTGTTCCGAATACCATCTGTCTTGCAAGCCGGACATCAAGACCGGTATTTAGTGCTCCGTTTTCGATTCCCTCTTTCAAAATGGCATCAAGAAGCATTAGATATTCCTTTAAGACTTCATTAATACGGACCCTTAACTCCTTATTAGATTGTCGGAGTTCAAGCTGAGTTACAATTGCAAGGTGACGGTCTTCATGAAGTACACGGAAATGATTATCAATCATCCTGAATAATTTTTCGGATGTGTCGATATCTTGTTTCAAAATAATTTCAACATTGTTTACGAAAATCGCCATTTTCTCTTTAAAGACGGATATAAGAATATCTTCTTTATTTTTAAAATAGAGATAGATTGTTCCGTCCGCAACGCCAGCTTCTTTCGCAATCTTGGACACTTGCGCTTGGTGGTAACCATTTTCAGCGATTACAATAACCGCCGCGTTCACTATTTGATTATATTTCGGTTTATCTCGTTTCATACTTAATCACCACCAATAGAAAATATGAATGATGATTCATTCATATTTTCATATTAGTCGCTATTTACCTTCGTGTCAAGTATTCCCTTACAGTGGGAGCAATTCCTTCTCAGCCCTCTTTTTCTCTTCATCGACAAGAGCACGGCGTAATATCTTCCCTACAGCTGTTTTAGGCAGCTCGTTTCGGAATTCATAAAGTCGTGGTATTTTAAATGACGCCAAATTTTCCCTACAATACTTATCGAGCTCTTCTTCAGTTACAGTAGCACCTTGTTTTAAAACAATATATGCTTTGACTGTTTCGCCTCTGTATGGATCAGGAATACCAGCAACGACACATTCCTGTACTGCCTCATGTTCATAAAGAATCTCTTCAATTTCTCGTGGGTATATATTAAATCCACTCGCTATGATTATATCTTTTTTTCGATCAACAACATAGAAATAACCTTGATCATCCATATATCCAAGATCTCCTGTCATGAACCAGCCGTCGCGAAAAGTCTGCTCTGTATCTTCCGGTCTGTTCCAGTATCCCTTCATCACTTGTGGACCTTTAATTGCAATTTCACCAATTTCTCCATTATTCAAAGGTTCTGTTGAATCTGGGCCGAGTATGCAGGAATCCGTGTCCGGCCAAGGAACACCGACTGATCCTTTCATTCGTTCTTCCGACCATACAAAATTTGCATGTGATACTGGTGAGGTTTCTGTCAGACCATACCCTTCAACAAGCCTTCCACCGGTTATTTTTTCGAATTTTTCTTGAACTTCGACCGGCAAGGCAGCGGAACCGCTTATACAAGCCTTTATGGAAGATAGGTCGTATTTTTCTAAATCAGGATGGTTCAATAATCCGATGTATATAGTAGGTGCGCCTGGAAAAAGAGTCGGCTTCTGTTTATCAATTGTTTTCAGTGCCGTTTCGAAATCGAATTTAGGTACGAGGACCATTTTATTACCTTGCATCACAGAAAGAATCAGTACAGTTGTCATTCCGTAAACATGGAAGAAAGGCAGGATGCCCATTATTACTTCTTCGCCCTCTTTACATTTATACAACCATGCATCACACATCTTCACATTGGCAATAAGGTTAGCATGAGTTAACATGACACCTTTTGGCGGTCCCGTCGTTCCGCCCGTATATTGTAGCAACGCGATATCCTCATCATAATCAAATGTATAACTGACGGGATCCGGTTTTGCAGATTTCATTATTTCTGTGAATAGATGATTCATGCCACGGTGTTCAACTTTCACTTTGACGCCATGCTCCTTCTTCTGGATAAAAGGATAAATTAAGTTTTTAGGGAAGGGTAAGTAATCTTTTATTCCTGTGATGATGACATGCTCAAGTTCTGTTTCCTTAACAATTTTTGAAATTCTCGGGTATAGAATATCGAGTGAAATGATGGCTTTTGCTCCGGAATCTGTCATCTGATAAGCTACTTCACGTTCTGTGTAAAGAGGGTTCGTTTGAACAACGACTGCGCCGATATACAAAATACCATAGTAGGCAATTGCACTTTGCGGGCAGTTTGGTAACATAATTGCCACCCGGTCCCCTTTACTAATTCCAATTGTCGTCAAATAGTTTGCAAACTTCAAAGCCGATTGATGAAACTCTTTAAATGAAACATCTTTGCCTAGAAAATGCATAGCGGTTTTATCAGGATACTTGTCACTGGACCTTGTTAGAAATTCCTGTAGAGGAATTCGCTCATAGTCGAGTGTCTTTGAAATTTCGGCAGGATATAAATCTAGCCAAGGTTTCGTTGTCATTTTTTAGCCCCCTTCTTTCTTATCTGCAATTCTTTGAATATTCCTAATTTAATTATAGTTGTTAATGTTTCAGGTTACAATTGAAAAATTACATTTACATGAACCTCCCACGACTGAAGTCACAGGTTTCAGGGTTGGTGCTATCGCACATTGACCACTTGAGGCTGGGAACACACAGCCGCTATACCGTTAGCGAACGCTTTCGGCACTACTTTTCTTAGGATGTTTGCTGCACCATTAACATCCGCATTTATTAAGAAATTATTTTTAGTACGGTAAATACCGCGTTTTAATCTTTTCCCACTGAATATTTGTTTGACATTATTCCCCGATTTGTAGGTTGGAATAATGTCATCATCTAGAAAACTTGCCTGTGATGTGTAGCTTTCTTCAGTTACAATCACCGAAATACCCTCAGCATTTGCTTTGTAAGTAATTAATTCTATTAGCAATGAGTGAGGTACTTGAACGAAGTTCTGATTATTTCTTTTCCCTAATTTATTTTTTTGTTTCCAACCCACATTTTTACCGATGACAATCGTATCAATGTTTTTTTCCACAGCTATTCGCACGATATTGAAACTAACTTTATGGAAAAAGTCTTTGATTTGTCTGTGTCTTGCGGAATCTAATTTCACTAACTTCTTAGAATGGAAGTTCCCTTCTTTTGGATTTTTTCCATTACGGAGAGCCGCATAGTAGTAACCGCGCATTTTGTTGTACCATTGATTGAAAGATTTAACTTTACCACCTTTAAAAAGGACCGGAACATTTTCTGTATTTAAAACTAGTGCCGCAACGTTATCGAGTCCTAAATCAATGCCCATGCATCGTTCCGTTTTGTCGGATATTTGTTTTTTTGACTCGATTAAATACACTATTTCAACAGTAAAACAATTGTGCTTGGGTATGATTCTCACTTGTTGAAACTTACCATTGAAATTTGCTAACTTACCAATATTTATTTTTCTTTTAGTTTTTGGGAAGCTTAGATATTTACCGTCTTTAATTTTGCAAATTTGATTCGATAGAGTTGATTCTTTCCTACTTCCTTTTGGTAGGTAACCAGGAATAGAAGGTCTTCCTTGATATTTCCCTGGATTCTTTTTGAAGTCTTTCAAACTTGCGAAAAAACTAGTCCAATTTTGCACGACATTTCTAAGAACCTGTTGATTTATCTGACCTGGTAACGAATAATAATCCTTTAGTTTAATCGTCTTAAACAAACAATCAAGAAAATTGTACCCTAAGAAAGACTTTCCTTTTGAAGGGAACTCGAATAGGTTTTGCTTTATTTCTTTTTGTTCTTCATTTGGTTTCATATGTTCTTTTTCTAATTTCTTGCTATACGCTTTTTGTTGATTTACATTCATTCCATCAATGTTGTCAAGGATTGTGTTCATTACTTCTTGTTGCAAAGGTTGTAACACACCTTCGTTGTTTAAAGCAGTGTATACTTGCCTGATATAAAAATTTGTCGTGTTATATAGGTTGTTACTATTCAAACAAAGGTCATCGAAATAAGGAAACATTCTATGTCCTTTTTTTATGTTGATTTGATAAGTTCGATAATATTTTTTCAGTTCCATTGTCTCTCACCCGCCTTTCTTAAGAATATTCTACCAAATAGAACATCAGTTTGTCGTTTGATATCACTTTATAACGAAAAAAAGAGAGCCAATTCATCCCACGACTGAAGTCACGGGTGTTCTTGGCTTAATCATAAAAAAAGCCTTGACCAGTATAAACTGGTCAAGGTGTATTAGATGTCATCCAGTATATGCCTACTAAAATAAATAAGACACAGACAACAATTAGTATTTTCGATAATCTCTCCATGAATTCACGACTCCTATGAAATACTTGCTCCAATTACGAAGGATAACCCTACGGAAATCGTCAAAGATATGAAGCCGACAGAACGATTATCTGCTTCGATTTCCTTATCTATATTGAATTTGGGTGTTAAGAATTCAAATAATAAGTATGCGAATACGAGTAAAATAAAACCGAACAATCCCCATCCAATCATTTGGGGCAATGAATTATGCTGTTCAATCGAATAGCGGAAAATATTTGCAACCCCGAAAATCTTTCCGCCAGTAGCAAGGGCAACAGCAACATTTCCTTTGCGAATTTCTTCCCAGTTGTTATATTTCGTAACGAGCTCAAAAAGAACCATTGAAACGACAAGACAAAGGACAACTACACTGAAGTAGCCTGCTGTTTCTACTAATGGATGACTCCAAAATCCAGTATTCGTCATAATTTTCGACTCCTTTTAAGTTCGTTCATTCCTTTACGGATTGGAACGTAAAAGGTTTCAACAATTTCACTTATCCTAAAACTTTATCTTCATTCAGCAAATGTTTTTGTACTGAAAGCGAAGCGTCAGCTACAGAAGACTATCACCTCCATAGGTGGGAGATGAATGCGGTTTTGTATTCCTGTTCAGCGGGTATCCAAACGCCCGCTGAACTAGGAGGAATGAAGTTCAATTCCTCCCTGATAAAGCCTCCGGCGGATGTCACAGATTTTGAAAGGAGTCAATCGAGCAAGCTCGATTCAAAATCTGGACCCAATTACGCCGAGACGGAATTGATTTTTCATTTCAACTCTACAACAGTAACGCCATGTCCACCCTCGCCTGCTTCGCCGAACCGATACGTTTTGACACGCTTGTGGGTTTTCAAATATTGCTGAATGCCTTGCCTTAATGCACCTGTTCCTTTTCCGTGGATAATAGAAACTTGGTGATAATTAGATAGGATTGCATCATCTAAATACTTTTCCGTGCGAATGATTGCATCTTCATAACGCTCGCCGCGAAGATCGAGTTCAAGTTTAACGTTTGAATCTCTTCCCTTTACAGAGGTCGATATATAAGATATTTTCTCTTTTTCTGGTTTAACGTACTCGAGACCTGATTGATCAAGCTTCATTTTTAAGATGCCGATTTGAACAATCCATTCATTATCTGAAACCTTATCGATTAGTGTACCTTTTTGGCCATAGCTCAGCACTTTCACTTCGTCACCTATTTGCAAGGCCCTTGGTGCTGCCTTCGCTTTGATCACTTTCTTGCTTGCTTCCACTGGTGCAGCGCCTTCTAAACGTTTCCGAGCTTCAATTAGTTCGTGGTCTTTTATATTGGCACCGACATTTAGACGCATTGCACGTAAATCTGATATAACCGCTTCGCTTTCCCTTTTTGCGTCTTGAATAATTTTTCTCGCTTTGTCTTTGGCCTTTTCTTCCATCCGTTCTTTCATGCTGTCGAATGTGGCAAGTTTTTCTTCCAGTTCACGTTTCAGGCGATCCGTTTCCAAGAGAATTTCATGCGTTTCTTCGGCATCTTTTTCGGATTGGACACGGCTTGTCTCAAGCGACAATATCATTGAATCCACTTCCCCGCGATCTGTACCCGTGAACTTTTTAGCACGTTCAATGACACGGTCTTGCAATCCTAGACGCTTCGAAATCTCGAACGCATTACTGCGGCCCGGTACTCCTATTAGCAATCGATATGTTGGACTAAGGGTGTCAACATCAAATTCAACGCTAGCATTGGCGACGCCCGGCCGATTATATCCATAAGCCTTCAATTCCGGATAATGGGTTGTAGCCATCACTCTCGCGCCGTGCCCGTGCACTTCATCCAAAATCGAGATGGCAAGTGCCGCCCCTTCCTGTGGATCTGTACCTGAACCGAGCTCGTCAAAAATAATTAGGGAACGGTCATCATATTTTTTTAATATGTCAACAATATTCACCATATGCGATGAGAATGTACTAAGACTTTGCTCAATTGACTGTTCGTCCCCAATATCTGCATAGACCGAATCGAACACAGCCACCTCAGAGCCATCGAGTGCAGGGATTGGCAAGCCAGCCTGTGCCATGAGCGTACAGAGTCCTACCGTTTTCAACGTGACTGTTTTACCGCCTGTATTCGGTCCGGTAATGACAATAGTGGTTATGTCTTTACCGAATTCGATTGTATTCGCTACCGCCTCTTCAATCGACAATAGTGGATGCCTAGCTTTTGTTAGGCGTATATAACCTTTGTTGTTCACTTCAGGTTTCGTACATTTATGAGCAATCCCAAATTTTGCTTTTGCAAGAATGACGTCAATTTCAGATAATATGGCTACTAACGTGAATAAATCATGAGCGACTTCTTGCACTTTAGCAGACAACTCTATTAGAATCTTCTCTATTTCTTCCTGTTCTTGCAGTTTCAGTCTTCTAATTTCGTTATTCGCCTGCACCACTGCATCCGGCTCGATGAATAATGTTTGGCCAGAAGAAGACATATCATGGATGACGCCACGGTAATGCGAACGGTACTCCGACTTAACAGGAATGACATAACGGTCGTTGCGGATTGTGACGATTGCGTCGGATAACATTTTTGCTGCATTTTTGCCCCGCGTATAACTCTCTAGCTTCTCGCGCACGCGACCTTCCTGAATTCGCAAGCCTTGCCGAATGGTACGAAGCGACCCCGATGCACTGTCTACCACATGCGCATTGTCATCGATGCATGCATTGATTTCATGTTCCAATCCTGTCAATACAGGAATGGCTTCTTTTTTCGCAATGAAATGCGGGATTTCAATATCTTCGTCCGCCACAATCGCTTCGATGAATTGCCGTAGATTCCGACTTGCGCGAATTGTGTTAGCCGTTTCCATTAGTTCAAATGCACTCAGCATGCCGCCCATTTGCGCACGTTTGGCATGGGGTCTGATATCACTGATTCCCCCCATCGGCACATTGCCGCGAACTCGAAGTATCGATAACCCTTCGTCCGTTTCCTCAAGTAACTTTACAACTTCGTCAAAATCGCTTACGGGTACTAATTTTTCCATATAAGAACGACCGGCAAATGACGTGCAATGGGTTGCTGCCATATCTCGGATTTTATCGAACTCAAGTGTTTTTAAGACACGGTTTTCCAATGTCTTACACTTCCTTTCACTTCCGCACTATCTCACGGATAAATTTATCAAGTGGCCAAGTATTAACGACCGTTTCTTTTTTCAGCCAGGCTTTCTTAGCATAATTCACGCCAGTATTCATATGACTCAGTTGATCAATCGCATGTGCGTCAGTATTAATAGCGATATTTACACCCTGTTCCTGCGCCATAATAAGGTGGTCTTTCGCAAGATCAAGACGGTACGGACTTGCGTTTAACTCAAGTATTTTACCATATTCTTTCGCCCATTGAATGAGTTGCGGTACATCAGGATTATACCCTTCTCGTTGTCCAATAATTCGACCTGTCGGATGTGCAATCATATCGACATGCGGATTTTTAATCGCCGTGTGAAGCCGTTCCATTATCACATCCTGCGATTGACTGAAGTTGGAATGAATGGACGCGATAACAAAATCAAGTTCACTAAGGAGATCATCATCAAAATCGAGCGTTGCGTCAGGAAGGATGTCCATTTCCGTTCCACAAAAGATTTCGATGTCATCGTATTCTTTATTCAACTTACGAATTTCTGCGATTTGCTCACGCAGTCGTTCTGGTGTGAGACCGTTCGCAACTTTCAAGTACTGCGTATGATCTGTGATGACCATATAGGAATAGCCTTTAGTCCGGCATGCCTCAACCATTTCACGAATCGAGTATGCGCCATCTGACCAAGTCGTATGCATATGAAGGTCTGAACGGATATCCTCTAGTGCCACTAGCCCTTCAAGTTCATCAACACGATCGATTTCGCTGCCGTTTCTACGGACCGCAGGCGGAATGAAGGACAATCCGAAGTGGGCAAAAAACTGTTCCTCTGAATTGAACGTCTCAACAGAACCGTCCTCATTCTCCACTCCATATTCACTTATTTTCATGCCCTTGGATTTTGCAAGTTGTCGCATCCGGACATTATGGTCTTTCGAGCCTGTGAAGTGATGGATAGCGCTTGCGAACTGTTCCGCCTTTACGAAGCGGAAATCGGCGTCAATCGCTTCTTCCAAGTCGAGTGTCACAGACAGTTTTGCATCACCTGCCGCAATCGTCGACAGAAGCGGCAAAGTTGCAAGTAGTTTTTCCCGTACAATTGCTGGTTCATCCGTCACGAGAATGAAGTCCACATCACTGCTTTCTTCTTCCGTTCGGCGGTAACTTCCAGCGACAGAAAAATGGCTGATTTCCGGAATCAGACGCAGTTCTGATTCAACGAACGTAACGATTTTTTCCATCTGCCAAATTGGAAATTTCCCTTGCCTAGTCCCTAGAATTTCAATTTCATTCAAAAAATTCTCTTCGGTCTTTTTGCCGAAACCGGGAACTTTGCTGACTTCTCCCGCAACGCATGCCGCACGTAGCGACTCAATTGAATCGATGCCGATTGCCTCACGAAGTTTGGAGATTTTTTTTCCGCCGAGTCCCGGAATTTTCAACATTGGGATGAGCCCTTTTGGCACAGCTTCTTCCATTTCCTTTAGAAGGTCGGATTCCCCTTTTTCCAACAAATCGGTAATGACAGCGCCTGTCCCTTTTCCGATTCCTTTCAGCTTTAAAATATCATCCATATCGGTTAAGCTGCGTGGATCCAGTTCAAGTACGTTGGCCGCTTTTCTGAATGCAGAAACTTTGAAATGGTTTTCCCCCAGCAATTCCATATATAATGCAATTTTTTCTAATGTGCGGATAATCGTTTTCTTATTCAATAACAGCACTTCCTTTCTAGAAAAAAGCTCCCCTCCAAAAAGGGGGAAGCCGTTAATTTGTATAGATATACCACCATTTTTTCACAGTCTCTGATAACAGCGGCGTGTGTTCAAACATTGTTTTTGCAAGCAATGAATTACTCAACATGTCTTGGATAAAATCTATCGGTAACATGGCCAGCAAATAGAGTACTAGGAATATGAGTATATAAAACTCGATGAATCCAAATAATGCCCCAGTGATACGCGCTAAAAAACCAAGGACAGGTAAATACGTCAGGAAATCAAACATGGACGCAATGAGCTGAAAAACGAATTTGACGACAAAAAATATCAAAATGAATGCCAGTAAGCGATAAAATGTCCCATCAAGATCAAGCTTGTCGACTGACATGGATAGTTTCGAACCAGCTGTAACACCTGGGTATGGAATCCAGAGAACAAATTTTTCCGCGAGTTGCTTATAATACGTATAAGCGACAACGAGTGCGATTATGAATCCTGTCATATGTATGATTTGTACGATAAGTCCTCGTCTGAATCCAGTGACAAGCCCCCCGAACAGGAGGATAATAATTAGTAAATCAAGCATGTAATACCGTCAACCCTTCAACTTTTTCAATTCTTCTTCTAATTGTTCAATTTGTATTTTTAATTTAAGATTATCATGTACACTATTTACGGCGGTTAACACAGCGATTTTCGTACTGTCGAGGTAGGGATTATGGGCACTGATTTCCCTCATCCGTTCATCGACCAGCGAAGCGACCAGCCGCATATGAGTACTTGTCTCGGTACCGACCATCTTATAGGTCTGTCCGTATATATCTACTGCTATGCGCGTCTTCTGTTCGTCTGCCAATGATACCACCTCCTACGTAAAAACCCTGTTATCAATCATACCACGAAATTGTTTTGGTTGTGAAATAAGTCGACGAAAGGATGTAATAAATTGAGTAATCAAGTCATTATTGTAAATGATCAAGTAATGAAAAAAGTAATAAATCATTATACCGCTTCCAAAATCATTCGCAATGCCCCAGGCGTCGTTTTTGCTGCAAAGCTGCCGGATACTTCTATCACTGCCTATAAATCTGGTAAAGTGCTGTTCCAAGGCGCAGGGTCTGAACGGGAGGCGGCGCGCTGGGGTATAGCTGAAGGTAAAGCGGGCTCAGTGGCGGTGAAAACAAAAGGAGATTCTCTGCCCGATCGCTTAGCAGAACTATCAGTACTCGGATCGGATGAAACTGGAACGGGTGATTTCTTCGGACCTGTTACGGTTGCGGCTTGTTTCGTCCGTGCCGATCAAGTCGAACTGGTGCGTGAACTCGGAGTTAAAGATTCAAAAATGCTAACGGATGACCTTATGCGGAAAATCGCCCCTGATTTGCAGGTAGCGCTTCTCCATAGTGTATTGACACTTGATAACGCGAAATACAATGAAGTGCAAGCAAGTGGCTGGTCCCAAGGGAAGATTAAAGCCCTCCTCCATAATCAAGCGCTTAAGCATGTCCTTCGAAAAATGGATGGCGAGAAACCCGATTATATTTTGATTGACCAATTTGCGGAACGCGGCATTTATTATAATCATATTAAAGCGGAGTCTGAAATTGTGAGAGAGAATGTGCTGTTTTCTACGAAAGCGGAAGGTCTTCATATGTCAGTAGCAGCCGCGTCTATTATTGCGCGTGTTGCGTTTTTAGAAGAGATGGATCGGCTGAGTGGTATTGCGGGTATGACAATTCCGAAAGGCGCAGGACCGAAAGTGGACGAAGTGGCCGCCAAGATATTATTGAACAGCGGTGAAGATACATTGAAATCGTTGACAAAGTGGCATTTTGCGAATGCGGGGAAAGCAAAGGCTCTCGCCGCTAGGAAAAATCGTAAAAAATAACAACTAAATTCGGTGCCTCATATTGCCATTTAACCGTCTCTAATCTTAATAGAGGTAAAACACAAAGAATGTAACTTTATCGCTCTTCTTCCGTTCTAATTGATAGAGGTGATTGTTGTGAGAAGATTCGTTTTTTTACTCGTTTTTATTTCTATCCTTACTGCATGTGGTACTGCTGAAAAAAGTGATGATAACCATCAACCCCGTCCAACGAAACCGCTGCCGCCAGCGGAAACCAAAGTGGTAAAAGGTGATTTCATTTATCGCTTGTTCACAGAAAAAGACGTGTATGACATTTTTGGTGATACTGCAATATTTGCCGAATTAACATATATCGGCGATCAAGCCTCCATCGACATTTCCCATGCCGCTTCTCCCTTCTATTTCCCATTGGAAGAAAGGACACGGGGAATCAGTATCGATTACCCGATGAATGAACCGCTAATTGTGACGACATTAAAAAAAGACGAACCATTGCGCGCGAGATACTCATTTGCCGGAGGCTATAGTGAAAATGATGATGAAAAGATTATAGAATTCATACAGACACTTATTAATGAGGGATTTCCTAAAGGTGAGTATATCATCCACGGTTCCGCCGAATTCAACATTGAGCTTGGCACGATTGATGTTGAACCATTTCAGTTAGAAGCCGATATCGGATTTATAGTCACGGAAGGCGTCAATGAATGAACATAAACCGCATATTCTGAGCTCCCCCCGAAAAGCAGGCACTTTTTGAAAAGTCTTGTATTCGGGGATTTTCTATGTAATTATCTAGGTCCTGTTTAAATTTAAGATATAGTAATGAACGATAAACTAATATAAAAACAAGCCTTTCACTTCATCCACTTGTTAATCCCTCAATTTATGCCCTCCCAGTGCGCAAACATAAACAGTGTAATTGACAAGTACCATCTATAATCAAAGCTTTATATTTTTAAATCATCTCCATCTCCAGTTAAAATCCCCATCAGGATAAACTGCAGGTATGTATATATTCTTTTTTCTATTTTCATTATCAATAATAAACCAATTGCTATCATCTAACCATTCTTCACTAAAATCCTCTTCTGCGAAATCGTTTTCTTCGTCAACAATCTCCTCGAAAAAAGCCTTGAATTTCTCCATGTTCTTATTAGGTATAATCTTTCCGTTTACCCACATACCTTCAACACTAATATTTTCTAGTTCCCCTAAACATTCGTTTAAAAAGAAAAGTTTCAAGTTTCCCACTCCTTAGACAAAATGTTAATGGATCTACCCGTCCCATTAACAATTCCATAGCAAATCGAATTGCATTCCCACCGGCTAGCATTATGACTCAAAAGCTGTTCTCTCTGGAAACTCTCCACCTTCCCTAATTAAACATACTGCCAATCTTTGTGCAGCTCTGTCAAAATAAAACTTAGACGGAATATTTGGGTCTGGTATAACTTCTAACTCAGAAAATTTTCTGGTTAATTTATTTAATTCGATTTTCCCCATAATATTTTCATTAGGTCCAAATCTGTAGACTACAGTTTCATTATTTTCATATTCTTTTAGTAATAAAACGTATGAAGCCAACGTTACTCCTCCTTAGGTGGGTACCACGGACGCCCAGAGTCTACTGTTCTATCATGTGCTGTCCTATAATCCGTTTTGATTATTCCTTCAAATTTCGATTCAAAAAGTTCATGATTCAATAAATCAATAGAAACCTAGGGGCTGGCACATGAATTCTAGACACCTCTACAGGTTGAAAAACTTATACTTACCTTTAAAAAAATAGCGGCACACAGAATCGAAATTCTGTGTGCCACTTGATTTTATTTATCCGCGAAGCAAAGCCCCTGCTTCTGTTGTTAATGCATTCAACACTTTGTCGTGCGCTTTGACGACTTCTTCGTCCGTCAATGTGCGCTCGGAATCTGAATATGTCAGCGAAAATGCAAGTGACTTCTTGCCATCTTCAACATTACCCCCTTCATACAAGTCGAACAATCTGATGTCTTTCAACAATTTACCGCCAGCACTTTGAATAACGTTTTCAAGCGTACCTGCTGATGTATCGCTCGAAACGACTAGCGCGATGTCTCTTGAACTCGATGGGAAACGTGGAACCGGAACATATAGCAATTCATCCGTTTCGATAGAAAGGATTTTAGCAAGGTTCATTTCCATGACATATGTGTTTTTCAAATCACGTTTTTTCTGTTCGGTAGGATGGATTTGACCGATCAAACCAATCCGTTCGTCGTTATAGAAAATGTTTGCTGTCCGCCCAGGATGCATCCCGTCAAGAACAGTTTGTTTGAATGACAGACCTTCAGATAGACCTAGACTGTCCATCATGCCTTCGACAATCCCTTTAAGGACGAAGAAGTCTACCGGTTTTGTTTCAGCTTGCCATGCATGGTCGACCCACTTGCCAGTAATAACGGCTGCAACATGTTCCACTTCCTGCGGAAGGCCATCTTCTTCTACTCCAAGGAAAACCGATCCTGTTTCATAAAGTGCCACCGAATCCGTACGGCGTGCAACGTTATAAGTCGCTGCCTCTAGAAGATGAGGAATGAGACTTTGACGGAGAATACTGCGGTCTTCACTCATCGGCATCAGAAGTTCTGTAACAGGCGCAGTTTCAAGCGCGTAACTTTGTGCCTGCTCCTTAGACGTCAATGAATACGTCAGTGCCTGGAAGAGTCCTGCGCCTTCAATGAACGCTCTAACTGTACGACGTTTCGCCTGATATGGTGTCAAGCCGCCTGGCGTCGATTCAGTCACAGGAAGCGTCATCGGAATCAAGTCATAGCCGTACATCCGAGCAATTTCCTCGATAATATCTTCTTCAATACGCAGATCCTGCCTGCGAGTCGGCGCGTCGATTAGTAGTTTGCCGTTCACCGCTTCTGTCGGGATTTGCAGTCTTAACAAAATCGCCAACATTTCTTCCAGAGGTATTTTCATCCCTAGACGGTTGTTAATATAATCGGGGGAAACAACAATTCGTACAGGCGTTTTTTCGAGTTCATCGACAATAACGGACCCCGTCAACACTTCCCCGCCCGCAATTTCAGACATTAGTTGCGCGGCACGTTCTGCTGCGGCTTTAACTCGATTCGGATCGACTCCTTTTTCAAAGCGCGTACTTGCGTCACTGCGAAGCCCAAGCTCTCTCGACGTACGGCGGACAGATCCAGGTGCGAAATAAGCCGACTCGATGACAACAGTCGTCGTTCCGTCATGCACTTCAGTATTTAGCCCGCCCATTACGCCGGCAAGCGCCACTGGTTCTTTACCATTTGTAATGACAAGTTGATGCGCTTCAAGCGTCCGTTCAGTATTATCCAATGTCGTGAATTTCTCGCCTTGTTCTGCAAGTCGGACAGCGATTTCTCCTGTTCCAAGACGATCGTAGTCAAAAGCATGAAGCGGCTGGCCGTATTCCATTAGCACAAAGTTCGTTATGTCGACAACGTTATTATGTGGACGTACGCCTGCAGCCATCAAGCGATTTTGTAGCCATAACGGTGATTCTGCAACCTTGACGTTTTTTACAACTTTCGCGACGTACATCGGATTGTCCTCTTTTGCATCAATGCGCAATTTCAGCACATCTTCCGCTTTTTCATTAGAAGTCGTGTAGTTAATCTCAGGAAGCTGAATTCCTTGTGATAAAATCGCGCCAACTTCATAGGCAACACCAATCATGCTAAGTGCGTCCGAGCGATTTGGCGTCAAATCGAATTCAAGCACTTGATCATCAAGACCAAGTAGTGACAGTGCTGATTCTCCAGGTACTGCCGATTCAGGGAGTACGTAAATGCCTTCTGCGTAGGCTTTCGGTACAATCTTCCCTTCAATTGCAAGTTCTTGAAGCGAACAGATCATACCGTTCGATTCTTCACCGCGCAGTTTCGCTTTTTTAATTTTCATGCCGCCTGGCAGTACAGCGCCCGGGCGTGCAACAATTACTTTTTGTCCTTCCGCAACGTTCGGTGCGCCACAAATGATTTGTGTTGTCTCTTCCCCAACGTCCACTTGGCAGATGCGCAATTTGTCCGCTTCCGGGTGCTTCACACATTCTTTTACATATCCAACGACAACGTTCGTCATTCCGTGAGAACGGTCGATGATTGAATCGACTTCAATGCCGGAGCGTGTAATTTTCTCCGCAAGATCCGCAACAGCAATACCCTCTATATTTACATACTCACTCAACCATTTTGTAGATACTAACATATCAATTCCTCCTTAAGCTTCCGTCCGGTGGAATTGCGATACAAACCGCACGTCATTCGTATAGAAATGACGGATATCTTCCACACCATATTTCAACATTGCAATTCGTTCAGGTCCCATACCGAAAGCGAAACCTGATACGACAGCCGGATCATAACCAGCCATTTTCAGCACGTTCGGGTGTACCATTCCAGCACCCAAAATTTCGATCCAGCCCGTTTTTTTACAAACGTTACAGCCATCTCCGCCGCATTTGAAGCAAGAAATGTCCATTTCAACAGACGGTTCCGTGAATGGGAAGAAGCTTGGACGGAGACGAATTTCACGCTCATCGCCAAACATTTTCTTCGCGAATAAAGAAAGGGTTCCTTTCAAGTCGCTCATCCGGATATCTTCTCCGATGACAAGCCCTTCGATTTGTGTGAACTGATGTGAATGCGTCGCGTCATCACTGTCACGTCGGTACACTTTACCCGGGCAGATAATTTTAATTGGTGCGCCGCCTTTTGTTTCCATCGTGCGAGCCTGTACAGGTGACGTATGTGTACGAAGAAGTATATCTTCGGATATGTAGAACGAGTCTTGCATATCGCGTGCAGGGTGGCCTTTCGGCAAGTTCAGCGCCTCAAAGTTATAATAATCTTTCTCAACTTCGGGACCTTCAGCGATTTCATAGCCCATGCTAATGAAGAAGTCTTCGATTTCTTCAACTACACGTGTTAGCGGATGGTGATTCCCAGTTCTTGCTGGACGTCCAGGTAATGTGACATCAATTGATTCTTTTTCAAGCTGTTCATTGATTGCCAATTCCTCAAGTTTCACCATACGGTCTTCCAGAACTTCAGTTACCGTTTCGCGGATGACATTGACGAGTGCCCCCATCTTAGGTCGTTCCTCGGCAGGGAGTTTTCCCATCCCTTTCAGTAAATCAGTGATTGGCCCCTTTTTCCCTAAATAGGCAACACGGACTTCGATTAACGCTTTAACATCTGAAGCAGCTTCAATTTTTGCAAGCGCCTCATCTTTCAACAGTTCTAATTGTGCTTCCATTGCGATTCTCCTCTCGAAAATAAAAAAAACCCGCCCCTTATAAAAGGGACGAGGACGATTTCGCGGTACCACCCTGATTATCATACCAAAAAGATATGATCACTCAAATCGGAATAACGGTCCGGCACCGGCTCACCTTTACAGCTTACGCTGGTCCCGGCGGCAGCTCACGGGGTGAACTTCGACACTCATTTACCCATCTGCGCTTTCAGTCAAGGCGCGGACTCCCTTTCGGCTCATGTGTTGTTTACTTTTCCCGATCATCGCTTTTCATTTCTGTTCATAACCAATAGTATACCCGATTATGATTTGTACAGCAACAACATGCAATTTTCACAGTTTGGAGTACGTATACAGTAAGATTCCAGTCGCAACCGCCACATTTAACGATTCCGCTTTGCCGTACATTGGAATTTTGACTGTGTTGTCCGCCATTGCAAGCAATTCAGGATTGACACCGCTGCCTTCATTTCCAACGATCAATGCAAATTCGGCTTGTGGCCAGATATCCGAGTGATTCACAGCATTTTTTAATCCTGTCCCCAAAACTTGAATGCCCGCTTCTTTCGACTTAGCCGTCCATTCAATAAGATCACCTTTGACGATTGGGATATTGAAATGGGAGCCTTGCGCAGACCGTACTGTTTTCGGATTATATGAATCAGCGGTCCCTATCCCAAGAATAACTGCATCCATTCCAGCAGCGTCAGCCGTTCGTATCATTGTACCGACGTTTCCAGGATCTTGAACTGCGTCAATTAATAAAAGTTTTTTCCATGTTGAATAATTCTCTTCAGCGTGCACCGGCTGACGGCAATGTGCATAAATGCCCTGCGACTGTTCCGTCTCAGATATTTCTTTCGCAATCGCTTCTGTTATTTCAACAAGTTTCACATCTTCAATAGACCATCCTTCAGGAATTTCAACACCGTCACGGGTGATTAACGCGAGAATTGTCCCATCACTTTTCAATGCTTCTTCAACGAGATGAAAACCTTCGACAAGGAATTCTTTCGACTGATCGCGTTCTTTTCGTGTTGTAACAAGCTTTTTCCAATGTTTCACAAGTGCGTTTTGTGAGGATTCAATGCGTTTCATATATTCTTTACCGCCTTTTTCTTTTCAGTGTAACAAATGGCGGTATAGTTGGCGATATTTGTGTCCAAAATGAGTGTGGGAGGTTGATAAAATGGATTTTCAAATAAGAGATGCGATTACGGCAAACATGACGAATAATACAGCGGATGATATCCGAAACGTTGTGGAAGATGCCATCAAGCGAGGCGAAGAACACCTGTTACCAGGCCTTGGGGTGTTTTTTGAAAAGCTGTGGAATAGTTCAGGTGAACAGGAAAAAACAAAGATGGCCGGAGAACTAGCACAAGTATTTTCGGCAAGTTAAACTGTGTGAAAACTTCGTGTACCACTGTCACCCGCGCAATTTTCTAGGACTTCGTCTTGATAAACGTAAAGCCGCTCATTCATTGAGCGGCTTTTGTATTTTTAGAACTAGACATTTTTCCAAATCCTTCATGGCGTAATTTCATTTTTTGATCAAACATATTTTCAGTTTACCATTAACTTTGAATGAATCGGCAAAAAAGCCTAGGTGGCAAACCTGGGCTTTTAAAGTATTTAATTTAATTGAATCAATTTCATAATTGCTTATTTTAATTAAAAACCCTAATATTAACGAAATTTCTTAATAGATTATTCGTTTGCATATATGAGTTCCGTTGATTGCAACGGAAGGCGGCGACTCCAGCGGGAACAGCTAGGAAGAGAAAGAAGTTCACTCTTCCCTGGCTGAAAGCCCCGCAGGAACGCAGTGACGAGGAGATTGAAGCCGTGCCCGCGGAAAGCGTCCGCCTGGAGTGTAAATCAACCTTGTTCGAATCTTAGTACAAAATCCTCTTTATGAAATTGATTTAATTATAACAAAGATGCAAGTACTGCTTTTTGCGCATGCAATCGATTTCCTGCTTGCTGGAAGACATAAGAATTCGGACCATCGATAACAGAAGTCGCCACTTCTTCTTCACGGTGAGCAGGTAAGCAGTGCAAGAACATGTAATCCTTTTTCGCATGAGCCACCAAACTGTCGTTAATTTGAAACTCTTTGAATGCTTCAAGACGTGCGGCCGCTTCTTCTTCTTGGCCCATACTCGTCCAGACATCAGTATAAACAACATCTGCATCTGTAACAGCCTCAACAGGATTCGTCGTTTCAATAACACTTCCACCATTTTTTACAGCAATAGCTTTTGCTTTCACTAATAGATTCGGATTGTATTCAAATCCTTTTGGTGTTGCGACAGCTACATGCATACCCATATGTGCTGCGGCAATGACCAATGAATGAGCTACATTATTTCCATCCCCAATGTATGCTAACTTCATTCCCTCTAATGACCCTTTCACTTCCAAAACCGTCAGTAAATCTGCTAATGCCTGACATGGATGAAAAATATCCGTCAAGCCATTGATAACTGGAACCGAAGTATGTTGTGCCAATTCTTTCACCATTTCATGTGAGTTCGCACGAATCATGACGCCATCTAAATACTCAGACAGTACATGACCAGTATCATAAACCGATTCCCCACGCCCAATTTGCAAGTCGCGTGCATTCATGAATATCGCATGCCCACCTAGCTGGATCATTCCCACTTCGAATGAAATACGTGTGCGCGTTGAATGCTTCTCAAAAATCATACCGAGTGTTTTTCCCGCCAATAAATTTGGCATCTTGCCAGCTGCCATCTCTTTTTTCATAGTATCCGCTTTATATAATAGATACGCTACCTCATCTCGCGTATAGTCCAGTAGTGTCAATAGATCTTTCCCTTTTAATCCTGCTAATATTTTAGTTTCGTCCAAGTCAATCATCACCACTTCTTCATCCCCTATCGTTTATTTCAATTGGTATCTCTGATTATATGTATGCATAATTATAAAGTCAAGTGTATTTTTATAGATGTTCATGAATAAAAAAGGCTCAAGCCATTTTACTGGCCTAAGCACACCTTTTAAATCTTATTCGAAAGTGATTTTATTTACAGTATCCCTGTCTAATTTCTTAATAACTGCGACAATCAGTTTTACCGTATTTTCAAAATCATCACGGTGTAAAATTCCTGCATGGGAATGAATATATCTTGTTGGTATACAAATTGCGAGTGATGGTACACCGTTTCCAGAAAGATGGATAGAACCCGCATCCGTCCCTCCACCTGGAATTGTTTCGAACTGATATGGAATACCATTTTCTTCAGCAGTATCGACTACTAACTCACGCAATCCTTTATGTGAAACCATTGAAGCATCGAATAATAAAATTTGTGGACCATCGCCCATTTTGCCCGTCGCTTCTTTTGAAGTGACACCTGGCGTATCGCCTGCAATCCCTACATCAACTGCAAAACCGATATCCGGTTGAATTTTCGTTGCCGCCGTTCGTGCACCCCGCAGCCCAATTTCTTCTTGTACAGCCCCGACGCCGAAAACGATATTCGGGTGTTTTTCGCCTTTAAGCGCTTTCATAACATCGATTGCGATTGCGCAGCCGATACGGTTATCCCATGCTTTTGCAAGAAGGTATTTATCATTTTTCATCACTGTGAATTCAAAATAAGGCACTACCATATCTCCGGGCAGAATACCCCATTCCATTGCTTCTTCCTTTGAAGTTGCACCTACATCAATGAACATGTCTTTACTATCGACAGGTTTTTTACGTGCTTCCGGTGATAATATATGCGGAGGTTTTGATCCTATAACACCTGTAATTGTATCGCCTTTGCGTGTAACGATTGTCACGCGCTGTGCAAGCATCACTTGCGACCACCAGCCTCCAACGGTTTGAAACGACAGGAAGCCTCTATCATCTATTTTAGATATCATGAATCCGACTTCATCGAGGTGACCAGCAAGCATGATTTTAGGTCCATTTTCTTCGCCCGTTTTCTTCGCAATCAAAGAACCGAGTCCATCCTGTTCGATTTCATCCGCAAATGGCGTTATGTACTTTTTCATCACTTCACGGGGTTCACGTTCATTTCCTGGAATCCCTTTAGCATCCGTTAACTCTTTTAGCATCATTAATGTATCGTCTAATTTTGTCAATTACTTCGCCCTCCTAAATATGTTCCCTATGAGTAGTATATGCGAAAAGTGAAGTGTTATCAAAAAACTAGGTTTTAATATATCCTTAAACAAAAATATCCCCCAACCAAAAGTTAGATTGAGGGATTTTAGCTTACATCAACTATCAAAAGATAAATTTTTAGGCGGGTATATAGTGAATTTCCTAGGTGGCTCTAGTGCTATTATAATAACTCTTTACGCAAATCTGCAGCGCTTTTTGGTGATAGTAAACCAGGTGCAATATCAAATACTGTTTTTGCGCCTGTTTCACCATTCTCATTCAACCTGTAAGCTGCACGTGCGTATGCAACGAGTACACTTGAAGTAAATTCGGGATTGCTACCGAGTTTTAGTGAATACTCTATTACTTGTGTATTGCCAACACCTGTCTTACCGCTACGAATTACAAAACCGCCGTGGGGCATTGCCGAGTGGTCCTGTTTCAATTCTTCTTCAGTGATAAAGGTAACAGTCGTATCGTAGTCAGAGAAGTAGTCTGGCATTGTTACAATCGTGTTTCGCACTTCTTCAGCGTCAACGCCTTGTTCCAAGACCACATAGCATTCACGCGTATGTTTCTCACGCGTCGACAATTCTGGTAACGAACCATCCCGCACGCGATCGACTGCATCTGAATTAGGAAGCGTATATTGTACAGCACCTTTTACGCCTTCAACTCTTCTGAGTGCGTCGGAATGCCCTTGGCTTAACCCTTTGCCCCAAAATGTATACGTTGCTCCTTCTGATAATACTGCTTCACCGAACAAACGATTGATGGAAAATAAACCCGGATCCCATCCGACGGAAATGATCGCAGTCTTACCATTCGGTTTAGCCGTTGCATCAACCGATTCAAAGTATCCTGGAATTTTTGCATGCGTATCAAAACTATCGACAGTATTGAAAAGAGCAGAAAGAGCTGGTCCTTGTTCCGGTAAATCATTTTTTGATCCACCGCAAAGAATTAGGACATCAATCTCTTCTGTATAATTTTGGATGTCAGACATCATATGAACAGGTATATTGCCATTCAGCAGTTTAACGTCCTCTGGCTTCCTCCTTGTAAATACGCTTACCAGTTCCATATCGTTGTTTTGAGCAATCGCGTATTCAACACCGCGGCCTAAATTTCCATAACCTGCAATTCCGACTCTAATTGTCATCGTTTTTATTCCCCTTTCGATCTAATGCTTTCAATTTCAGCAATTTACTATATAAGTTTATCTCTTTATTCGTCATCTTTCTATATAACTCATCTGCTTTTGCTAAAAAACATTCATCAATCAAGACAAATCCATATCCAGTGCCGATTTGTCTAATCAAAGGAAGTGCTTCATACTTTAATGGATAGCCGCCATCTTCTCTTAAGAACCCTTTTAATGATTTCATATATTTCATAATCGCACTATGAAGTTTTTCATTTCTATGCATCGGTTCTGACGATGTAAAGATGAATGTCGTTGTTTCGCCATATGGGCTACTTCCTTCTGAATTCGCTACATGTTCTGCAACCCATCCTGTAAAACGGCCATTGTCGGCCAATTGAATGATTTTATCAAAAACCGTACTTAAAATTTCATTTATCATAAAAGACAAGTCTGGTTCTTCTTCTATCAACTTTTCATTATCAAAGTGCATGACCCATCCTGCAGTCGTCATTTCACGATCCAAAACTGTTTCAATTTCTATATAAGGACCCGGATTTCGTGACTCGTCATGGTACAGTTCTGCAAGCGTGATTTGCATATCATTCTGCACAGACTCCGGAATAGTCATAAGCATTTGCTTGTCTATCGTAACTAAATCATTTACTACTCTTCCGAAATAAAACGGAATTTCTTTCTGTATGCTTATCAAAGCTGAAGCCAATCTAGACTTTTCATCGTCAGCACGAATATTTAGTTTAAATGGAATCGTCACCACATGACCACCGCTAGTCCAAATAACTGCTTCCATAAAAATCGCTTCGATGGATGAATACGCATGACTCACTACAATTCCCGCTTTAACGACAGCATTCGCCTCGAAGTGATTCGTTTGAATAAATATTTCAATTGAAGTATCAGATGCGATATGTGCGATCACTGGTGATCCTAAATTGAATGATTGGTGAACATTCATATATTCAGGTTTATTCAAATCGGCAACTTGGCGTTCTGACAAATCCCTGGCGTAAAAAGGCTCGTAGTAATCCTCCAATTCCAATTCAACAAAAATATACTGTTTTTCAATTTGCGCTTCATTCTTTGTATTATCTTGCTTGCTGAAAAGTTTTTTAAGGAAACTCATTCATTTCTCACCTCTTGTTCTATCAGATCTAAGCGTAATCTTATCGCTACAGTTCGTATAATGGCAAACCAAATGGATTGTTCACAATCTATCCTTTTCCCCTTAGCTCAAACTAATGCTAAAATATAGAATGGTATCTATATCATTGAAAAGAGGCTACATTATGCGTGGGTTTGTTTACCTCATTGTATTTTTCTCGTTTTTCGACTTATTTTCACAACTTCCCGTTATGAGTCCATTTGCATTATCACTTGGTGCTACGCCATTCCTGGTAGGACTTGCGGTAGGAATCTATTCATTTTCTAACACAATCGGGAATGTCATTTCAGGTTTCATGACCGACAAACGAGGTCCATTCCTCATACTAGTACTCGGACTTTTTGCGACGGCGATTTCTCTCTTCCTCTACGCGTTTGTTTCTGGGCCGATGTCACTGCTCGGGGTGCGATTCGTTCATGGTTTTATGGAAGGACTAATTGTTCCCGCAGCCTTCACTTTCCTAGCAAATCGTGCAGAAGGTTCAAAACGTGGTAAAAATGTTGCAATTTCGGGTGCATTCGTTGGAATGGCCGCAATTTTAGGACCTGCATACGGAGGTATTGTTGCTGCTAATACAAGCACCTCCTTCATAATGGCGGTCAACGGCGGGATTATGCTACTGTTAGCAATACTAGCATTCTTCGTTCTTCGTTCTTATACATATGTACGAAAAAACCCTTCACGAGGTACTGGTGAATTCCGGGTTATTAATCTGTTCCAGCATCCCGGTATGGTTAGAGCTTTTGCGGGGGCATTCTTTTTAATGTTTTCCCAGGGGGTACTAGCCCTTGTTTTACCTTTAAAAGTAGCGTCGCTCGGATTCGATACGAAAACGACGGGGTTATTATTAAGTACATTCGGCGTGGTTGCAATTCTAATCTTTTTATTACCCATTAATCGAATTTTTGACCGCGTACGACCGGTTGTGACGCTAGCATTCGGAATTGCACTCATGGGATTGAGTATGTTGTTCCTAAGCCAAATTGAAGAATTGAATTACTTGTATGTTGCAATGGGTATTTATGGAGCGGGATTTGCTTTCCTATTCCCATCGATCAACTCACTGCTAATCGATTCTTCGTCTGCTGAATTCCGTGGAAAAGCTTATGGTTATTTCTATGCATTCTTCTCAATAGGCGTTGTTGCAGGTTCGGGACTTATCGGCTTCCTCGACCTGGAATATCGAGGAGCATTCATGCTGACTGGTTTCCTCCTGCTGGCAGTTGCTCTGTATGCGTTAATTGGCTTAACAAAAAGAGAAACTATTGACAAATCAGAGTAGGTCGTTTAATGTCAGATACGAAATGAATACCCTGTTCGGGAGAGGTTCATAGCGACCCTCTTAAAAAAACTATGGATAACGGAATTTAAGTCATGTGCATTCGATATGGCTCTTTTTTCCGGCGCCTATGGACCTCCCTGACAAATTTATGGGAGGTTTTTTAATTGGCTGGAAGAGATGAGGCAACACTGACCGACTTAACTTTACTCGGTAATCAAAACACAAAATACGTGTATGAATACAACCCTGACGTTTTAGAGTCAGTCGACAACATGCATATCAATCGTGATTATTTCGTGAAATTTAATTGTCCTGAATTCACTTCACTTTGCCCAATGACCGGGCAACCCGATTTTGCAACGATGTATATCAGTTTCATGCCAGACAAAAAACTAGTAGAGAGTAAAGCACTTAAATTATATCTCTTCAGTTTCCGCAATCATGGCGATTTCCATGAAGACTGTGTCAATATTATTATGAATGATTTAATTAAACTGATTGAACCACGTTACATCGAAGTATGGGGTAAGTTCACACCACGCGGCGGATTATCAATCGATCCATATTGTAACTATGGTAAACCCGGCACGAAATATGAAAAAATGGCAGAACACCGGATGATGAATCATGATATGTATCCGGAAAAAGTAGATAACCGTTAAAAAATTTAGATTAAAGTAGTAAACGCTACCCCAATTACTTTGTGGATTTAAATTGCTGTTTATTGATTAGAGGTTAGACTTTCTTTCTAATCATTGAATATGAGTCAGTTGTATATTCTGATAAATCAAGAGGCAGGCACTATCCCATTCGGAATAGTGCCTGCCTCTTTTATTCAAAGTTCATCAAGCGTTTTGCATTTGATAATTCTTGATTTCTTCCATGAACGGATCACCGTATCGTTCCAGTTTCGCAAGTCCTACACCGTTTACTTCTAGGAACGCATCATTCGTGATTGGCATTCTTGCTGCCATGTCCCGTAATGTTTTATCGGAAAAGACAACGAACGGCGGTACACCGGCTTCTTGGGCAAGTTTCATACGAAGTGCACGGAGCTGATCGAATAACGGATCATCATTTGCGACTTGCATAGTAACAACAGAAACTTTGCGATGTACTGTCACCTTACCTGTCAGTACATCTTTTCCTGCTTCACTAACATAAATGGTCGGAAATTGCCCATTTTCCACGCCAAGATAACTTTCCGAAATAATAAACTCTATGAAATCGGAAATGTCTTTAGCGCTGCGTCCCTTCATCAAACCATATGTCGTTAATTTATCAAAACCGAATTCAATCACTTTCTTGTTCCGTGATCCGGTTAATACTTGTGCAATCATAGCCTTGCCAAATCGTTGGCCCATTCGAATGACGCATGACAATACTTTTTGAACATCTTTCGTGACGTCTGTACTTTCACGAGTGTCAGTGCAATTGGCACATCTTCCACAATCCACTACATCCGTCTCTCCGAAATACAGGATAATGAACTTTTGTAGACAAGTTTCCGTATGGCAATAATCAATCATGGACTGTAATTTCTCCAGCTCAGCGGGAATTCTGCTTTGGTCTTGCGATTGGTCAATTAAGAAACGTTGCGTTTGAACATCCTGTGATGAAAAGAGCACAGTACAAGCACTATCGAGCCCATCACGGCCTGCACGGCCTGCCTCCTGATAATAACTCTCCATGTTTTTCGGCATTTGGTAATGAATAACGTAACGAATATTGGACTTGTCGATTCCCATTCCAAACGCATTCGTCGCTACCATAACAGCGGCTTCGTCATTTAAAAAGCGGTCTTGGCCGGATTGGCGTTCAATATCCCCAAGTCCAGCATGGTATTTTGCGACTTTCACTCCACTTCTTTGTAGGAAGTCATGCACTGAATCGACGGCTTTACGAGTCGCGGCATAGATGATACCCGCTTCCCCTTCATTTTTCCGAACATATTCTTTTACGAATTTTTCACGGTCTTGCCCTTTAACAACGGAAAAAGTTAGATTTGCTCGTTCAAAACCAGTCATTACTGTATTATTTTCACTAATTCCGAGCTGGTTGCAAATATCTTCCCTAACTGCCGGCGTAGCCGTAGCTGTTAAAGCAAGTAGAACCGGTTTTTTATCAAACAAAGAAACGATGCTACTAATATTTCGATAACTAGGTCGGAAATCGTGACCCCATTGTGAAATACAATGCGCTTCGTCGATGGCAACCATCGGAATTTTCATCAAACGCAACTGATTTTTAAAAGAGGGAGAGTCAAGACGTTCTGGTGCCACATAAAGAAGCTGATATTCACCCTGCACAGCTCTTTCCATCGTATCAAAGTATTCCTCCGATGACATCGAACTGTTGATGTATGCTGCCGGAATCCCAACTTGATGGAGCGCGTCAACCTGATCTTTCATCAATGAGATTAGTGGTGAAATAACGAGGACAGTACCATCCATCACAAGTGCGGGAACCTGATAACAAACAGACTTCCCGCCGCCAGTCGGCATAACACAAAGCATATCTTGATAATCCATAACTCCACGGATTACTTGCTCTTGTCCTATCCTGAAAGAAGGGTATCCGAAATACGTTGTTAATATCTTTAATGCTTTTTCGATTTTTACCGTCTCCTTCCAATATATGTCGATATCAAAATGGCCTTAGTCAGAAACTGGGGACTAGACGAAGAAAAAAGCACCGGGTAATGGTGCTTTTTGTAGGTTTATTTTTCAAAAAGCATACGTTCCTCGTCGCGGCTATGTATTTCATTGACGACAATCAAAGCGTGAAATTTGTGTAGTACAGCAGGGCTCAAATTTTCTTCTTCGCGCAATTGCTCAATGTCTTTCACAATAATTCGCAGTAAATCATGATCCCGTGTCAATTGAATAACTGCGTCCTTCAAGTCCGGGTTGCGTTCAGCAACTTCCCCGTAAAATCCTTGTTCTTCCGCATCCGCATGACTAATAACACGTGTCTTCCAATATTCAATCAAGTCATCTGCCGCTTGATTCGCTAATTCAAGATCTCCCTGTTTCAAGAAATCCATCATACCCTCTGTTTTACCGATTGCTCCTGAAAGTCCACCTTCATGTATCGCGCGGTGAGAGTGAAGTTGTTTGAGTGCAGGTCCAGCCATTTCAATCATCCTTTCATCTCGAGCATTTCTTTAAGAATACCAGATTTGATGGCATAATGGAATGGTTGCCGGGTTATCATTAGATCAGTTTCGTTTTCAACACGGCTTTGCCTTCTGCCACTTCAATTTCCGCGTATGCTCCATTGACAAATGTCATTTGAGGAGGCACGTGTCCAATATCTGCATTATAAACGATTGGAATACCCGTCAGCTTAGCCAGTCTTTCCATTGCATCTACATCACTAAACCCACCTTGGGCGATTCCTGCCGCTGTCCTGCCGAAAATGATGCCTGCAGTATTATCCAACCAGCCTGCATTATGCATTTGAAGAATAGATCTATAGAAATCGGAAGCATCCAATTCACAATTTTCAAGCGCCCAAACTATTTGATCATCCGCAACATATTTTTCCCGGAATGTTTTTACGTCCCCAAATGGCGTTCCAATCAGATGACGGATTGTATCAATACAGCCAGCTAATAGACGTCCTTCAAACCGAACAGGATGATTTCCTATCGTTTCCCATGCTGTTTCCATATCCAATTTAAAGACATAAGGATCTGGTGTTGCAAAATGCTGCCATTCTGATTGGAACTTTTCAGATGAATGCTGAATAATTGTATCCCCAGCGGATGCCTTAAGCACTTCCAGGAATTTCGAAGTAACTGGGTCCCATTCATCACTCCTTAAATCAACAAAATTAGTTCCATGAACTGTAGCGATGCCAGTTAATAGTGTAATCGTCAACAGCAATGTACTAGTATCCGAGTAACCCGTTGCCCATTTCGGCTTCAATTCTTCGTAATTTATAAGCGGAAGAATTTCAGACAAAAAGTGGCCGCCCCATGGAGGTATAACTGCATTTATATTATCATCCGTCATCATATCTAGAAATTCCTTAACACGTATTTCTTTCGGTGCTGAAGTCAGTTTTTCATTCGTCCAGACAGTCTCCCCAAGGAGTACGGTGTATCCCCTTTTCTCAAATTGATGGGCGGCTTTTCTCAGCAGATGATGCAACTCACTTTCAACACCTGAAGAAGTCCCAGTGACTCCTATTGTTTGGCCGATGCCTATTGGTTTAGGATAACGAATCATGGTCATTTCCCCTACTTTCCAATTTCCTTTTATAATCATCTATCTTTTCATTGAATTACCCCCACTTTCACTTCGTTTGGAAGTGGGAGATTCCTAAGACCACTGACGTAACCGCCAGTTATTGATTAGGCTAACCCCGCAATCCCTGCGGTTAAAAGCCTTTCGGCTTCATTTTTTATATTTATACTTGCGTTAATATCTCTATCGTGATGGTCTCCACACTCTCGACAATCCCATTCACGCAAGGCAAGATTCTTAACGTCTTTGTTTCTATATCCACAAGATGAACAAAGTTGGCTTGATGGGAATGTTTTACCTACAGCAATGACTATCTTCCCGTACCACTTCGCCTTGTATTCAAGCATTGCGCGGAACTGTGACCAACTCACTTCACTGATTGCTTTGGCTAAGTTGTGGTTTTTCAGCATGTTTGATACCTGCAAATCCTCAATTCCGATGACATCGTGGTTTTTGATGATTTCGATGGAGACTTTATGCAAGTAATCATTTCTTTTGTTTGCAATTTCTTCATGAAGACAAGCGACTATTCTACGTTGTTTCTGATAGTTCTTCGCCTCGAGCAGGGGTTTCTGTTGACGAATTGCTTGTTCTTTTCTTCTTGAAAGAATCCGCTGTGCTTTGACTAATTTCTTTTCCAATGCGCGAAAGAATTTTGGATTTTCATAGACGGCTTCATCTGAAAGTATGGCGAAATCCTTTAGACCAACATCAATACCGACAGAAGTATTGGTTTTAGGTAGCTTACAAGCCTCTGTTTCAACAAGAATGGAGACAAGATATTTCCCGCTCGGATTCCGTCTGATTGTCGCATTCATTATACGCCCTGAGATTTCACGGCTTTTTGCGAGTTTAACAACCCCCAACTTGGGCAATTTGATGGTATTGCCGATAACTGCAATATTACCGTTTGTCTGTTTTGTTTTGTAAGATTGGACGTTATTTCTTTTCGATTTAAAACGGGGTGGTTTGGTTTGCTTCTTAAAGAAACGGTCAAACGAGTCTGCAAGGTTGCGGACAGCTGATTGAAGAGCAATGCTGTCCACTTCTTTTAACCAAGATAATTCCTTTTTCAACAAGGGAAGGCCAGCTGAACAAGTACCATAAGTTAATCCTTTACCTGTTTCTTTATAGGTGTCATTCCATTTATCCAAAAAGTGATTAAAGACAAATCGGCTACATCCGATTGTTTTAGCTATGAGGACTTGTTGGTCTTGGTTTGGATAGATACGGAACTTATAGGCTTTGTTGATCATCACAGACTTTCACCTCGTTTCAAAAGGGTTTTGAATTAATTATAGAACGAATGTTCTGTTAATGCAAGGATTTTAGGCTACTGCCCAACCGAAATTCATCTCCCACTTATCACTGGGCTACGCCCTTGTCGTGATTGAAGTGAGCGTGTTCTTTCGGTAAATAGATAAATCAGTCAACTATAACTGGAAAATTGAAATATCCCCCGACCGTTAATCCGATTGAGGGATAAACTATTATTATACATACCTTCGATAGACCTTATTCTTATCAAATGAATACACAACTTGTAAATTTTCTACATATGTTTCTAAATGAACAATCCGTCCCCACAATTGATAGATATAAGGAAGTACGTTTTCCAAATACTTTAAATCTAGTTCTGTACCTTCGTATTTGTGTACTAAATACAACTCACCGTTTCGCAAGTAGTCACCATTGTCGACGACAATAAATGGAAATCCACCATTTACTCGCATAGAGACTAGTTGGTTTCTGACATCCTCATAATCCTTGTTTGTAATTTCATAATTGCTTCCTTTTTTTTCAAAGAGATATAAGTCTTCCTTCTGTACTAACTCTTTTGTGACATAATTCCGGATAAATGATATATCAGATTCGACTTCCCTTACTTCAAAGATCTTCTCTCTACCAGAGTTTGGTCGAACGCCGAAACTTCTCATTTTTTCTGTTGGATGATTATATCTTTTTTCAATATCTTCATATATTTTCAATCCCAGATAGTAGGGATTGATCGTTGTTTTAGAGGGTTGAATAACATTGGCGTTTAGTGTTGCGAATTCAATTGTCTCATCTGTCGATAAATCCATTTCCCTAAGAATCTTCTGATGCCAAAAAGATGCCCATCCTTCGTTCATAATTTTAGTTTCAAGTTGCGGCCAAAAATAGAGCATTTCTTCTCGCATCATTGTTAATATATCGCGTTGCCATTCCTCTAGTTCACGACTATATTGCAAAATAAAAAGCAAGAGATCCTTTTCTTGATTTATAGGTGTTTTTCCCCCTACTTTATTCGCTGCTTTTTTGACAATTGGTTTTTGATTAATATTCCATAAATCATCATATGGTGTTTTGCGAATGATTTCTTCATCATCATCCAAGTTTTGTTCATCATCCCCACGTTGAGGTCTTAAGATAGATGGATCAATATGTTCTTGAATAGCCAGGACTGCATCTAAAAAGCGTTCAACTTCTTCTTTACCATAAACCATTTCATAATTTGCAATTCGTTCTGCTGTTGCTGTCATACTCTCTACCATATCTCTTCTCGTATTTGAAAAACGGACATTGTTTTTGAAAAAATCACAATGGGCAAGTACATGAGCAACAATTAACTTATTCTGTATCAGGCTGTTCGTATCAAGTAGAAACGCATAACATGGATTTGAATTAATGACTAATTCATAAATTTGACTTAAGCCAAGGTCATATTGCAGTTTCATCTTATGAAATTGCTTTCCAAAACTCCAATGGGTAAACCGCGTAGGCATTCCATATGCACCAAATGTGTAAATAATATCAGCAGGACATATTTCATAACGCATGGGGTAAAAATCAAGGCCAAAACCAGTTGCAATTTCCGTAATTTCGTCAATTGCCCGATGAAGCGCTTTTATTTCCGTCAATCGAATCCCTCCAAGTTTTTATGGAAGAAACTTTTAAGTGCAAAGTAGACATCCCGTTTTTCTTTCAAAATATAATGACGGAATTTCGGATCATCGATTTTTTTAAAAGAAGACATCATTGTTGAAAAACGGTTATAAGCATTCACTTCTCCGTACCCAAACATATTGGATACAGCCATTAGTTCTTGAACGAGTTTTATGCATTTATCATTGTCAGATGACATATTCTCTCCGTCAGAAAAATGAAAAGGAAAAATATTATAACGTGCTGGATTATATTTTTGTTCAATTAACTCAAGCGCTTTTATATACGCGGAAGAACAGATTGTTCCCCCACTCTCCCCTTTTGAAAAAAAGTCTTCTTCCGTAACCACTTTTGCCTCTGTATGATGCGCGATGAATTCAAATTCAACAGTTTCATATTTCGATCTTAAAAAATTAGCCATCCAAAAGAAGAAACTTCTTGCCATTGTTTTTTCAAAGTTACCCATTGATGCACTTGTATCCATCATTGCAAGTACAACCGCTTTGGACTCAGGCTTTTTGACATCATCCCAAGTTTTAAATCGTAAATCATCATTATGAAAAGGGGCTATTTCAGCTTTCCCCTTAATCGCATTTCTTTTGATGGCGGTTAATATCGTTCTTTTCTTATCAATGTTCCCGATAAGTCCTTTTTTACGAATATCATTAAACTCAATTTTTTCTGCTGTATTTTCAGCTTGTTCTTTTTGTTCTAGATTTGGTAATTCCATTTCTTTAAATAAGGCATCTTCTATTTCAGTAATTGATACTTCCGCTTCATAATAATCTTGACCTGCCTGGTCACCTGCTTGTTTCCCCGACCCCGCATCGCTTTTCCCTTTTGATCCATCTTTTGCAATTACATCGCCTACCTGACTATCTCCGTTTCCTTGGCCGACATGTTTTGTTTTTTCATGATTGTAACGGATTTTGTATTCATCAAGCGAACGAATTGGTATTTTAATGACATCTTTACCTTTTGACATGATAATGCTCTCTTCACTGATTAAATCTGGTAAATTATTTTGAATGGCTTCCTTTACTTTATCCAAATGACGTTTCTGATCTTGATGCCCTTTTCGGTGGAGAGACCAGTTTTCCTGTGAGACAGCAAAATGTTCATTGTCTTTTTCATTCATCTTCATCCACACCCATCTTTTATACAATGTTTGCTGCTGATTTTAGAAAGAACAAGACTAATGCTGCATCAGTCTTGTTCTTCTCCCTAAGTTTACCGATTAAGCAGACTACCAACATAGCGTAATAATTCATTTGCAGATATAGAATTATATCCATATTCATCAATAAGCCTGGCAATTACTTCATTCACCTTTTTCAGATGCGATTCATCAGGTGTTTTAGATGAAGTCGTGATTTTGACGACATCCTTTAAATCGGCAAACAATTTCTTTTGAATGGCTTCCCGTAAACGTTCATGGGAATTATAGTCAAAACGCTTTCCACTTCTCGCATAGGCAGATAGCCGAATTAGAATTTCTTCTCTAAATGCTTTTTTAGCATTTTCCGATATCCCAATTTGTTCTTCAATGGAACGCATCAGTTTTTCGTCAGGATTCATTTCTTCTCCTGTTAAAAAGTCTCTTAGCTTATTTTTATTGCAGAAAGCCTCCACATTATCAAGATAGTTATCCATTAACGATATCGCGGACTCTTCATAAGAATAAACAAAAGCCTTTTGGACTTCTTTCTTAGCGATTTCATCAAATTCTTTCCGGGCGATAGAAATATAATTCATATATTTATCTCGGTCTTCCCTTGAAATTGAGGCGTGCTGATCTAAACCATCTTTCAATGACCTTAAAACGTCAAGTGCATTAATGGATGTTACTTCTTTACGGATGATTGCCGAGGATATACGGTTAATAACATAGCGCGGATCTATCCCGTTCATTCCTTCGTTCGGGAATTCTTTTTTCAGTTCTTCCACGTCAATCTCATTAAACCCTTCTACGTTTTCTCCGTCGTAGAGACGCATTTTTTTAACAACGTCAATTCCCTGCTTTTTGGAATCCTCTAGTCGCGTCAAAACTGAAAATATAGCAGCCACTCTTAATGCATGCGGAGCTATATGAACGTGTGTCATATCACTCTCCTTAATCATTTTTTCATAAATGCATTCTTCTTGACTCACTTTCAAATTATAGGGAATCGGCATGACTATAATTCTAGAGTGAAGTGCTTCGTTCTTTTTATTGGAAATAAAGGAACGGTACTCTGTTTCGTTTGTATGCGCGACAATCAGTTCGTCAGCACTTATTAATGCAAATCTACCTGCTTTAAAATTCCCTTCCTGTGTTAACGACAATAAATGCCATAGAAACTTTTCGTCCAGCTTCAACATTTCTTGGAATTCCATCATTCCTCTGTTCGCTTTATTCAGTTCTCCATCAAAACGATAGGCGCGTGGATCTGATTCGGAACCAAACTCAGCTATTGTTGAGAAGTCGATACTCCCGGTTAAGTCGGCGATATCCTGAGATTTAGGATCTGAAGGTGTAAAGGTTCCAATTCCTACTCGTTTGTCTTCCGAGAAGAAAATGCGTTCCACCAGGACATTTTCAATTTCTCCACCATATTCTTGTTCTAACCGCATCGCATTCAATGGTGACAAACTGCCTTCAATGCGAACATCATAGCTTTCGAAGAAATCTTTACGCAAATATTGTGGTATCAAATGTAGCGGATCTTCATGCATTGGACAGCCTTTAATGGCATAAACCGCACCCGCATCCGTTTTGGAATAGCTTTCCAAACCCCGTTTTAATAATGTAACGATTGTAGATTTCCCTCCACTAACAGGGCCCATTAACAATAATATCCGCTTACGAACCTCTAGTCTTTTTGCAGCTGGATGAAAGTATTCTTCCACCAGTCTTTCTATTGACTCTTCAAGTCCAAATATCTCTTTTCCAAAAAATTGATAAAGCCTGTTACCATCTTTTTCAATCAATCCAGAACTTTTAATCATATTATAGACCCGTGAATGTGCTGTTTGTGCGACTTCTTTTCTCTTTTTCACAATGGCCAAGTACTCTGCGAATGTGCCTTCCCACTTAAGCTTGTTTTCTTCTTCTCTGAAGCTTCTCACTTTGTTTAAGATATCCATCAATTTCCCTCCAGTCAGGGCATGGTTTTATCCATAGTATGCAAAGAAGGGAATTATAATGCCGAACAAAGCGAAAAGTGCCGCATCCAGAAACGATTCAATCCGTTTCAGATGCGGCACTTTTACTTGTAATTGGCGATAGGTGCTTTAGTAAGTGAACTGAACATATTCGCAACCATCAGACCTGTATAAAGAGCAATAATACTCAAGACAAACGGTGTTCCACTTTCAGGAATACCTGGATAGATGACGAATAGCGAACCAATAATAAGCCCTATAATTACAGCGAATGAAATATACTTAAAATGCTCCATTAAATAGCTTACAGCTTTACTACTGACGATGAATCCAACCAGTACACCTGCACCGATTACAGCGATAATAGGGAAATTCAAATTCGATAATGCTCCAATTGCTGTCGAGTAGACACCTAAAATGAGTAAGATAAGCGAACCGCTAATACCAGGCAATAACATCGCAATACTCCCCGCCCAACCGGCTAAAAAAAGCCCAATTGCATTGGAAGCTGTCAAATTTGTAATGGCCGTCGTATCTTGCGGTTTAATGAATGCGAGTGAAGCTAGTGCAACACCGACAAGTAGAATGAGCAAGAAGTGTTTCCAGTTAAAATTCTTTTTGACACCTGCTTTTTTTGTAATGAAAGGAAGTACACCAATAACTAGTCCCATAAAGAAAAAGTGTGTGGGTGCAGAGTAATTTACTAATAAATATTCAATCACTCTGCTGAATAGTAAAAGGGTTACTCCAATACCGATGCCCAAAGGCAATAAGAAACCAATATATTTTTTCCAATGGCGGCTAAAAAGGCCACTGATTGACATTAATAATTCATCATAAATCCCTAAGATGAACGAAATCGTTCCCCCGCTCACTCCCGGTATTAAATCGCTGATTCCCAAAAAGAATCCACGATACAAATTTCTCCATTGCATAAATAATGATCCTCCAATATCAATTGAATGCTCTCATTATAACATTATGTTCTTTTAAAAAGTATGGACAGAAATGGCAAAGTAAGCACTATACAATATTTAGTACTTATTCCCTCTATTGCCATAGAATCCATTCCGTTTATGGAAGTAAACGCTCCTTATTTCTTGCATTGATTTTAGCTGCTTGGATAAGTATGCACACCATTCTTCATCAAAACAAAAAATCGCCTAAACAGAATCACAATTGTTTAGGCGATTTTAATTTATAGCGCGTGAGTTTTATTTCGGTGTAATTCGATAGCTTCCATGCGCATGTCATATTCTTCTACGGTCAAGTTATGTTCAACGAAGTAACGATTGCGCGGATGTGTACGACATTCATCCGTACAACTACGCATATACAAATGCTCGTTTTCTTCGGAACAAATGATTTTCGCATTACATACAGGGTTCGCACAGTTCACATAGCGCTCACAGGGCGTATCATCGAAATGATCACGGCCGACGATTACATGTTCTACTTGATTGATTGGAACTGCGATACGTTCGTCAAATACATAACATTGTCCGTCCCATAGCTGACCTTGGGCAACAGGATCTTTTCCGTATGTGACAATTCCGCCATGCAATTGTCCAACATCTTCAAATCCTTCTCGAACAAGCCAACCAGAGAACTTCTCACAACGAATACCGCCTGTGCAATACGTTAGAATTTTTTTCCCTTCGAACTGTTCTTTATTAGTACGAATCCAATTTGGCAAGTCACGGAAATTTTCGATTTCTGGACGAACTGCACCTCTGAAATGTCCTAGGTCAAACTCATAGTCATTGCGTGCATCGATAACAACTGTATCTTCATCTTGCATCTGTTTAAAGAACTCTTCAGGGCTTAAATAGTTACCCGTCAATTCATTTGGATCAATATCATCTTCCAAACTCATATTGACAAGTTCTGAACGCTCGCGGACGTGCATTTTTTTAAATGCATGTTCGTCTGCAATGTCAATTTTGAATGCAATGTCTTTGAATCGTTCATCATTCTGCATCATTTCCATATACCTGTCTGTTTGTTCAACGGTTCCAGAGCATGTACCATTAATTCCTTCATTTCCTGCAACAATTCGACCTTTCAAGCCGATTTCATTGCAAGCTTTCAAATGCTCAATAACAAATGTTTCAGGATCTTCAATCGTTACATATTTATAATAAAGAAGAACCCGGAATGTACCTTTTTCCATTTTTCCAACCACCTTGTTTTTATAATTGCATGTTATAGCAACAACCGGCTCGAATAATTCACAAATAATTGTAAACATACAAAAGCGCACCCGTATTTGCAAAATAAGGGACTGAGCTATTATATCACAAGTTAACACGTAAAAAAAGGATTTTTATATAAACAAGTTACTATATATGGTGAACAATGGAATGGATTAGAAAGCCCATTAATACCGCTTCGCCGCTTTGTGGATGCCTCCCGCGATAAGCCAGAAAGAAGTTCACTTTCAGTCTTATCGCTCCGGCTACCACGAAGTCGCGCCTGCGCTGGATAAATCTATGTAGGAAAGCACATTTCGTTGTCGGGGATAAGACCTGTAGCCTGTAGTGCGTCTTTCTTCAATGAAATTAATATCATATAGTAATCACATTATAATTTCAGTCTTTACATCTCAAAATAAAAACTTTCCCGATAATGTACACCCAGCGCAAGCGCGGCAAAGAGGTCGCCGAAGCCGTGCCCGCGGAAAGCGTCCGCTCGGAACGGAAATCAACGGCATTGAAGGAAATCGGACTTTTTCAGTGGCTTCAAAGGCATTCCCAAAGCGCAAAGCGTTATATAATCCACACTCAGACTGGCTTACTCTCTCAATAGTAAACACTCCGTCACAGGTGCGGCAAAGGCATTCCAAGAGCGCCGCAGCGCAGTAGAAAGAATTCTTTATTTCATAACATATACAATTTATCTCCCCTAGATGCTTCCATTTTATTCATGTATACTAGAATAGTATATTAAATGATAAAATCTGACAAAACATCTACTTTTCCCGAAACTATTAAAGAGTTTCATCCGTCTAACTTTCTATACATAGTAAAGGAGTCTTTTCCATGAAAAGAAAGTACCAAAAACGTCGTTCCGCCTGGATCGATGTTACATTTTCAATTATCATCGTTACATTGACTGTGTCTGCCATCTATTTATTTTCCTTGACTACTAAAAATGAAGCTGCCACTCTTCCTGAAAACAAACTTGCTGCAAAACCAACTGAGGTTATTATCGATAAAATTGATTCTCACTATGCAGGTATTAAAATAAGTACTGAAACGTCGAATGATCTATATAAGCCGTATGTGATCCAGTATCCACAAAGCTTTCATAGCACATTCAACAATGGTATTTCACAATACATAAAAAAAGCTAAACAAAACTATTTGACTACAGATGAGTTAGATAGTTTAGATCAAGAGCTAGTGACAATCGAATCAGATTCTGAGAGTAAACGGGTTGCCCTCACCTTTGATGATGGACCTGATCCAAAAGTGACAATTCAAATTCTAGATACATTGGATAAATACAATGCCAAAGCAACTTTCTTCATGCTCGGGAGCCAGGTTGAATGCTATCCTGAAATCGCAGAAAAAGTGCAAGAAGCAGGTCATGAACTCGGTAACCATACGTGGAAACATCCTGACTTGACGAAAACTGGAGTCGAAAAAGCACGAAATGAAATCAGTCGTACTTCTTCTATCATTGAGGATGTCACTGGACAAAAAGCGACTGTATTCCGCCCTCCTTATGGTTCGATTAATAAATCAGTCCGAAACCAAACAGATTTACCTGTAATTCTATGGGATATTGATACACTTGACTGGAAACATCGAAATTCGAATTTACTGCTTACACATATCAAAGGTCAAACCAGAGATGGAAGTATAATCCTTATGCACGATATTCACCAATCAACTGCTGATGGACTTGATGCCGTTCTAGCTTATTTGAAGAGCGAAGGATATATATTCGTTAAAACTTCAGAATTATAATTAGGAAGGATTCCCCTGAACTTTTGTTCAGGGATTTTTATTTATCTACCTCTTTGTTCTATGCTAAATAGAACAAAGAGGCTATAATTAAATTAAATTAGATTAGTTATAAGGAGGGTACCATATGTTCATCCAAATCGAAGCGGATGCGGATAAACCGATATATGCACAATTAACTTCTCAGCTTATCGAAGCAATTGCACGCGGAACACTTATAGGTGGAGAAACACTCCCCTCTGTACGGACATTAGCCGCCGACCTAGGCATGAATATGCATACTGTCAATAAGGCATACCACGAACTCGAAAAAAAGGGGATAATCCGTATCGTTCCGAAATCCGGAGCAATTGTCAATGAATTCTTGACGAATGATATTACTAATACAAACCTTGAAAGAATTACTGAGGAATTCAAACCGATTGTTGCTGAAGCAATCGTGCTCGGGATGAAACCAAAAGACATTAGCAACCTTATTTCATCTATCATTTTAACAATTCAGGAGGTATAAGTATGGTATTACCCTTATTTCTAATCATTATTAGCTTTATTACTATAATGCTGTCTGCTACTCCATTTTTATTAAAGCCCTCCGTTGTGTTTGGCGTTACGGTTCCAGAAAGTTTTACAGACGATTCAACGATTATATCCTATAAAAGAATATATGCTGTTAGTATTTTCATTACGGGTTTCATTTCACTTTTCATTTATTACTATTGGGTAAGTAATAGTAATCTATCAGAAGTAACAATCGTCTTAACTGGATTAGCAGTTCAATTTGGACTTCTCTTTTTGAGTATGGTTCTCTACTTTTACTTTCATGCACAAACGACGCGACTTAAACAAAAAAATCAATGGGGTGCGGATTTGAAGCAAGTCCGAATCGCTGAATTAGCAATTCGGACGAAAGACGAGATGCTTCCTTCTTATGTCTATGCAGTACCAATGCTAATTACGGTTGGGCTAATCGCCTACACTGCCACACAATACAACAATATGCCCGACCTGATTCCTACACATTGGGGAGCGAACGGTCAAGCCGATACTTTTAGTGAAAAAACACCTTTTTCAGTAATTGCTTTACTTCTTATATTGCTAATAATACAAGTAATGATGGCCGGTATTAATACATTTACAAAACAATCAGGTATCAGATTAAGTGCAGTAAAAAGGAAAAAATCAAAAGTTCAACAATTATCATTCCGAAAATACTCCAGTTGGTTTTTATATATGATGACTATTCTCATGACTATTCTTTTTGGGTTCATTCAACTTGCTACGATTCATGATGGTCTTGGTGATGCTGCACTAATGTTCGCGTTACCACTTGGCTTTCTCTTAATTACCCTTCTAGCTACAGCCATCTATGCATTTAAAGTTGGACAGAGCGGCTCCCGGATTGAAGTGGAATTGGAAGACGAAACGATTACCGGCATTACAGATTTCGATGATGATGAGCATTGGAAATACGGCATCTTTTATGTGAACCATAATGATCCGTCCGTTTTTGTAGAGAAAAGATTCGGTATCGGATGGTCGATTAACTTTGGGAATCCAATCGGATATGTAATCATATTCGTTCCCCTACTGCTCATTTTAGCTATCTCCTTTCTTTTGTGATTTAAATTCCTTATTTTTTTCGATTACTATTAATTATTGCAAACAAAAAACGCTGAAAAACTACTTTCAGCGTTTTTTATATTGTTCCAACACAACAACCAGCAGTAAATCGCCTAAACTGTTCATAGATTTCGACGTGTCGGATGTGAGATCGCTTGAAGAACATCATACTTACGAACCTCCCATGACTGAAGTCACGGGTGTTCTTGGCTTAATTATAAAGATTTAATCCATTAAAGCTCAATCACACTTTTCAGTTTCAGAATAAGGCCATCCCATCCACCTGACATACGTGAACGTACCTCTGCATGTTCCTCGCCAAACCATTCGGCATAAACCAGGCACCTATTCCTTCGGATGTTGCGACGTATTTCCAAGCTTTTTCAATAGGAGCATCGATAGTTATGCTCTTTCTTATTTTAGAGAACCGATCATTAATGTTAATTGACATACCAAAAACCTCCTGAATAATAAGTACAACCATTAGGTTCTATATTTAACTATATAGAATCTGATAGTCGCATGTTTAGAATTAATTCTTATAGAGCGCGTGCTCTTTAATATAATGATAGCAAGAATCAGGTAACAGATAACGGGGTTCTCCGTTCATAGAAAATTCATCCCGAATGTAAGTAGAGCTAATTTCCATAGATAGACCTTTATCAAGCAAGTGAAAAGTCTGTCCGTCGTCATTATTTCTTAAGATGGCTGATTTACTGATTGCCTGTAGCATATTTACTCCTTCACGTGCCATTACAATAAATTTATTTTCATTCACAAGTGATTCAGAATGCCCCCATCTACCAGCACCGATATCGACTAGTAAATCCGCTCCCATAACGAAATAAATTTCATCATTTTTATAGAGTTCTTTAAAATAAATAAGTGTTTCATATGTTGTAATTTTCCAGCCCTCTTGTTTCATTTCATAATCATCGGCAATGAATTTATCATTGTTTTGAATTGCCAATTTAATCATATTCCACCGGTGTTCATCAGCTGTTTTCATTTCTTTGTCTTTTCTTTTATTCGATGAAGGAAGGAATATAACTTTATCCAATTTACAACGGTGAGCAACTGTACTTGCCGTCCACAAATGTACATTCGTAATCGGATCGAAAGACGAACCATAAATACCTATTCTAGCCATATCATTCATCTCCTCAATTCCCTCATTTAGCCTTCCCAATATGCTGCAGCCAAGCAGTTGTTTGTTAAATAACCTCTATACCTAAGGTGTTTTGAAAATGCCCTAGTGCCCAGTCATGCCCTGCTGCATTAAAACTTGCAACTCCCTGTTCATGAACAATGATTTTAAACCCTTTGTTGTATGCATCGATCGCTGTGTGAAGAATACAGATATCGGTACAAACGCCCACGAGATGAACCTCATTGATGCCACGTTCACGTAATTTAATTTCCAAATCTGTCCCTGTAAAAGCAGAGAACCTGGTTTTATCAATCCATAAAACATGATCATTTTCTTTAAATTCTTGATAAATATCATTTAATTCACTGTATAGTTCACGTCCCCCTGTATTTATAATGTTATGGGGTGGAAATTGTTTTGTTTCTGGATGATACGGGTCGTTTTCTTTGTGTAAATCGATTGGAAAAACCACCAACTCTCCAGAATTGATGAATTGTCTTGTCAAATTACAAATATAAGGTAATAACTGCTGCCCCGGTTCACCGCAAGTTAATTTGCCATCGGGAGCAACAAAATCGTTAGTATAATCAATGTTCAGTAATGCTCTTTTCACAATAAAATCCTCCTCTATATTAACAAAGTCAATAGTAAAGTTTAATTTTTGATGTGTTTAACATTAAGCGTTGTCATCTATGATTGAAAAAAATTCAGTATTAACGAAATGTTACTAATTTTTCTATAACTAGTCAATAAAAAAACCGCACTAGGCGGTTTTTATAATTTGGTGTCAAGTTCTATTCAACTAAAGATACTTGTACTATGAAGCGGTTGTAATCTCGCTTTCGGATCGACGTAAGCTTTTGCATGATTCACAGCGATTGGAGCTTCACCTAGTCCGACAGCAATCAATTTCACTTTGCCATCATAGTTTGTAACATCCCCTGCCGCGTAAATCCCTTCGATGTTGGTCTCCATACGAGAATTAACCATAATTGAGTTACGGTCCATTTCAAGACCCCAATCCTTCAATGGTCCAAGAGATGATATATTTCCGTAGTTAACAATTAAATGATCGACGTCAAGATGTTCTTCAGTGCCATCTTTTTCTGCTAAGACTACTTTTTGAACTTTACCATCTTCACCATCAATCAATTTTACCGCTCGAGACGTCTTCACAGTCACTTTGGATTCCATTAACTGATTAACACTCGTTTCGTGTGCTGTAAAGCGTTCACGGCGATGGACGAGTGTCACAGTGGATGCAATGTCTTCCAACATAAGTGACCAATCGACTGCTGAATCCCCGCCTCCGCAAACAAGAACATTTTTATCCTTAAAAATCGTTAAATCTTTAATACTGTAATGAAGGGTATTCCCCTCAAAATGGACTTCTTCGGGAAGTCCGATTTTGCGGGGTTGGAAAGCCCCGATTCCTGCTGTCAATAGGATGGTACGTGTTAAGTGAACACCTTTATCCGTTTTCAGGATGAAGTGATCTCCTTCACGCGTCGCTGATAAAGCAGTTTCGCCAAGAAGGATTTCAGGTTTCGCATAATGTGCTTGTGTAACAAGATTAGCGACAAAGTCCTTTGCAAGAATTTTTGGAAATCCGCCCACATCATATATATCTTTATCAGGATACAATTCAATCAACTGACCACCAAGCTGTGGCAAACTATCTATGATTTTCACCGACATTTCCCGCATTCCTGCATAGAATGATGCAAAAAGCCCCGTCGGCCCTCCCCCAATAATCGTAATATCAACTATTTCATTATCCATATTCAAACACTCCAATTAGATTAGTCTTGGATATTTTCGTTTCTATCCACTTTCCATATTATCTAACATATTACCACAAAACACACATAATTCGAATTGAGTCTGCTGATTTATTATATGTGCAGGAATCTTCACATACTGTGTTCGTACATTAGTGCTAAAACTTCCACTGTAGTAGATTCCACTTTCAGCTTTAAACCTCCATATACCAAAGAAAAGCCTGTACACATAACAATCATGTGTACAGGCTTTTTAGTTGTATTATTCGCGGTGTGTTCTGCAATATTCAAGAACAATTGCTTTTTCGTCGTCTTCCAATTCAAAATCAAGAACTTTTTCACTTGTACGTTCAAAAAAGTGATAAGATGCTATCCGTCCTTCATCCTCGTCAACTGCAAAAATCACGCGAAGCCCTGTTCCACCTTCAGAATAAAGCTCGTCTTCCTCGTCCAAATCAATGTACAATCGGTACTCAAAACGTTCTCCAGCAATGATCCCAGTAGGATCGTTAATTTTTTTGATAATGTACTCAGTAATTTCCATAGCAGTATCAACCTCTCACTTACAAATTCACGGCTACAATGCCATTACCCCCCATAATACATCATAGAGCACTAAAAGGGGAACTTTGGTGCTTAAATTACTTTTTGAATAATTTAACCAGTTCATTTACTAGAAGCGGTATTAGGCTAAGTACACCAATAACTATCCATTCCTTTAGTCCAAGTGATTGTACACTAAAGACTTTCGCAATTGGACCGAACGTAACGATAATTACCTGTAACACAACCCCTAGTAAAATTGAGTATATTAAAAACTTATTCTTAAAAATACCTGCTTTGAATACAGACTTGTTCATCGATCTAAAGTTGAGTGAATGCACAAGCTGAGAAAAACTCAGGCCGATGAAAGCCATTGTCTGTCCATGTACGAGAGCACTTTCTGGAATGGCAGCTGAAAACATAGAGAGAAAACTGCCCGTAAACTCGCCTGACATATAGATGCCCATCATAAAAGCAACGAGTGTAATTGCCCCAATCAAAAAACCATTTAAAACTAGAAACGATATGGAACCACTGAATATACTCTCTTTCCGGTGCCTCGGTTTTTCTTTCATTACACCAGTTTCTTCAGGATCGACCCCCAGTGACAGCGCAGAAAATGTATCCGTCACCAGATTGATCCATAAGATATGAATTGGGCGCAAGAGCAACGGCCACCCTAGTAATATTGCAGCGAAAAGCGCAATTATTTCTCCTAAATTACACGATAGCAGAAAAATAATGGACTTCTTTATATTACGGTAAATGGTACGCCCTTCTTCTACTGCTTTGACGATTGATGAAAAATTGTCATCCGTTAATACCATATCTGCAGCACCTTTTGCTACATCTGTACCTGTTATCCCCATTGCTACACCTATATCCGCGGCCTTTAATGAAGGTGCATCGTTAACACCGTCGCCTGTCATTGACACGGTATGGTCCTTCGCTTTAAGTGCTTGCACAATTTTAACTTTGTGTTCCGGTGAAACGCGAGCATATACATTAATTTCCCCGGTTTTTTCAATTAATTCCCGTTCTGACAAAGCGTCAATTGTTTTTCCCTCGATTACTTCCGATTGTTGAGTTGCGATTCCAAGTTCTTTTGCAATCGCAAATGCTGTGTCCTGGTGATCCCCCGTAATCATAACCGTACGTATGCCTGCCGATTTCGTAACTTTAATCGCATTCTTCACTTCTTCACGAGGGGGGTCAATCATTCCGACAAGACCAAGAAACACCAATTGTTCTTCTGCATTGTTAAGTTCGTCGGTATTTGTAGCTGCCATGAATTTATAGGCAGAACCCAGTACACGCAATGCTTTCGAAGACATGGATTTTGCAGCATTAAGAATTGCTTCACGGTCTAGCTCATCAATAATTTTGGGCCCTTCAGCTGTTTCGATATGTGTACATTTCGGCAAAATCCCATCAACGGCACCTTTAGTATGTGAAATAATGGACTCCGCCGTTTGATGTACCGTAGTCATCCGTTTACGATTTGAATCGAATGGAATCTCAGCAATTCTGGGATAACTTGCTTCCAGTTGACCTTTTTCCAACCCAGTTTCCACCGCTGCTGCAATAAGCGCGATTTCTGTTGGATCCCCGGTTTCTTCATTTTTTGTATATGTTGCATCATTACACAATGCGATATTTTCAAATAATCGTTTCTGTACAGGCTTTTTAAGATTGGCTTCATCTAAGCTGCTTAATGTTCCTTCAGTATAAAACGTTGTAACTGTCATTCGATTCTGAGTCAATGTACCGGTTTTATCTGAACAGATTACGTCAACTGAACCCAGCGCTTCCACAGCAGGAAGCTTTCGAATAATGATATTTTGTTTAATCATCCTTTGAACGCCGATTGCGAGAACGATTGAAACGATTGCAGGCATTCCTTCAGGGATAGCTGCAACCGCTAGACTGACAGCTAACATGAACATTTCCATATACCCGCGGCCTTGCAACACACCTATTCCAAATATGATGACGCAAATGACAACAGCTGTCATCCCCAGGTATTTCCCCAATTGTGCGAGACTTTTCTGTAAAGGTGTCTCTTCATCCACTTCACTATCAAGCATAGATGCGACTTTTCCTATCTCGGTTTTCATACCTGTTGCAATTGCCACGCCAGTTGCACGTCCATATGTAGCTAATGTCGACATGAATGCAATGTCTTTTCGATCTCCGATGGGCATTGAGCTGTTACCTTCGAATTGTGAATCTTTTTCTACTGATACGGATTCACCTGTCAGCGCCGCCTCTTCAATTTTCAAATTCACTGATTCAATTAGACGGATATCACATGGCACGTACCTTCCGGCATCAAGAAGAATTACATCACCTTGCACGACTTCTTCAGACGGTATTTCTTTCTGTACACCGTCCCTTCTAACTAGCGCTTTAGGAACTGCCATATTTTTTAACGCCTGCAGTGCATCTTCTGCCTTTGATTCCTGGATAACTCCTACAACCGTATTGATAAGGACAACAAGTCCAATTATTAAGGAATCCGCCAATTCTCCAAGAATGCCCGAAATAACAGCTGCAACAATCAGCACGTAGATTAAGACATTATTAATTTGTGCAAAAATACGTTGAAGCAGCGAACGGCTCTTTGTTCCTGTTAGTTTATTCGCACCGAATTCAACAAGTCTTCTCTTCGCTTCTGCTTCACTTAAGCCAATTTCAATATTTGTATCAATGAATTGATCAGTTTGCTTTTGCAATTTTTTTACCCCATCTTTTATAGTTTTAATTTCAAACACTTGTCATACGGAATTCCTTCCATTGCTTTTCTCATATAATCTAGTGAAATAATATATATTTCTTTTGCAATATTCCGGAACATCGTGAACAATAGAATCAGTGGAATATTTCACTAGTATAAATCAGGGGGAATTATCTTGATAAAATTTGAAGACTATCAATACGCTAGACCTGACATGGATAGTGTAAAAGAAGATTTCATTAGACTTCTTGAGGATTTTCGTTCTGCAAGTTCATATGAATTACAAAATGAAGTCATTGAAAAAATTAACGCAATCGGAAAAGACTACTCAACGATGGCCAATCTTGTCTATATCCGTGCTTCCATCGATACAAATGATGAATTCTATCAAAAAGAACGCGATTATTTCGATGAAATCGGACCTGAGTATCAAGAACTTGAAACTGCTTACTATAAAGAACTTGTCACCACTTCTTTTAGGGCGGATCTTGAAAAAAAATGGGGTAGCCAACTATTCGCACTGGCTGACAACTCCATTAAATCATTTTCACCGGAAATCGTCAGTATGCTTCAAAAGGAAAATAAGCTGGCTTCCGATTATTCTAAACTGGTTGCATCCGCGCAAATCGAATTTGACGACAAGACTCTGACTCTTGCTCAAATGGGTCCATATGCGGAGTCAACAGATCGTTCCGTTCGTAAAGCCGCTATGAAAGCTACGTACACTTTTTATTCGGATAACGGTGTGAAGTTCGATGAAATTTATGATGAACTTGTCAAACTACGCCATGAAATTGCTACCACTCTTGGCTATAAAAACTTTGTTGAACTCGGCTATGTGCGCATGAATCGTATTGACTATGATGCCCAAATGGTGAAAAAGTTCCGTGATCAAGTTCGTGATCATATCGTCCCACTAGCCAGTCGTCTATATGAGCGCCAAGCAGAGCGCATTGGTGTGGATAAGTTAAAATTTTATGATCAATCCTTAGACTTCTTAACAGGTAACGCAACACCTCAAGGATCACCTGATTGGATTCTTGAAAGTGGTAAAAAGATGTATGCTGAGCTTTCACCTGAGACAGACACCTTTTTCAGGTTCATGACAGATAAAAACCTACTTGACGTTGAAGCTAAAACCGGAAAAGAAGCCGGCGGTTATTGTACTTTTATCGATAACTACGATTCACCATTCATCTTTTCCAATTTTAATGGGACATCTGGTGATATTGACGTATTAACGCATGAAGCCGGACACGCATTCCAAGTTTTTTCTAGCCGAGACATTGGAATACCTGAATATATGTGGCCAACATATGAAGGCGCCGAAATCCATTCAATGAGTATGGAATTCTTTACATGGCCCTGGATGGAACTGTTTTTCAAAGACCAAACAGATAAATATAAATTTGCACACTTAAGTAGTGCGCTACTCTTTTTACCCTATGGCGTCGCAGTGGATGAATTCCAACATGCAGTTTACGAAAATCCTGAAATGACAGCCGAAGAACGAAAAGCAGCTTGGAAAAGAATAGAGAAAATATATCTTCCAATGCGTGACTATGATGGCTTTGAATATTTGGAATCCGGCTCCATCTGGCAACGTCAAGGTCATATTTACGAAAGTCCATTTTATTATATCGATTATACACTTGCACAAATTTGTGCTTTCCAATTTTGGAAACGCTCGCTCGAAAATCATGAATCAGCATGGAATGATTATTTACATCTTTGCACCCTCGGCGGATCAAAATCATTTACTAAACTTGTTTCCGAAGCAAATTTAATTTCACCATTTGAAGATGGCTGTGTTGAATCTGTTATCGGAACAATAGAATCTTGGCTAGATTCGATTGATGATAAAGCACTTTGATAATAAACCACGGGGCTGTCCTCGCATTTTAGGTCAGCCCCGTATTTAATACAGAAACTTTTTCAATAATTATATTAATCCAACTGCATTGCCTTTTTCATCGATATCCATTTTGAGTGCTGCCGGAACTTTAGGCAAGCCCGGCATCGTCATAATGTCCCCAGCCAAACAAACTAGGAATCCGGCTCCAAGTTTCGGAATAATTTTCCTTACAGTAATCGTAAAGCCATCAGGACGCCCAAGTAATTTAGGGTCATCTGCAAATGAGTATTGTGTTTTAGCCATGCATATCGGCAATATATCCCATCCATTTTTCTCAATTAGCTCCAGATCTTTTAATGCCTGGTCAGTAAAAGTGACACCCAATCCTCCGTAAACTTTTTGAACGATTTCAGTTATTTTATCGTTTACAGATTGTTCAACATGATAGATCGGGGCAAAGTTGTTTGGTTCAGCTAATAGCTTTAACACTTCTTGTGCTAATGCAATACCCCCTTCTCCGCCATGTTCCCAGACTTCGGTGAGTGCTACCCTTACATCATTATTTTCACACCATTCCAAGATTGTTTCCAGTTCAGAGACCGTATCAGTAATGAATTTATTCAGAGCGACGACTGGCTGGACACCGAATGCACGAATTGTATCTATATGTTTTGCCAAGTTCATCATTCCATCAATGACTGCCTGAACATTTTCTCCCGCTAGTTCGCCTTTCGGCACACCTCCATGCATCTTTAGCGCACGAACCGTTGCAACGATAACGACCGCATCAGGAGCAAAACCACCTTGACGCGCTTTTATATTCATGAATTTCTCAGCGCCTAAATCGGCTCCGAAACCAGCTTCCGTAACAACGATTTCGGCAAGTTTACGTGCCATATTGGTTGCAATTAACGAGTTACAACCGTGTGCAATGTTAGCAAAAGGACCTCCATGGATAAGTGCCGGCGTCCATTCAATCGTCTGAACAAGATTTGGTTTGAATGCCTCTTTTAATAGAAGTGCGAGTGCACCATGAACTCCAAGATCACGCACTGTAACTGCTTCATTGTCGTACGTATAACCAATTACAATTCGTGCAATCCTATCTTTCAAATCTTCCAAGTTTGTCGCCAGACAGAATACGGCCATTATTTCAGATGCCACAGTAATATCGAAACCCTCTTCTCTGGGCACTCCCTGTGTAGGGCCACCCAGTCCGATTGTCACGTTACGCAAAGCGCGATCATTCATATCCAGGACACGCTTCCAAGTAATTCTTCGCGGGTCAATACGGAGCACATTTCCCTGGTGAAGGTGATTATCAATCAAAGCGCTTAGTGCATTATTTGCAGTCGTAATTGCATGAATATCACCGTTAAAATGCAGGTTAATCTCTTCCATCGGCAATACTTGTGCATAACCACCGCCTGTAGCACCACCTTTCATCCCCATAACAGGTCCAAGGGATGGTTCACGCAAAGCAATCATCACCTTCTCCCCAAGCTTCGAAAGAGCGTCAGCGAGTCCTACCGTCACAGTAGATTTCCCTTCACCAGCTGGAGTTGGGCTGATTGCAGTAACCAAAACAACTTTCCCATTCAAACTTTCTTTATTTAATTTATTTCCATCAATTTTAGCCTTATACCTTCCATAAGGTTCTACAGCTTCTTCCGGGATACCCGCCTTTTCAGCTATAGTCCAAATTTGCTGCATTGTAGCTTGTGATGCAATTTCTAAATCCGTAAGCGGTAATACTTTTTCAGTCATATATGCTACATCCTTCCTTCGCCTTAATTATATACCAATTATGATTTTAGATAGATTGTACTTTATGATATCCTGTAAACATTAATAACCATTCTCTATTAATTGTTATTCTGATACTTGAATTACCACTTTTCCAAACTGATTACTGTTTTCAATATAATCAAAGGCCTCTGCAGTATCATCCAAATTGAACACTCTATCGACAACGGGATGTGTCCCGTATTTTTCAACATGCGCAATCATGTCGCGCAATTCTTCTCGGCTCCCAAGTGTTGAACCAAATAGCTGGTATTGCCCATAGAAAAATGCCCGTAAATCCAAATCGACCGTATCGTCAGTCGTTGCTCCGAACACAACGATGCGCCCTCCTTTTTTTAAAACACCCAACGAACGATTAAATGTCGCTCGCCCTACACTCTCAATAACGAGGTCAATTGTTTCACCCTGCAGCTCTTTGTTCCAATCACTGTTTGTGTCGAGCGCCATATCCGCACCAAGCTCAAGCGCTAACTTGCGTTTCTTCTCACTGCGTGAAGTTACAATTACACGTGCACCTATGTTTTTAGCAAATTGAATCAGATAAGTCGCCACTCCACTGCCCGCACCCGGAATGAAAACCGTATCCCCCACTTTCACCTGTCCTTTTGTAAATAACGCACGGTAGCCAGTTAATCCAGCTAATGAAAGCACTGCAGCTTCTTTCCATGATAAATGAGATGGTTTCCTCTCTAGTTGTTCAGCTGAAATTACAATTCTCTCCGCAAACGTTCCGTTATCAGGCATGCCTAAAATATCAAAACTCGCAGGGGGCGCATCGCTATTCTTATACCATCGAAGTGAAGGGTTAATCATTACTTCATCCCCGACTGTAAATTGCGTTACTCCTTCACCTAACGAATCGACGACTCCTGCCCCATCCGATCCTAATGTCAGCGCTTCTGTTTGCTCACCTCTGCGCCCAGCTATATATAAGTCCCGGCGATTCAGTCCCGCAGTTCGAATCGAAACGACAACTTCACCAAGACCTGCAACCGGATCACTCATCTCACCTATTTTTAACTCCCCAAATTCATGAATATATGCCTTCATTTTTACTCATCCCCTCTTAAATAGTTATCCTTCTTATCATACCTGAATCTATCCTAACCTTCACACTATTCCAAATGGAGCGCTTGACAAAGACCTCCATTCATTAATCGAAAGGAGGTCTTGATCATTCAACTATTTGTAACGATACAACTACTATTTCCGGTTGATTCAAGAGTCGCACAGGAACCAAACTATTGCCTAAGCCACGACTGATGACCAATTGGCTTCCATTCTTCTTGTGCGTGCCCGATGTGTATTTTGGGAACCAGCCTTCCCCAGGTGAAACCAAACCGCCTATTCCAGGAATTCGAAATTGTCCTCCGTGGGCATGACCACTAAATGTCAGATTGATTCCTTCTTCTGCATAAACGTTAAATTGTTCAGGTCTATGTGCGAGTAAAATTTTAAACATTGATTTGGGAATATCCGCAAAGGCCTCGGTTATAGCATTTTTAACGGTTTCCTCTTCTTCAATTTCACTCGCCAAAGGGTCTTCAATTCCTCCAATTGCAATCGAACTATGGGAAACGATTTTTACAATATCAGCTTCATTCGTTAATACCCGAACACCCCGTTCCACTAAAGATGCTCTTATCCTCTTCGAATCCTTAGTGGCTATTTCATGATTACCTGTAACGTAATAGATTGGTGCAACGAATTGAAGTTTTTCAACCAGAATGAGACTTCGTTCGAGATTGTAGCGGTTACTGTCAATAAAATCACCTGTTATGAAAATTGCTTGAGGCGATATTCGTTTCACTTTATCAACAACCTCTAAGTGATTCTCACCGAATTCGGCATCGTGCAAGTCAGATAATTGGACGATAGTATAATTGTCAAAAGCATTTGGAATCTTATCCGAATAGATATCATAATTAGTAACACCGACTGTTGTATTCCCTTTGTATATAAAAAAGCTAATTAGAGTAATTAATATCAGGAAAACAACCCATTTACGCCGTAAAGAAATCGTTCTTTTTTTTAGTTTCGCTTTCATTAAAGCCAGCGTTTTTTAAATTTAGCAAGTTCCAACAATTCAAGGACTTCTTTTTTCGGTAATTCCGTTAGAATCGCAAGCATTTCAAGTTCAGCACGCCTTCTTCCTTTACCACTTCTATAACTTTCCTTGTGTAAGGCATCTAATTCCGCATACAATTCGTCATCACGATTTGTCTTCACTTCTAGTTCTTCCGCTTCTGTGTCACTGGTAATATTTTCTCTTAACTTGTCATAAAGCATATCTACATTCGTAGAGCTTGATCCTTTAAACGGTTTAGAGGTTTTCGTATTTCCTAAAATCAGTTCATCGGTTGAAACATTGAAGCGTTCAGAGATTTTCGCTATCCAAGCGGCGGACGGAGCATTTTTCCCTTTTTCCCAGTCTTTGATACGGCTTGCCGAAGTACCGATAGCCGTTCCAAACGCCATCATTGACAATCCACGTTGTTCACGCAATGTTTTTAGCCTTACTCCGAAATCCTCTTTGTTCCAATCGTTCACATTGACGCCCCCTAAATACTTTATATATTCTATCTCTATTATTTTTTATCTGAAGGCTTCTGTCAATCTATTTTTTGATTTTTCTATAAAACATTTAATAAGGCAATTAGTATCCCGTTTTTTGACGGTTATAATTTTCTTCATTCTTTGACAAGTATGCACTGATAATGTCTTCATTCGTAAATCCAAGTTTTTTTGCAATTGCACCGTAATGAATCCAGACTTGTTTATAAGAGTCCATCGTAAGTTCAAATAGAAAAAGATGAATCACTCTTGTCGTCTCCAGGAATAGATGTGTTAATTCACCTTCCACTTTACCCTCCGGCCAATCAGTAAGCGTTTGTAAGTCTTTTTCAATACCTAACGAAAGAAGAAAATGAATGGAATCTACATACTCTTCCAGAATTACAGCATTCTCTGAAGGCCCTTTCGTACTCCAGAATTTGAAACACCGTGTTTCATTTGCAAGTTCACCGAGCTCTACCAGTAGTGCCAGTCCTTTTTCTTGAAAAACATCTGACTGTTTCTCTCTGTTATTTTGGATATAAGAGTCAAGCTCACGCTGCATGGAAAATAGTTTAGTAAGTTGCATAATATAACCTCCAATTTATTTTAAATTGTTGAAACCTTTTAGTGGGCTCACCCGTAGATAATAGTATGTATTAAATAGTAAGGGGGATCTGTTATGCCACTGCTGATCCGGTTTATCATTATTGCTTTTATCATTTATTTATTTTATCGTGGAATCCGTTATTTGACTGATCCGAAGCGTAAGCTGGATGATGCATATGCGGTAGAGAAATATTATTTCTACGATGATGTGAAAAATGTGCGAAAGAACTTTTTCATTACCTATAAAGGCGCCATGTTTGAAGGTGAAAAGTATTTAGGGACAACAAATGATTCGTTTGAGGTTGTATCTATTTTTGTCTGGGTGAAAGATGAAACAAAACTTCAAGGTTTTACAAAAGATGATTTCCATTTCATATCTGCCGAAATTCTTTCCAACTATCCAAAAGCCGATATCAGTTGGAAAAAACCCATAGAAAAACTCATGAATTCGCACTAAAAGCCCGTGTTTTGGACGGGCTTTTTCTTATGCTTCCACCATGCCCGGCAAGTGAACACCCAGAAGATACAGTATTCCGATGCCATAGATAATCGCCAGCAAGAGAAATCCCACCCGAAATGATGTATGTCTTGTCTTATGGCGGAACGCCTGCATTCCGAAGTAAGCCCCAATACCTCCCCCTAGTAAGGCGAGTGTCCATAAATTCTTTTCAGGAATTCGTTGTCCTTTCCTTTTCGCCTGTCGTTTATCATAACCCATCGCAAAGAATGCCCATATAGACATGATTGCAATCCAGCCTAGAATTGTTGTTTGCAAGTCCACTTCCCCCTCTGCTCTTTCTTTCCTTCTATTTTACACGGTTTCGCAGTTGTAAAGGAATAATAATACGTTAATAAATAAATAAAATAAAAATAGCCGCCTCGCATCCGAATTATCTCCGGATTACTTGGCGGCTGTTATTTATATTTCTTATTTTGCGATTGATTTTTTAGCTGCACTTGCAAGTTGCGCGAACGCTTGAGCGTCAGTCACTGCAAGATCAGCAAGCATTTTACGGTTAACATCAATGCCAGCTACTTTCAAGCCGTGCATTAGAGTGCTGTAAGAAAGACCGTTGATACGTGCAGCCGCATTGATACGTGTAATCCAAAGTTTACGGAATTCACGTTTCTTCTGACGACGGTCACGGTATGCATAGTTGAATGATTTCATTACCTGTTGGTTTGCTACCTTGTAAAGTCTATGTTTTGAACCAAAGTAACCTTTTGCTAATTTCAATACTCGATTACGACGCTTGCGCGTCACTGTTCCACCTTTTACGCGTGGCATAGTTCATTACCTCCTGCTTTTCTGTCCGATTGTGTTTTGATTTATTTCATGTAAGTGATCATTTGACGAATACGTTTGAAATCGCCTGAAGAAACGAGTGCAGCTTTACGCAGATGGCGTTTTGCTTTCGTCGGTTTGTTTGCAAATAAGTGACTTGTGTAAGCACGGCCACGTTTCAGTTTACCAGAACCGGTTTTTTTGAAACGTTTCGCTGAACCGCGGTGAGTTTTCATTTTTGGCATGTTCTGTTCCTCCTAAATCTTTCATTGTTACTCTTTTTCAGCAGTCGGTGCAAGCACTAGGAACATGCTTCGACCTTCCATCTTCGGTCGTTGTTCAACCGTAGATACATCTTTGCACGCTTCTGCGAAACGGTCAAGGACACGCTGTCCGATTTCCTTGTGCGTAATCGCACGTCCGCGGAAACGGATGGAAGCTTTTACTTTATCGCCTTTTTCAAGGAATTTAATAGCATTCCGTAATTTTGTTTGAAAATCATGTTCATCAATTGTCGGACTTAACCGAACTTCTTTAAGAAGAATGATTTTCTGATTCTTACGGACTTCACGATCCTTCTTCTGTTGCTCAAACTTGAACTTTCCGTGGTCCATGATACGAGCCACTGGGGGTTTCGCTGTTGGAGCTACAAGGACAAGATCCAAATTCGCAAGTGCAGCAATTTCTAGTGCCTCAGTGCGTGTTTTGATTCCGAGCTGATCGCCGTTGTGATCAATAATGCGCAGCTCGCGGGCACGGATGCCCTCATTAACGTACATGTCTTTGCTAATAGTAATCCACCTCCGGATATTTCACGAATACATGGTTTGGGTATACCGTCCGGTTCGGGCGGCCCCACAGATCCATCCAATAAAAAAAGGTAGACAAATTGGATTTGTCTACCCGCGTATGTGTACGTGCTGATGCACGGCACTTCACTCATGTTTTAACCTGTCAACAACGTTTTTGCGTCGAACAGGTGAGAAGCGGGTAGCCTCTTCTTATACCACAAACTGTATTCAGTCATTACTAACCTTATTTACTTTATCACGAGATGATTAGAGTGTCAACTACTTTACTTATACTTTACTTACTTCGCTTTGAAGTTTTGCAAGAAAATCGCCAAACGGAATACTTTCCGAGTTCTGCTCTCCGTATTTACGAACATTCACTTCTCCCGATTCAACTTCCTTATCGCCTAGAACCAGCATATAAGGTACTTTTTGCATTTGAGCTTCACGAATTTTGTAACCGATTTTCTCTTCACGGCTATCAATATCAACTCGGAATCCAGCAGCAACCAATTTTTCACGAACGCCATCCGCATAATCGAAATGCGCGTCAGGGGAAACTGGAATTACTTCAACTTGAACAGGTGCCAGCCAAGTTGGGAAAGCGCCTTTATATTCTTCAATCAGGAATGCAACAAAACGTTCCATTGTGGAAACGACACCGCGATGAATAACTACCGGACGATGTTGTTTTCCATCTTCACCTACATATGTCAGGTCAAAACGCTCAGGAAGCAGGAAGTCGAGTTGAACTGTTGACAATGTCTCTTCCATACCAATTGCTGTTTTTACTTGAACATCTAGTTTTGGACCGTAGAATGCAGCTTCCCCTTCTGCTTCAACATAATCAAGTCCAAGTTCATCCATCGCTTCTTTTAGCATTGTTTGGGCACGATTCCACATGGCGTCGTCGTCAAAATACTTTTCCTTATCTGCTGGATCTCGGTATGAAACACGGAATGAGTAATCCTCGATATTGAAATCTTTATAAACGTCTATAACAAGTTGAACTACTTTTTTGAACTCGTCTTTAATCTGATCGGGACGTACAAAAATATGTGCGTCGTTTAGGGTCATTCCTCGAACCCTTTGTAATCCTGATAATGCACCTGACATTTCATAACGGTGCATCGTACCAAGTTCAGCAATTCGGAGCGGCAAGTTTCTATAAGAATGAATACTATTTTTGTATATCATCATATGATGCGGGCAGTTCATCGGACGCAGGACAAGGTCTTCATTGTCCATACTCATTACTGGGAACATGCCGTCTTGGTAATGATCCCAGTGACCTGAAGTTTTGTACAACTCTACACTCCCTAAAACAGGTGTATAGACGTGATCGTAACCCAATTTCTCTTCTTTATCCACAATATATCTTTCAATTATTCGACGAATTGTTGCACCTTTAGGTAGCCACATTGGTAATCCCTGACCGACCTTTTGAGAGTTCATAAACAAATTGAGTTCTTTACCTATTTTACGATGATCCCGCTCTTTCGCTTCTTCTAGTAAACGAAGATGCTCTTTCAACTCATCTTTTTTGAAGAATGCTGTACCATAAATCCGTTGTAGCATTTTGTTATTTGAATCGCCGCGCCAATAAGCGCCTGCAATACTAAGTAGTTTGAATTCCTTTAGTTTCCCCGTAGAAGGAACATGCACCCCACGGCATAGATCGATAAAGTCACCTTGTTCGTAAATGGATACTTGCTCGCCCTCAGGAATTGCTTCAAGAAGTTCTAGTTTATATTCGTCGTCAATCTCTTTGAAACGTTTTCCAGCTTCTTCACGGGATACATCATGGCGAATCACTTCGAAGTTTTCAGCTATAATTCTTCTCATTTCTTTTTCGAGTTCAGGTAAATCTTCTGCTGTTATTGGTTCTGGCGAATCAATATCATAATAAAAACCGCTTTCGATAACCGGTCCGATACCTAATTTCGCATCTGGATACTTTCGTTTTACCGCTTGTGCTAGTAGATGCGCTGTACTGTGGCGTAATATTTCAAGCGCTTCCGATGATTGGGGCGTAATAATTGCAATGTCCCCGTCTTCAGTTATAGGTGTTTTTAAATCGATTAATGTATCTCCCAATTTACCGGCTAATGCACTTTTTCGCAATCCTGGGCTAATCGATGCTGCCACGTCTTCAGTAGTTGTACCTTGTGGAAATTCTTTTACTGCACCATCCGGAAATTTCAAATTCAACATTTTTGTCATGATTAAGCACTCCTCTAATTTATTATTGAACAACAAAAAAAGCCCCATCCCTGGAAAGGGACGAAGCTTTAGCTCGCGGTTCCACCCTTCTTCCTTCAATTCAGTCCCATGAATTGCACTCGTGGCCAGTAGAAATGTACCAGCATACTTCATTCCGGGCTGTGCTTTTTCGCACTGCTTAGAATGGCTTATGACTGAAACATCTGTCCGTTGATGCTAAACAAATAGACACTAAAATGATGAAGCTTGACGTCGGGTAACGGACCGGATTCCGTCATCGGTTACTGTATAGTTCACCGATGCTGCTCTGAGGGGGTAAATCATCCGTCCAACCATAGGGGTTTCCAGCCATTGACCCCGTTCTCTGTAGGTAGACGATAGGATTGTTGTCCTCTTCCATGCATTTCAGATTATTAATTAAAATTGAGTATACGTTGAATGCGCAATAAATGCAAGTCTATTTTATTGAATACTTAAGCATTCTTCAAATACATCTGCAGATTGGAATAATTTGACGTTTTTTAACCCGTTTTATGGTGATTAATTTCCTGGGTAAGACAATTTGCCGCCTAGGCTGTGTAAGCTATATCATTTTTGTATTTTTTTCCGTGCAAAGATAAAAAAGAGCACGCATAGTCTAATGTTGAACGGGAAACCTACTAATACTAACTAATTTGAATGGAGGAATTTCTATGATTCCACAAAAATATATATATGGATAAAGCAAAATATGTTATTTACATTTTTTTAGTTATCGTCATATTACTTTCAGTCCCAAGAATCCTTTCTAATGTACTGACAGCTGGCTCCCCAAGGATAGACACTGAGAGCTCAATCCCAACTTTCTCAGATGACACGGAGAATGATCTTTATAAAAAGATAGTTGCTTACCGCGACCAAAACATTATTGAACCGATTGATGCAAAAATCGACAGAGTATGGAAAGCAATACCAGGGTACAATGGCTTGGAAGTAGATGTTGAAAACAGTTATAAAAACATGAAACTCGATGAAGAAATTGATAAAAGTAAAATTGTTTACAGAGAAACATCGCCAAAAATCCACTTGAACGATTTAGATCCATCTCCAATTTACAGAGGAAACCCCGAAAAGCCGATGGTAGCTTTGTTAATCAATGTCGCGTGGGGCAATGAGTACATTCCCGGTATTCTTAAAACTCTAAAAACCTCCAAAGTAAAAGCAACATTCTTTTTTGACGGAAGTTGGGTAAAGAATAACCCCGATCTTGCTGTAATGATCAATCTCGAAGGTCATGAAATTGGAAACCATGCTTATAGTCATCCTGACCTAAAACAACGTTCCAGAGCTGATACATTGGATGAATTAAAAAAAACAAACGATATCATTGAGGAGACCTTGGGTATAAAACCAATTTGGTTTGCACCACCGAGTGGAAGTTTCAATCAAGAAACGATTTTAGTTGCCAGTGAGCTGGAAATGAAAACCATTTTATGGACGATTGATACAGTCGACTGGAAAAAGCCAGAAACCTCTGAAATGGTTAATCGCATTGTATCGGGCGTAGCGAATGGTTCCATGGTATTAATGCACCCCACAAAACCTGTTTTTGAAGGCCTTGAAACCATGATAAACGAGATCAAGGAAAAAGGATATCAACTAAGTACGGTAAGTGATTTAATGAGCGAAAAACGTATTGCTCAATAAATTCCATCAAAAAATAAGAAAGATACATTTCAATGCTTTTCACATTACAGTGATTTCCAATGAATAATAAACTCATTTGAACACATGATATGTGCATGGAGGTGATAATCTTGCCGAATAATAATAACAACAATAACAACAACAATGACAGAAACCAGAACCGAAATACGAATCAAAACCGCAACAATAACCAAAATCCAAACGACATGCGTGAAGAGTTTGGAGCTGCATTTGATGTGGATAAGCTGAGAGATCAAAACAACAACAACAACAACAACAACCAAAATGAGAAACGTACAAATCGTAACGACAGAAATAATAAATAAATTATAAAGAACTGGCACATGAATTTACTCATGTGCCAGTTCTTTATTTTTCTCGTCTATTTTTCCCTTGGAGCCGTACCGGGCTACTAATCATTCGAATCCTTTCCATGATCCGAGCCGCTTTGACTGCTTCTTTTTCTCCGCGCTGTGTATACGTCAGGTGATCTTCAAGTTCAGCGTAATTAAAATTGGAAGTGAAAAAAGTGGGCAACTTTTCTGCCATTCTGAATTGGAGAATTGTTCCTAATACTTCATCACGTGTCCATGCTGACATCGTTTCCGCACCAATATCATCAAGCATTAGCACTTGTGCACCTTTCACAAAATCAATTTTTTCATTAAGTGTGTGATCTTGAATTGATTGCTTCATTTCTCTCAGAAATTCCGGAACGTAAACAGCAACTGTCCGTATTCTACGATTCGCCAATTCATTGGCCAATGCTCCAAGCACGAACGATTTCCCAATTCCAAACGGGCCATAGATGTACAAACCGCGTTCAGGTAATTTTCCAGTTTCATCGAAAACATTCAAAAAGTCTTTCGCAGCACGTACTGCCTTTACTCTACTGTCATCAAAAAACATATCAATATTTTGTAATTTTGCTTCCATAACGTCTTTAGGCATATACATGCTATCAATCATCTTTGTAATATTACGCTGATTGTCATCCATTAACTTGTTGGGGCATTTCATATATTCTACGTCAATCAGCTCGCGGGAGAGTAATAATTTGGGTTCGAAGCCTTTCATGATATTGACACATCCCTCAAGATCGGGACACTTTCCGCAACTGTGGGAAGCGGTGGCATATTCGTATAACTTGCCTAAGCTCCGCTCAACAACTTCGCCATTAACTTCAGTGGAATGATCCGTTAAAAATTGTTGTACCCCTGGACTCTCCATCACTTCTTTTCGCAATTCATCATACCTTGCAGCAAATGCCGGTGATTTCACAACCCGTTTCAGCGTATCGCCAATATGTTCCATTTCAGTTCACCATCCCGTCCCCTGTTACGCCTAATTCCTTAAGTAATTTACGACGTTCTTCATCAATAGCTGAAGAAGACTTAACAGGTACATCTGTTTTTGTTTTCTCTTCATCTTTTTTATAAAACCATTCCGGTACTTTTTCTTCACGTACAGATTTTCGTCTTGGCCCTGATTTCTGTCCTGTATTCTGACCTTCATTTTTCCACTTCACATACTGATCATGCTCACTCCGTGAAATTTCCATTGCGGTTTTCACAGTTTCCACCTTTTTGCTCATCCAATGGGAAGCTATCCGCTCAGCATAACTGGTCGTTATTTTCCCATCATTACGGTAAAGTACGTATTGCAAGAGGACATTGACGACACCAACGGACAATCCATGAGTATTGATTAGTTTTTCGGCAAGCTTCACATCTACCGATACCGGCTCTTTTCCTATAAAATCACGCAGCATCTCAATTGGTGCCGTATTTTCAAGATAATGTACCAATTCTTCTTCTTGCGACAATACTCCTGTTTCAGGCTTAGGCGGTTCTTTCGCATACACTTTATGCAAGACTGGTGCTTCTTTTGAAACGTTCATTTTATAAAATTCAGCAGCTGATTTACGTAATCTGTCCTCTGGCAACATAAGATCTTCATCAAGTGCCATCATAATAACTTTTTGCATATCTAATGGCGTCAGCGAATAAAGGAATGCGAGTTTTGCAATTGATTCCTTTGAAACAGAAGATAATGAAGCTTTAGGGACCATTTGTTCAGATAACCCCGAACGAAGCAGGTCGAAATCAAAGTCGGAATGCAAGAATGGAACACCTTCCGATTCATTCCGCCCGATAAACTGCTGGTCCTCGCCCATATCCAAGCTATGACCCTGTTGTACGGGTGTATACACATCCAAAAATGTACGTGAAACATCTTCAAATCCGAATTCATTAACACTTTCTATCGCAAAACGACTACGTAGATTTCGGTATGCCTGTTCCCCAATTTTGCTAAACAAGAATGTCGACAATAATGGATCTAGAAAAAAAGCTTTGGCATCCAGTGGAGGAAGCAATTCGTAAACAAATAATCTTGCATCCCCATCTTTCTTCTTGTACGTACGCAGCAAACCAATTGCTTCAAGAGAAATCCTTGCCTCGAAAACAGGTCCTAGCGGCATCGTCAAAATGTTCATTAGATGGTAATGATTATATTCACGATCATCCTCCCGCTCCGCATCCGCCCACAATGTCATAAACAGACTCATTGCTCCAGGACCAATCAGTGGCTGATAAAATAAGGTGAGGAGTTGGCGATCATAATCCGAAAATGGCTGCGTTAACCGAATCTTGTATGCATCAACTGGTTGTAGCTCTTTATAAAGTGGTGCCATTGCAACTCTACTTCCTATCTAAATGGGATACGTTATTTTTTAGTTCGCTTTTGTAAGTTTTGCAATTCTTCTATGAAAACCGTGATGTCTTTATATTGGCGATAGACCGAAGCAAATCTGACATATGCGACTTCATCAACTTCAGAAAGTCGTTCCATAACCATTTCTCCTACATCATCGGAATTAATCTCTACGACACCTGCACTTCTCAATTCTTTTTCAATCGAAGTAACAATGTTTTTCAAGTCTTCAAGTTGGACAGGACGTTTTTCACAAGCACGGATTAGTCCTCTGAGTACTTTTTCTCCACTAAATTCTTCACGTGACTCATCCTTTTTCACGACAATCAGTGGTGTTTCCTCAACTTTTTCAAATGTCGTGAATCGGAACGCGCATTGTTCACATTCCCTGCGACGTCGGATAGATTTATTCTCCTCGGCAGGTCTGGAATCGACGACCCGGGTGCCATTGTATTGGCAAGCTGGACATTTCATAAGTTGGTTCCTCCGATTTTTCTTAGATAATAACTTAATTATAACAGAACATGTCCCAAAAAATCAGAATGGAGGGGAAATATCATTGGACAAACCAAAAAAGCGTCCCCCTAATCATATTATATTGATTAGGAGGACGCTTGCTATTTATGATTAAACCAGCGCTTCTTTTTTTAATGCAGCAGCTACTTTTTTCGTTAAATCAACAACACGAGCAGAGTAACCCCACTCATTATCATACCAGGCAAGCACTTTCACTTTACGATTAGCCATAACCATTGTCGAGAGGCCGTCAATGATAGCTGAGTCCGTTGTTGTATTGAAATCGATGGATACAAGTGGCTCTGTCGTAAGACGAAGGATACCTGCCATAGCCCCAGTTGACGCCTTTATAAACGCGTCATTAACCATTTCTACTGTAACATCTTGCTTTAAATCCACAACTAGGTCAACTAGTGAAACATTAGGCGTCGGTATCCGTAGAGACATCCCGTGAATTTTCCCTTCCAATTCAGGAAGTACAAGCGCTAATGCTTTTGCAGCCCCAGTTGACGTAGGAATGATAGATTGCCCACACGCACGTGCGCGACGAAGATCCTTGTGCGGATTATCCAAGTTTTTTTGATCGTTCGTGTATGCGTGTACAGTCGTCATTAACCCATTTTCGATGCCGAATGTTTCGTTGAGTACTTTAGCTACAGGAGCTAAACAGTTTGTCGTGCAGCTAGCATTTGAAATGATATCATGTTTTTTAATATCGAATTTATCTTCGTTGACTCCCATTACAATTGTCACATCTTCATTTTTACCCGGAGCAGAGATAATGACTTTTTTTGCTCCAGCTTCAAGGTGAAGTGCAGCTTTGTCTCGGGAATTGAATTTACCAGTCGCTTCAATGACAATATCAATACCGAGTTCCTTCCAAGGCAAGTTAAGCGGATCGCGGTCAGAAACGATTTTCACCCGTTTTCCATTGACGACAATTGCATTTTCTTCTGCAATCACTTCACCATCAAATGTACCATGATTCGTATCATATTTTATAAGATGAGCAAGTGTTTCTGATGGATACGTTGCATTTATCGCAACAATTTTCACATCTTCTTCTCTAATCATTTGACGGAAAACCATCCGTCCAATTCTTCCGAACCCGTTAATCGCAATAGAAGTAGTCATATATAGATCCTCCAATATGTATGTTATACAATACGTGTTTATTCGCTCATTAGTATAACACATATTAATTCAGAAAAAAGCATATTAACTATTTATTACGTTTTTCATCTATTCAGATAATGGTTATGGTTGCGCATTCCAATCCAATAGTATCGCATCAAGCTGTCGCCCCGTGTGCTCTACTGTCTCATTATTGTGTAATACCGCATCTGCACCCAGTTCCTTTTCTTCCATTGAAAGCTGAGATTTGATTCGTGCATCCGCTTCTTCTTCCGATAACACATTACGCGCAATAAGCCTTTGTTTCTGGATTTCTGGAGTTACGGACACGACTATGATTCTATCCACTAAGGATTGTAGTTTACTTTCAAACAAAAGCGGAATATCCATTATGACTGTATTTGAGCCTGCTAAGACCCAGTGTTCTTTTTGTCTTAGCATCTCTTTTCTAATAGCAGGGTGCATGATTCCATTTAATAATCTGCGCTCTTCTTCATGTCCAAAAATACGCGCACCCAGTTTTTCTCGATTTAGAGATCCATCCTCATGTACTATATCTTGTCCGAATACGCGGACAATCTCCATAAGGACCGGACTCCCCGGCCCCACTACCAGTCGTGCTATTTCATCCGCATCTACTATAGGGTAACCTTTTTTCTTCAGCATAGCGGAAACAGTGCTCTTTCCACTTGCAATACTGCCAGTTAATCCGATAATCATAGCTTAGATGGCCTCCTATCAATCATTTCTGGCATTTTGGACAATAAACGGATGTCCTGCTAGCAATTTTCATACTCTTCGTAGCTGTGCCACAAACAGGGCAAACTTTCCTACCATACATTTTAAGTCGATCCTGCATTGTTCCTGCTTCACCATTAATATTACGGTAATCTGAAATGGAACTCCCGCCTGCATCGATACTTTCCTGTAAAATGGCTACGATTTCATCAAATAATTCGTTTTTCCGTCTTAAGCTTATCCGTTCCGCTGTTCTACCAGGATGAATGTGCATCTTAAACAGCGCTTCTGTTGCATAAATATTTCCACATCCTGATAACACTTGACCATCCATGATGACTTCTTTAATTGGTTTACAAGCATATTTCGGAGTTGAAGCCCACTCAAGAAAGTGAAGGCGCGCTTCGGAAGCGAAAGGCTCAGGCGCCATTTTCAATAGAGGCGGATGATCCGCTTCACATCCGAGAAGCCGTAATTCTCCAAAACGACGAATGTCTGAGTAGACAAGCAATCCTCCATCTTCCAGTTTGAAGATAACGTGCACATGTTTGCGGAATTTCGCTTCCGTTATCTCTTCTACCGTGTTGACAGTGAACCAGGCTCCTGTCATACCCAGATGACTGACCAGGAGACAAGTGTTACTGTTTTTCGTTAAATGAAAATATATATATTTACTTCGACGCGTAACATCTAAAATGGTCATTCCAGCCATTTCTAAAATGAAATCTTCAGTTGTAATTCCCTTTATCACAGCTTCTTTACCTAGTTGTTTGGATTTAATGACCGTCTCTGAAACAATCACTTCTTGGATTGTCCTTCCTCTCGCAATAGGTGCAAGTGCCCGGACGACCCCTTCTACTTCTGGCAGTTCAGGCATTTTCTTACCTCACTTCGTTTCGTACCAGGATAATCCAAACGCCCAGTCCACTTTTAATGGTACGTCAAGTGCAATTGCGGATTCCATCACTTCAGGTACGATTTCTTTTAATTTTTCAATTTCATTTTCCGGTGCTTCAAAGATAAGTTCATCGTGCACTTGCAGGAGCATACGTGTCTTCATGCCTTCCACTTCAAGGCGTTTAGCCATTTCAATCATAGCTTTCTTAATGATATCTGCCGCACTTCCTTGAATCGGTGTATTCATGGCTGTTCGTTCTGCAAAACTTCTTAAATTGAAATTCGAACTTGTGATTTCCGGTAAATAACGCCTGCGGTTCATGAGCGTCGTCACATAGCCTTTTCTTTTCGCTTCTGCAACGATATCATTCATATACTGTTTGACACCTGGAAAACTACTGAGATAGGTGTCAATAAATTTTGCAGCATCTTTTCTCGTAATGTCGAGGTTTTGTGAAAGTCCGTAATCACTAATACCATATACAATCCCAAAGTTGACGGCTTTGGCTGCCCGACGCATATCTGAGGTCACGAGGTCTTTTTCAACGCCGAATACATCCATTGCTGTTTTTGTATGAATATCTGCACCTTCGTGAAAAGCTTCAATCATTTTTTCATCCTGCGACATATGTGCGAGTACACGAAGTTCAATTTGGGAATAGTCGGCAGCAAATAAGTACCAGCCCGGTTCAGATGGAACGAACGCGGCACGTATTTTCCTTCCTTCCTCAAGTCGTACAGGAATGTTTTGCAAATTGGGATTGATGGAACTTAGACGTCCTGTTGTTGTGAGTGCTTGTTGGAATCGGGTATGAATTTTTCCGTCTTCATGAATCTCTTTCAATAACCCTTCAATATACGTTGAATTCAATTTACCAAGTTGACGGTAATTTAAAATATGGCTGATTATCTCATGTTCACTTTCGAGTTTCTCGAGCACGTCAGCTGCTGTTGAATAGCCAGTCTTCGTCTTTTTAATCGGTGTAAGCCCAATTTTTTCGAAGAGAATGACGCCTAGCTGTTTAGGTGAATTAATATTAAATTTCTCTCCTGCAATTTCATAAATATTTGTTTCAAGTGTAGCAAGTTTCGCCGATAACTCAGTTCCTATAGTTAGAAGTGTCTTCCTGTCGACCATAACGCCTGTAGTTTCCATTTTTCCTAGAATGGCTGCAAGCGGCAGTTCAAGTTCATGGTAAAGATCATATTGGTTGTTTTCTTTTAATTTTTCTTCAATCTCTGCATGCAGTTTCCAAATCGCTTGTGCTTTTCTCCCAGCATGATCAGCAATCACTTCTGTTGCAGGAACCGCTTTCTTAGCACCCTTTCCATAAATCACATCATCCTGTTCGACTTCTGTATAACCGAATTCACGGGTAACAGAGGCCACGTCAGTGTAATTTGTTGAAGGGTTGACGATGTATGTGGCAAGTAATAGATCGAACTGGAAACCTTCTGCATCCAAACCAAGACCCGCGAGTGAGGCGAATGCCGCTTTGGAATCAGATGTGTATTTTAACTTGTCCGTCTTTTGTAGCCACTGCTTGAACGCTTCACTGTTCTTTGCAACTTCAACTGGCACGAATAGAATGTTTTTTTCATCTGCCAAACTTATGCCTAGAATCTGCGCAGTCAGATAATTGTCGTCCATCATTTCGACATGGATTGCCATCTCATTTGACAAATCTTTTTCGAACAGCTCGGAAACGATTGTAACCTCAATAGCTTTTTTCGGCTCCTCTGCCGCTTGTGGTATGATTTTATCGAGGAGCGTTTTGAATTTCAATTCGCTGTAAATACTTATTACTTCTTCCATATCAGGGCCGTCATATGCAAGATCATTTATTGAGACTGTAATGGGAGCATTGACTTCGATTGTCGCGAGGTCTTTACTCATAAATGCCTGCTCTTGATTTTCAGTTAAATTCTGATTCAGTTTTTTCGCAGTAATATTACCCAGTGATTTGTATACATTTTCGATGGAGCCATATTCAATCAATAATTTAAGCGCTGTTTTTTCGCCAACTCCCGGAACACCGGGAATGTTATCTGATGCATCGCCCATTAGTCCTTTCATGTCGATAATCTGATGTGGCTCAATCCCATACTTCTCCATAACGTGATCAGGCGTATATTTTTCAATATCCGTCATCCCTTTTCGGGTAATGAACACCGTTGTACGGTTGCTTGCTAGTTGCGTTAAATCCTTATCCCCCGAAATGACTACAATTTCAGACCCATCCGCATCGCCTTTTTTACTTAGTGTTCCGATAATATCATCTGCTTCATACTGATCAAGTTCGTACTGTGGAATTTTGTACGCATCAAGAAGCTTGCGCAAATAGGGAAATTGCTCGGACAACTCGGGTGGTGTTTTTTGTCGTCCGCCTTTATATTCTCCGAATGTTTTATGCCTGAACGTTGTTTTTCCAGCATCCCATGCAACTAATATATGCGTAGGTTTTTCTTCCTCTAAGATATTTTGTAACATCATTGTAAAACCATATACCGCGTTCGTATGGATTCCGTTATCATTTGTCAATAAAGGCAATGCAAAAAATGCCCGGTATGCAAGACTGTTTCCGTCAAGTAATACAATTTTCTTATTCGTCACGTATGCTCCACTCCTATTCAAAACACGTCATCTTCATTCATCTTACACGAGGGCAAGAAGAATTGAAAATGACGTGTTTTTTAGTAAACCTCGGCTCTCTCTCCATATGACAAGTCATATGGAGCTTGTTGCAGGTTATTCATTCTTACTTAATCTAGATAGCCTGTCAATACTTTGGCATATGGAGAATCAACAGGGATGATGATCATTGTGTCCTCACCAATTGTTTTCGTATACGATTGAAGTGTGCGATACAAATTATAAAACTCTGGGTCTTTTGAAAATGCATTATTATAAATTTTTGCCGCTTCGGATTCCCCTTCCGCATGGATGATTGCAGCTTCCTTTTTCGCAGTTGCCAACATTTCCTGAACTTCACGGTCTGTCTCCGCTTCAATCCGGCGTTTATCTGCATCCCCTTGTGATAAATAGGATTGTGCAGTCGACTGACGTTCGGAAATCATCCGTGTATAAATCGACTGTTCATTTTCTTCAGGTAAGTCGATACGCTTCATACGGACATCCACAACTTCGATACCGTAGTTCCCTTCAGCCAAAAACTCATTTACCCGCTTCGTCACACGATCATTCATACTACCTCGGGAAGAGTTTTCATCATTTACGACATCTACATAGTTCAACTGACCAAGTTCAGTCCGAACAACAGAGTAAATGAATTCCCCCAACCGCGATTCAGCATTTACAATATTCCTCGCGTTTGAAATCATTTTTCCAGGATCTGTGATTCTCCAAACTGAATAGTTGTCAATGATAATACGTTTCTTATCCTTTGTATTGATTTCCTCTTCGGATACGCTATAACTCATCAAACTCTTAGGAAGAGTTGTGACACTTTGTATGAACGGTATTTTCATGTTCATCCCCGGTTCATGAACAATGCGCTTAATTTCCCCAAATTGGCGAACGACTCGGTATTCATCTTCTTTAACGACGAATATATTGGCGATTACTATGACCATTAATGCAAATAGTGCAGTGAGGATAAGCGTCAGTTTCGCATATTTTTTTATTTCAAGCGGTGCTTTAGGTGTAACAGGTGTACCTGTTGCTTTAGGTGCTTTAGGCGCTTTCTGTTTTGCACGCTGTCTTTCCAGGAATTTTTCCTCGATGGATTTAAATGGATTATCGTCATTCGCCATCAGTTTCCATCCCCTTCCGTTTTCGGTTCAGCTGGTGGAGGTGTTGTATTTTCCAGTTGCTGTAATGGAAGATATTTCACCGTTTCGCCAGAATCGTTCATAATATAGATTTTTGCTTTCGGCAATACTTGTTCGAGTGTTTCAATGACAAGTCGCTGCCGCGTGATTGCTTTATTCTTCGAGTATTCTACGAGTAAATCATTGAAGAGAGCGACATCACCAAGGGCTAGCTCGGTACGCGCCTTCTTTTGCCCGATTGCATTCGACTTGATGGCATCGACTTCCCCGATTGCTTCATTTTTCTTTTGGTTTTCATATTTTTCAGCTTCGTTCGTCTTCGTATTTTTCGTTTCGCGAGCATCCGTCACTGCTGTGAAGGCGGCACGGACTTCTGCATTCGGAAGTTCTACATCTTGCAGCTTGACGCCTTGTATGGCAATGCCGATATCATACTTATCGATGAGTGTCGCAAGCAGCTCACGTGTCTGTGCTTCAATTTCCGCTTTCCCATCCGTCAATGCGGCATCTATCGTCGAATTACCTATGATGGAACGGATAGATGCTGAAGTTGCGTCATGGAGAATTGCCTTCGGATCTTGCGCATTGAATAAATACTTCTGCGGTTCAGTGATTTTCCATTGAACAACCAGATCGGTAAGCACAATGTATTCATCCCCCGTGATCATCTTGGTTTCTTTATCGAACGAAACAAGCTCCCCCCCGGCATCTTGCTTATATCCGAATTGCAGACTAAATGTCTCTTTCGATAGTATTTCAACCCTTTGAATTGGCCATGGTAATTTGAAATGAAGTCCCGAATCTGTTACTGTTGTATCCGCTTTACCAAATGTGATAACGACAGCCTGTTCAGATTCGTCGACAGTATACCATGTTGTGAAAGCAACGATTAGCAGTAGTAGTCCAGCGAAAACCATTCCGACTGTCATTAAAATACGTCGTGTACTCATTTGTAAGGCCCCCTTCTCTTATGTATAACCTGTTATACGTTCTATATAGTTGAAAGTTTCATATTTTCCCCAATTTGTTCTTAACAAAAGTTGCCTCAATAAATATAAAAAAACGATCCAAAGTAAATGGATCGTTCACTCTTCCTGGCGCAAAGGCATTTGAATACGAATTAACGTACCCACGTTAATTGTGCTTTCCACTTCAACTGTTCCTCCATGTGCTTCCACGAGATGTTTGACGATAGCTAATCCAAGTCCTGTGCCCCCGGATTCTCGGCTTCTAGCTCGGTCAACACGGTAGAAACGTTCAAACAGCCTAACAAGTTCTGTTTGTTTAATGCCGATTCCTTCATCTTGTACTTCTATGATTGCATTTCCTGATACTTGTTTAATGGAAATAATAATTTTCTTTTGTTCTTTGGAGTAGTTAATTGCGTTCGATAGTAGATTAACCATGACTTGTATTAATCGACCTGCATCTCCATCAATGACAATCTGTTCTGTTATGTCTAGGTCAATATCCATCTTTTTGCGCTCCAAACTTAATGAAACAATTGTCAAGGCATCATTGATAACGTCATTCAGACTGACACGGGCAAACTGAAGAGTGAAGTTTTCCCGTTCCATGGCTGACAATTCAAGCAGGTCATCAATCAATAGATGTAATCTATCACTTTCTTTCTGAATGATTTCAAGAAACTCTTTCATAATTACAGGTTCATTCATTGCGCCATCCAATAACGTTTCCGTAAATCCTTTTATGGATGTAATCGGTGTACGGAGTTCATGGGAGACATTTGCAACAAAATCTTTTCGAACCTCTTCAAGTTTTACAAGTTTCGTAATATCATGCATGACAACGACAATACCTAACCAATTCCCGTGACGCCCGATTACCGGTGCACCATAAACGCTCATGTGGGAGAAGTCTCCGTTTCCCTCAAGCCTGACCTGTTTTTCACGAACTTGTTCAGTCATAAAGACATCTTCAATCAGACTTTCAATATCCACTGGCAATCCAATTGTTTTTAATGTCTTTCCGATCAGTTCCTCCTTCGAAAAACCAAAGGCCTTCTCAAAGACACCATTTACAAGATTGACTGAACCTTCACGACCAAACATTAGAAGTCCACTGCCCATACTCTCTATAAGTGTTTTTAAACGCTCTTTTTCCATCATTCGTAATGTCGATATTTCCTGCATATTACTTGCTATTTTGTTAATGGCAATTGCGAGTTCATTGGCATATTCGGATTCGTCCGTCTGTGTTCTCGCGAGATGATCTCCCTTAGCAATTTGAATTGCTACTCTTGTTACATCATCTACTGGACGAGCATATTGCAACATCATTCGCTTTGCGATTAAAAGAGATATTATAAATGCAATGAGTAAAGTCAATAATAGAAAACCCCAGTATTTCTGCTGTACTTCGTCAGCAATGTCATTCGCGAATAAAGGGAAAAACTGACCGAGAACAATTCCGAGGCCAGTTAGTAGTACTGATAGAAGGACTGCACAAGCAATGACTAAGCGGGAATACAAACCTTTCATCAAAGTTTAGGCTCCTCAAATTTATAGCCAATTCCTCTTACCGTCTTGATGAAGAGAGGTTTCTTTGTATTTTCTTCGATTTTTTCCCGTAAATGACTTACATGAACGTCAACGATTCGGGTATCACCGGCAAAGTCATAATTCCATACCGCGCTTAAAAGCTGATCTCTAGAAAGGACTCTATTTTTATTCTGCATAAAGTGAACAAGTAGTTCAAATTCCTTCGGGGTAAACTCCAACTCTACTTTATCTAGAAAAGCTTCATATTGCTCAGCATGAACAATTAACTTTCCTGAGCTCAATGTGCCATTTTCATCGTTACGGTCTGACCTCTCACCGGTACGTCTCAGTACGGCTTTTACGCGCGCAACAACTTCCCTGGGACTGAATGGTTTTGTCATATAATCATCGGCACCCATTTCAAGACCAAGCACTTTGTCGAACTCGTCTCCTTTTGCCGTTAGCATAATTATTGGAATATCGAGTCCCTTCTGCCTTAAAATTTTACAGACATCTATTCCATCCATTTTCGGAAGCATTAAGTCTAGCAATATTAAATCAGGCTTTTCTGTTTCTGATTTCAGTATAGCTTCTTCTCCATCCACTGCGGTGATTATTTCATATTGCGCTAGCTTCAAATTATACTCTAGAAGCGTCCGAATCGGCTGTTCGTCATCAACAATCAATATTTTCTTTCCACTTGAACTCATCTTCCATCAATCTCCCGTCAAAAGTTTTCCATCGCTTGCGATGTTAGACGCTCTTCCACTTTCGGCGGAATAACTGTCACTGTCCCTGAAATAACAAGTTCTTCCTCTTCATCATGTGCTTCGATTGAAATTTCTATCGCATTCATTTCTCTATCAACATGAATGACTTCTAGTAAGATGTTAATTATTGAATAGTGATAGACCGCTTTTGGAAATGATAACTGTTGTTGAACAATATGTGAACCCGGTCCTGGCAAATACTTTGAGACGGCAGATGTAACAATTCCTGTTAGCATAATAGTCGGTACAATAGGCTTTTCATAGGCTGTCTGCGAAGCGTAATCATGTTGAATATATAGTGGGTTACTATCGTTTGTTAACCCTAGATAAAGTAATAAATCTTTATCCTCGATTTTCTCGGTTAACTTCAACTTTTCACCGACAGTAATCTCTTCGATTTTTCTTCCGAGACGCCTTTTCTTCCCTAATATCAACTTATATCCCCCTCAATATGTAATACTGTAAGTTTACCAATAATCAGAAAAAAAATCGAGTAGCATAGGCTACTCGATTGACTAATTAGAATATTACACAAGAACTTTCATAACTGCTTTAACCGATTCAGCAGAATTTGACAATGCCTCTTTTTCAGCTTCAGTCAAATCAAGCTCAATAATCTTCTCAATACCGCCAGCACCGAGTACTGTCGGAACGCCGATGTAAATTCCATCCAGACCATATTCGCCTACTAAGTATGCAATCGAAGGAAGTACACGTTTCTGATCTTTCAGGATTGCTTCAGCCATTTCAACGAGTGATGCCGCAGGAGCGTAGTAAGCTGAACCATTACCTAGTAGGTTTACGATTTCAGCTCCGCCCTTACGTGTACGGTCTACAATTACTTCTAGTCGTTCAGCCGAAATCAACGTTTCGAGTGGAATACCACCCGCGTATGAGTAACGGATAAGCGGAACCATGTCGTCGCCGTGTCCACCAAGTACGAATCCGGTTACGTCTTTAACAGACAAGTTCAATTCTTGTGCTACAAACGTCCGGAAGCGCGCAGTGTCAAGGACTCCTGATTGCCCGATAACACGTTCTTTCGGTAATCCTGATTCTTTATATACTGTGTATGTCATTGCATCTACCGGGTTAGTTAATACGATAATTGTTGTATCTGGAGAATGTTTTACTATTTCAGCAGTAACGATTTTCATGACTTTTTGATTCGTCTGAACAAGATCATCACGACTCATACCGGGCTTGCGCGCAATACCAGCTGTGATTATGACAATGTCAGAGTCTTTTGTATCCGTGTAATCTGAAGTTCCTATAATATTCGCATCAAAACCTTGTACAGGTCCAGCTTCCATCATATCAAGCGCTTTCCCTTTTGTTGGGTTTTCCATTTGCGGAATATCTACGATAACTACATCACAAAGCTCTTTTTGAGCCAGAAGAAATGCTGTCGTTGCGCCTGTGAAACCAGAACCGATAACCGAGACTTTTTTACGTTTCATTGTCATGAGTTGCCTCTCCTTTTAATCGTTTATAAGAGGGGACAGACCCCTCTTATAAACGATTTAAATTTTCAACGAACAGAAAGTTGGGCTCTTCCATCGCTAATAGATTTATTATTTAAGGTTTTTGATCAATTCATCTGCGAATTCAGATGTTTTAACTTCTGTAGCACCGTCCATAAGACGAGCAAAGTCATAAGTTACAACTTTAGAAACAATTGTTTCTTCAATTGAAGCAGTGATCATAGCTGCCGCTTCATTCCATCCAAGGTGCTCAAGCATCAAGACGCCTGAAAGTAGAAGTGAAGAAGGGTTAACTTTATCAAGTCCTGCATATTTCGGTGCAGTACCATGAGTTGCTTCAAAAATTGCATGACCTGAAATGTAGTTAATGTTTGCTCCAGGTGCGATTCCGATTCCGCCTACTTGTGCAGCAAGAGCATCAGAAATATAGTCGCCATTCAAGTTCATTGTCGCTACAACATCAAACTCTTTTGGACGTGTCAAGATTTGTTGCAAGAAGATATCAGCAATTGCATCTTTAACGATGATTTTGCCTGCTGCTTCAGCTTCAGCTTGTGCTTTGTTTGCAGCATCAGTTCCATCAGCATCTTTGATTGCATCATATTGGTTCCATGTGAAGACTTTATCGCCGAACTCTTGTTCAGCAACTTCATAGCCCCAGTTTTTGAATGCGCCTTCTGTAAACTTCATGATATTTCCTTTATGGACAAGCGTCAATGACTTGCGGCCTTCTTTAATAATATAAGTAAGAGCAGCACGTACTAGACGTTTTGTACCTTCTTCAGAAATAGGTTTAATACCGATTCCAGAAGTTTCTGGGAAGCGGATATTTTTAACTCCCATTTCGTTTTGTAGGAATTCGATTACTTTTTTCGCTTCAGGTGTACCTTCTTTGTATTCAATACCTGCATAGATATCTTCCGTGTTTTCGCGGAAAATAACCATATCGCAATCTTCAGGACGTTTAACAGGTGAAGGAACACCTTCAAAGTAACGTACTGGACGTAGGCAAGTGTAAAGATCCAATTCTTGGCGAAGTGCAACGTTCAATGAACGGAAACCGCCGCCGATTGGTGTAGTAAGTGGACCTTTAATAGCAATTAAATACTCATCAATTGTATCAAGTGTTGCTTGTGGTAGCCATTCGCCAGTTTCATTGAATGCTTTCTCCCCAGCAAGAACTTCTTTCCAGATAAGTTTTTTCTTGCCACCGTAAGCTTTATCGACAGCTGACTCTAGAACACGTGATGCTGCATGCCAAATATCCGGACCAGTACCGTCACCGATTATAAATGGAATTGTTGCGTGATCAGGTACATTTAAAACACCGTCTGTTACTGTAATTTTTCCACCGTTAGTCATAATTAATTTCCTCCCAATTTCAAATCAGAGGGCTGGCTATTGTAAATTCCGCCCCTAGTTTTTTTATTTATAGTGCTTATCGTTCTTTAATCGGTACGTATTTCTGCAAGCCCGGTCCTGTGTAATCAGCACGAGGGCGAATCAGTCTATTGTTCGCATATTGTTCACGAATATGTGCAATCCATCCTGAAATACGGGACACTGCAAAAATCGGCGTAAATAGATCGTGATCTATTTCCAGCGAATGGTAGACAGACGCAGAATAGAAATCGACGTTTGGCGGTAAGTTCTTTTCGCCTGTAACGATTTCTTCTATTTTACTGGACATATTGTAGTACTTTTCTTCTCCGCGAAGTTCAGTCAAACGTTTAGACATTTCACGAAGGTGTTTTGCACGCGGATCACCTTTACGATAAACACGATGTCCGAAGCCCATGATTTTTTCTTTGTTATCCAGTTTTTCTCTGATATAAGATTCAACTTTGTCTTCTGAACCAATCTCCATCAGCATTTTCATTACTTGCTCGTTTGCACCGCCGTGAAGCGGTCCTTTGAGTGCACCGATAGCAGCCGTAACACCTGAATAAATATCAGAAAGTGTCGCAACACATACGCGTGCAGTGAATGTCGATGCATTTAGCTCATGGTCCGCATGAAGTACTAGAGCTTTGTCGAATGCTTCAATCGCAATTTCAGCAGGCATTTCACCAGTCAACATGTATAGGAAGTTTTCTGCATAGCCCAATTCTTCCTTCGGAGCAACCGGCTCAAGACCTTTGCGAATACGAGAAAATGTAGTAACGATTGTCGCTATTTTTGCTTGTAGCTTAATTGCTTTTTCGTAATTAGCCTCTTCAGACATATCTTCCGCTTTGTCATCGTATAATCCTAAAAGGGATACTGCAGTGCGCAGTGCCGCCATCGGGTGTACTTCCCCGATTGGATACATTTTAAAATGATTAAGTACTTCCTGAGGAAGAGACATGTTAGCCGCAAGTTGTTTTTTCAGCTCTGCAAGCTCGTCCTCTTTTGGCAAACGCTGATGCCATAGAAGATGAATTACTTCTTCAAAGCTGGCGTTGTCTGCAAGATCGTCAATATCATAGCCGACGTATGTAAGTGTGTCATCAATAATTGAACTAATTGCTGACTGTGTCGCTACGACTCCTTCCAACCCTTTGGTTGATGTCATATAAAACGCTCCTTCTTTCAGTTCATTCGTCCACTCCGCAAAAAAAAGCAGAATGCCAACTGAATCTGCTAATAATTATAATTAATCTACCTAAAAACGCTTACAACAACTATTATAATCAATTTTGTCATCTTTGTGAATGGATACGCTTGCTTTTGTTTTTTTAACTTGTAATGAAGGAGTTGTAGAATGGCCGACAATCGCAGCAAACAACAAGCTTTTCGCTTAATCCTAATAAAGTGGTTGCCTGTTATTTTGACGGGAATTATTCTATTTACAGTCCCTCCAGCAGCAATCGCTGTCATTTTCGCTTATTTTACAGCACCTACTTTGCACGCCATCCGCACAATTACAAAGTTACCTCTTACGATTGCAACCCTTTTTGTAATGACACTTATGCTTTTTTTAATAAGTGCTTTTACTTACATTGCACTTCATGGTCTTATTGATACGGTGCCCGCTGTCGAAAAGCATATCGCACCTTTTACACAGAATACGGATCTTGCCAGTAAATTATTATCATTCCTTGAAGATAAAGTTGTGGAGTATGGACATGCATTATTGGAATACACGGTAACAATTATTACCACTGTATTTCAACGACTTTTTAGTCTGTTCATTTTCCTAGTTGCATATTTTTTCGCTTTGCGGGAATCCGGAAAAAATCGTTACTGGTTTTTAGTCTATTTCCCTAACCAAATCCGTAAGCCTGCAAAAAGAATATTTACGGAGTCCGGTAAATTAATCGGGACTTTCGTATCAGTGGAAGCCCGATTATTTTTCCTTACCTTCTTAATCTTAACAATAGGATTCATATTTCTTCGATTCGAGTCACCAATTGGTAATGCTTTTCTAATCTCCCTTGCAGATAGCCTGCCGTTTATCGGAATTGGTCTTTTTCTCTTACCAATGGCCGCTTTCTTCATATATACGAATAACCTATTCATTGGAATTTCGCTCATATTACTCTATTTATTCGCAATGACGACACGACAAATGGCTGAATCGTATATGTGGGCATCTACTTTCCATTTGAAGCCTATCCATGCTTTTTTCATAACGGCGACTTCCTTTTATCTATTCGGGTTACCCGGTATGTTATTGACCCCATTTCTTCTATTTGCAGCACTCAGAGTTAGACGGCACCCCTTGTTTAGCGGATGACGATTTGTCCATTTTTCATCTTATTATAAATCCACTTTTGGATAAATGGTCTGATTATATTCCTTGGTCCCTTAAATAGTAATAATAATCCTGTTAGATCCGTTAAAAACCCAGGCATGATTAACAAGATTCCTCCAAAAAGAATACAGACTGCATCAATCATTGCATCGCCAGGAGTCTCCATAACTGTCATACGTGCCCTAAGCTCAGTCCAAGCTTTCATCCCTTGGCGTTTGGCGAGGTAGGCTCCACCTATTGCTGTTATTAAAATAATTGAAATTGTTGGTAACAGACCAAGTGTTTTCCCCGAATAGATTAACAACGCGAGTTCAGCTGTCGGGACAGCAATGAAAAGGAGTACTAGCCATTTCACAATTGATTTCATCTCCTAAAAAGGCTGCTCACCGATTATTTCGGAAGCAGCCTCCATTTATTTAGAGTACGCTGGCGCGTCCATTATAGATAACACCTGATTCAGCATCCATTGTAACCTCATTGCCATGGCGAATCAGTTTTGTAGCATCTTTGACTCCGACAATTACAGGAATACCAAGACTAAGACCCACAATAGCACCATGGCTAGTTAGCCCGCCTTCTTCTGTTATTAGCCCTGCGCATTTTTCAATTGCAGGCATCATATCGCGATCGGAACCGTTCGTAACAAGAATCGCTCCTGTTGTATCATATGTCAGCGCTTCATCAGCATTTTTAGCAACTATGGTACGGCCGAAAGCGACATCTTTCCCGATTCCTTGTCCACGCGCAAGTAAATCACCGATGACATGGATTTTCATCAAATTCGTAGTGCCAGCCTTTCCGACTGGAACTCCAGCAGTAATGATTACTACGTCACCATGTCCAACATACTGATGTTTAACACTTTCTTCTACAGATTCCTGGAGGATTTCATCAATTGAACTCACTTTTTTACCAACAATTGGATAGACTCCCCAAACAAGTGACAGCTTTCTCGAACAAGCTTCTGATGATGTAACCGCGATAACAGGACAACCCGGTCGGTATTTGGCTATCATTTTAGCCGTATGTCCGCTCTCTGTCGGTGCAAGAACGGCCTTTACTTTCAAGTTAATGGCTGTGTATGCAGCCGCTTGTCCAATGGCTTCTGTCATATTACCATGTTTTTCACGTCTTCTTGTTGAAACAACTGAACGGTAATCGATAGCCTCTTCTGTGGCACATGCAATTCGATCCATTGTACGTACAGATTCAACTGGATAAATTCCAGCAGCCGTTTCTCCCGAGAGCATGATTGCATCAGAACCGTCAAAAATCGCGTTTGCGACATCACTTGCTTCTGCGCGGGTTGGACGGGGATTTCTTTGCATCGAATCAAGCATTTGCGTTGCAGTGATTACCGGTTTTCCAGCCTGATTACATTTTTCAATCAAATTCTTCTGAACGAGCGGAACTGCTTCAGGAGGAATTTCAACACCTAGATCTCCACGGGCAACCATTAGGCCATCCGAGACAGCCAAAATTTCATCGATGTTGTCGACGCCTTCCTGATTCTCGATTTTAGGGATAATCTGTAAGTTAGAGCCGCCATTTTTCTCAAGAAGTGACCGTATTTCCATCACGTCCGAAGCACGTCTAACGAACGATGCCGCTATGAAGTCAACGCCCTCTTTAATGCCGAACAAGATATCCTCCGCGTCTTTCTCTGTCATTCCTGGAAGCTGGACCGAAACACCAGGTACGTTAACACCTTTGTTATTACTCAATGAACCTGAATTAACGACCAATGTATGAATTAATCCCTGACTTTCATCTGTGCCTGTAACTTCTAACTGAATTAGTCCATCGTCTAATAATATGATAGATCCTTCACTTACATCTTCAATCAATTTTTCGTAACTGACTGAAAATACATCATTATTTCCTACAACTTGTGTCATGGAAATATCTATTCTTTCAGCTGCTACGAGTTCCACTTTTCCATTCTCCATCGAATGTGTCCGAATTTCAGGACCTTTCGTATCAAGCAAGATTCCTACAACTTTCCCTTTTTCACGTGCAACTTTTTTGATAGTGTCAATACGTGCTTTATGCTCTTGATGATTACCATGGGAAAAATTCAACCTGGCTACGTTCATGCCCGCATCTATAAGTTGTTCCAATAATTCTGGGGACTCACTTGCGGGACCAATTGTACATACTATTTTCGTTTTTCTCATCAACTATCGCCTCTTTTAAGTTTTTTGAACAACCAATTATATGGACAATTCCTGGGACATCTTGTACATTTTCTTATCAAAACCAGCTGATTGTTCGAAAACGTCCGTTAAGTCATAGTCTACCACCACATGATTTTGCATGCCAATAGCAATGCCTCCGCGACCCTCTATTAAAACTTCAACTGCTTTTGCTCCATACTGACTCGCAATAACACGATCTCTTGCAGAAGGGGATCCACCACGCTGGACATGACCCAGAACAGAAATCCGTGTTTCAATACCCGCTTCCCGCTTCAATATTTCAGCGAGTTCTGCTGCAGACATCACACCTTCTGCAACAATGATAATACTGTGCTTCTTACCGCGACCTGTACCACTTTTTAGTCGTTCGATAATATCAGGCACTTCGTACTTCTCTTCGGGGATAAGTATCGTTTCCGCTCCACCCGCTAGTCCAGCCCATAAAGCAAGATCACCGGCATCTCTCCCCATCACTTCGACGATGAATGTCCGCTCGTGAGACGTTGCAGTATCACGTATCTTATCAATTGCATCAATGACTGTATTCAATGCTGTATCGAAACCTATTGTTAATTCTGTTCCGTTTATATCATTGTCGATTGTGGCCGGAACACAAACACATGGCAATCCAAGAGCCGTTAATTCAAATGCGCCTTTGAATGAACCGTCTCCACCTATTACAACAAGTCCATCGATATTGTGTTTCTTCAATTGTTGAAGTGCCTTTTCTCGCCCTTCAAGAGTTCGAAATTCAGCGCTTCGGGCAGAACGCAACATCGTGCCTCCTCGCTGAATAATATCTCCTACGGAACCAAGTTGCAGAAGTTCAATTTTCCCTTCAATCAATCCTTGATATCCATTAAAAACACCAGCCACTTCAAGACCTTCATAAATCGCTTTCCGAACAACAGCACGAACTGCAGCATTCATGCCTGGTGCGTCTCCGCCACTTGTCAAAACAGCTATCTTTTTCGTAGAAATCACTCCAATCCAGGATTAAATATTATTTTCTAAACACGAATAGATGCGGTTACCCGCATCCTATATTTATTCAGTAAATACACCAATCTGACGAAACTTATCATATCGATGATTAACGAGTTCATGACCATTCAATGTGTTTAGTTTTTCTAATGATAAACGGATTGCATCTCCTAAATGAATAGCTTGCGCTTCTAGGTCACGATGTGCACCACCGCGCACTTCCGGAATAATTTCCTCGATAATTCCCATTTCTTTTAAATGTGGAGCAGTGATTTTCATTGCCTCCGCCGCTTGTTTGGCTAGACTAGAGTCTTTCCAAAGTATAGTCGCTGCCCCTTCGGGCGAAATGACAGAGTATGTAGAGTTTTCAAGCATGTGGATATGGTTTGCAACGCCAAGTGCTAGTGCACCCCCGCTTCCGCCTTCACCGATAACTATGGAGATGACCGGAACAGTCAAGCCAGCCATTTCAACAAGATTACGGGCAATTGCCTCACTTTGCCCCCGCTCTTCAGCCGCCTTACCAGGGAAAGCTCCCTTTGTATCGATGAAACACACAATTGGTCTTCCGAATTTCTCCGCCTGTTTCATTAGGCGCAGAGCTTTTCGGTACCCTTCAGGATGTGGCATTCCAAAATTTCGCTTGACGTTCTCTTTTGTATCTTTTCCGCGTTGATGGCCAATTACTGTAATTGGTCTCGATTCGAATGAAGCAATTCCACCTACAATAGCGGCATCGTCACCGTAAGCTCTATCACCGTGCAATTGCATGAAATCTTTAAAGAGCATATTTATATAATCCATTGTTGTCGGACGTTCGGGATGTCTTGCCACTTGAACCCGATCCCAAGGTTCCATATTTTCATAAATTTCTCTTTCCAACTTTTTCAATCGCATTTTTAACGTCTCGATTTCATCAGAAAGATCAACTGAGTTGGTCGTTGTATACTCTTCAAGCTCGATGATTTTTTCACGTAGCTTGACGATTGGTTCTTCAAATTTCAACGTTTTACCCATTTCAGTTCATCCCCCTTACATGAAGTCGCAAAATTTTAGATAGTGTTTCTTTCATTTCAGCGCGGTGTACGACAGCATCCAATTGGCCATGATCCAGCAAAAATTCTGCAGTCTGAAAATCCTCCGGTAATTTTTCTCTGACAGTTTGTTCAATGACACGTCTACCCGCGAATCCGATTAGTGCTTTTGGTTCTGCTATATTAATATCACCTACCGAGGCAAAACTTGCCGACACACCACCCGTCGTTGGGTATGTCATCACAGATACATAAAGTAATCCTTCGCTCGCATGCCGATTAAGCGCGACACTCGTTTTAGCCATTTGCATGAGTGATAACACTCCTTCTTGCATGCGTGCACCACCACTAGCTGAAAATATGATTACCGGTATGCCAAGTGCTGTTGCTTTTTCAATTGCCCGAGTAATCTTTTCCCCGACAACTGATCCCATTGAGCCCATTCGGAAATGGGAATCCATTATTGCAACAGCTACTTCTAGTCCATCAATCTTTCCTGTTCCAGTGAGTACGGCTTCGTTTAACCCTGTTTTCTTAGAATCCGACTCAACTTTTTCAGTATAAGCGGGGAAACTAAGGGGGTTTTCCGTTTTTAAGTGATTATCAATCGATTCAAACGTCTCGTCATCGAAAAGACAAGCAACTCGTTCAGTTGCAGTCATTTTAAAGTGATGATCGCATTTTGGACAGACTTTCAATGTCTTAATTAAATCTTTTGTTAAAACAATATGTTTACATTCCGGACATTTAGTCATTATTCCTTCAGGAACGTCGTTTTTAGCGTCGACGGAAGGAATTGTAGTTGTATTTTTATGTTTATTTCTATTCTTACTAAAAAGATCTCGAATCATTACCGGCTTTCCCCTCTTTCACTTTCAACTAATTCAATCCATTCCGAATAAGCTTCCAGTGTTATAGTAGTATTTCCTTCACACAAATTGTGAAGCATTTTTTTTATAATATCGTTTTCAGTCGTTTCGGTCATGCTCTCGAATGGTACTTTGCTGTATTGTTTTAGTAGAAACCAAATTTTCAAAGATAATCTGTTACCGGTTGCGACAATCATCTCCCGGATAAGATCTTCCCGTAAGATTTCCCCGTCTTTATCAACTTTCTTCAATAAACTACCCCATACTGGCAAAATCCTTAACGTAGCATCATTACACACAGCCATAACCGCTGCTTTTTCATGGATTCTTCTTGTTTCCTGAACATCATTCACTGAGTCTGTCTGTTGCATGACGAATGCAGCAAGAACCTCAACGAGCTTATGCTTTTTGTAATCCACAAGAAAGGTCCCTTCACCGCGCCTGGTTTCAATAATCCCTAGTAGCTCTAGACTTCGCAGCGCTTCACGAATCGTAGACCTGCCCGCTTGCAAGCGCTCCGCAAGCTCACGTTCTGAGGGCAGTTTCCCACCTGTTTCAATACCTTCTTCTCGAATTATCGATTTAAGTTCTTCTACAATATCAAGAAACATTTTTGAAGTCGGTTTTGTATTTTGCATTCACGGACCCCTTCGAAAATATACATGATGAAAAGTGGTCAGACCACTTCTGTCTATAGCATACAGAAAACGCTGCTGAACGTAAAGTGAAATCCAATTAAGGAAAAACCTACAGCATTTTTCATAAATCCTTTGTTTGTTGAATAATTATCTGCGGTTTCCCATTTCGACGTTCGACAGTACCCTCAATATGAATGATTGCCATCTCGATAAGAAGCGGATTCGAGAGCGCGTATTTTTGCGGGAAAAGCGTACAAGAAATTGAGCCCGTTTCATCTTGAATCGTGACAAATGCCATCGATTCCCCTTTTTTCGTTCGTATTCGCTTGATTTCAGTTATAAGGCCAGCAATTTTCACATATGTTCTATCCGCTAAAGTATCGATTGAGATGATGGTATAATAATTACCCCCAGCTGCTTTCTTTACCTCAGCTGCAGGATGTTCTGATAGATAAAAACCAAGTACTTCTCTTTCGTATTCTAGCAACATCATCCTTGGCATTGTGCCACCAGGCGAGTATTTCGGACTTGCGACTGATCGCATCACTTCGCTAAGAAAATCGTCGCCATCATCAGGACGGATAAATAATGCATGGGATATTGCTGCATCAATCGACGTTAACAGGACTGCACGCGTTTCACCAAATACATCCAGAGCTCCAGCCTTAACAAGCGGTTTAATGGATTTCTCAGTGAATACCTCACCCCCGAGAGATGCTGCCATTTCAAACAGCGTTTTCCAATTACCGCCAGACTTCCTAGCTCGCTTAACTGCATTATAAAAAGTGGGTGTTACGCCTTTGATAGCTCCAAGACCAATTCTTATTGAACCGTTTTCAACAGTGTACATATACTTACTGCGGTTAATAGAAGGAGGAAGAACTTTAACATCCCTCGCTTCAGATTCACGCATCAATTCAATTGCCTTCTCGTTGTTTCCAGTGGTTGAGGAAAGAAGGGCTGCGTAAAAATAAGCGGGTTCATTCGCTTTTAAATAAGCTAGTCTGTAAGAAATAAGTGAATATGCGACTGCATGGCTTTTTGGAAAGCCGTAATCCGCAAACTTCACAATGAGGTCATAGATTGCAACAGCTGAATTTTCAGGATAACCGTTACTGACGGCTTTTTGTGTGAAATGAATTCGTTCTTTCTCTAAGTTCTCCCGATTCTTCTTGCTGACCGCACGTCTTAACAGGTCGGCTTCTCCCATAGTGAATCCAGCAAAGCGAACTGCAATCTCCATGATTTGTTCTTGATAAACGATAACACCGTATGTTTCTTTTAACACCGCTTCGAGCTGTGGGTGAATATAGGTAATTTGTTCATTATCATTTTTGCGACGGCTATAAAGAGGGATATTCTCCATCGGTCCCGGTCGATACAAAGCAGTGATAGCAAAAATATCTTCAAACTTATTTGGACGGATTAATCGGAGTGCATCTCTCATTCCATCTGATTCAAATTGAAATATCCCCGTCATATCCCCAGTTCTAAAAAGCTCAAATGTTTTTTCATCATTAAGCGGAATATCTTCAAAATCGATTCTGATTCCTTTATCGTAAGAGATCATTGACCTAATGCGGTCCAGTAGAGTTAAATTACGCAACCCTAGAAAATCCATTTTCAATAATCCCTGTTCCTCGACGTCTCCCATTGGCCACTGGGTCAAGTAGATGTCATCCGAACCGCTTTGAAGTGGTACCACATCAACTAGCGGGACTGGTGATAAAATAAGTCCCGCTGCATGTGTTGATGCATTGCGCGGTAGTCCCTCTAGCTTAATTGCAGCTTCTAACCAGTCATTTCGTACTGGATCAATTGCAATCCAATCACGAAGCGCCTTTGATTCTGCAACTGCCTGCTCGATTGTAATTCTGTGTCTATTAGGAATTTCTTTTGATAAATAAGCCATCTCTTCATTTGAAAAATCGAAAACTCGAGCTACATTACGGACAACTGATCTAGTGGAAAGCGTACCAAATGTAATAATTTGTGCGACATGCATTTTCCCATATTTCTTTGCAACATAGTCAATCACTTCAGAACGACGGTTGTCTGCAAAATCGATATCGATATCCGGCATCGTCACTCGACCCGGATTAAGAAACCGTTCAAAAATTAGTCCATATTTTATAGGATCTACATCGGTTATATCAAGGGCATAAGCAACAAGCGACCCTGCCGAAGAGCCCCGTCCGGGACCCGTAAGTATTCCTTGCTCTTTGGCATAACGCATAAAGTCCTCGACAATTAGGAAGTAGTCTGCGAATCCCATTTCACTAATAATTCTTATTTCATACCGTAGGCGCAAATCATACACTTCTTCCACCTCACCGAGCCGCCGTTTTAAACCTGCAGCACTGTTTTTAGCTAAGAGGGATGTTGAAGTCTCCTCGGGCGAAACCGGAAATACCGGCATCAGCGATTGAGTTGGCGGTAATGTTGCGTCGCACGATAAAAGGATATCTGACATATTTGAAAGCCATTGAAGTCTATCTGAAAACCAATCAACTAGTTCGCTTTCTTCAGGGAGATATGCTGTCTTTGTAAGATTATGAGGCCTTGCTGGGTCATTAAGTTTATAACCCGTACGGATTGCATCGGCGACTTCATACGCAAAAGCATCTTCTTTATGGATATACCTACTTTCATAGACAGCGGCAATAGGAATGTTTGTTGAAGCTGCAATCATTTCAATTGCAGCTTCATCAGGATGTTTTATGCCTCCTGATCTATCGATGCCTATAATAATGGAAGATGTGTCACACCCCTTTATCATACGAGTAAAATCATCTTCGGTACGAGAAGTGTTCCATGAATCATCTGTCATCGGACAAAAGATTATACATCCCGAGCTATAAGCCTTCAACCATTGAATGGGTAGTGTTTCAGACTCTCTCACAGAAACCGCACTGCTCATCTTCAGAAGGTTTCGATATCCTTCATCATCTTTTGCATAAACGTAAAGAAGGACGGCTTCCTTTTCTCCATTTTCCAAGTACACAGACAAACCAATCACAGGGCGTATTCCAAATTTAATCATCATTTTATAAAAAGGACGGATGCCATATAATTTAGAATTGACAATCGCAACAGATGTAGCCCCTCTCCTTTTCAGAAGCGGGGCTAAATCCTCAATTTTTATGATTCCGCGCAGAAGATCTGCACCCGTCACTACTTGCGGATAGACAAGTGTCAATGTAATTCCTCCGCTCGTTTTCCTACATGCAAAGTTCTTTTAACTTTCCAATGACTTCATCTGTTTTTTCCCAAGAATAGACAGATGCGCCAGCTGCGAGTGGATGACCACCGCCTCCATATTGTGCAGCCAACGAATTAATAACCGGTCCTTTTGAACGAAACCTAACCCGAATCTGATCGGCTTCCTCAATAAAGATAATCCAGGCTTTAATTCCCTGTACATCCCCTAGTGCACCTACCAATTGGGAAGTATCCGAAACTGATACCCCAAATTTTTCGAGTAGTGCCTTATCCAGTTTCACAAAAGCTGCACCATTTTCGTCAATTGTGAAGTTTTGATAAATATATCCTTTAAGATGTAGTAATTCCCGCTTCATCTCATACATTCCTGCAAACAGTTCAGTTCTATCAAAATCAAATTTGATCAAATCACTTACTACTTCAAATGTATTTACAGTCGTGCTGGGGAATAGGAAACGTCCTGTATCTCCTACAATTCCTGCAAATAAAAGTCGAGCGGCATCAGTGGTCATTTTCCAACCATAATGTTCTTTTCCTACTTCGTATAAGGAGTAAATCATTTCCGATGTTGAACTTGAATCAGTATTAACCCATTTTACATCACCATAAGGATCCGCATCAGGATGATGATCAATCTTCATGAGTAAAGCACCTTCAGTATAGAACTCGCCGTCAATTCGCTCAGTATTTCCTGTATCGGTGATAATCACAAGAGCCCCTTCATAAAACGATTGTTCGACATGATCCTGCAAAGTCAAATATGTAAGTGTTTCATCATGTTGGCCTGTTGCAAAAACTTGTTTTTCAGGATAATTAGCTTTTAACAATTCTTTCAGCCCTGACTGTGAGCCATATGCATCTGGATCAGGTCTTATATGACGATGAATAATGATTTTATCGTATTTTTCAATTGTGTCGATGATTTGTCTTTTCATAAACGATTCCTCCAAGCTTCGATATATTCCGGTCGCAATCTTTTCGAAAAGCCGCTACAATGTAATAAGTTTGTATGTAATGGAGGGCTTTCATGTTAACTATAAATTTCTTTTTAGTATTTTTCATAATCGCATCTGCGGTCTTTTATTTCTATTTCAAGACCAGACAATTTCGTACCAAACAGCTATTCCCGATTCGCAAAAAAATGTATGCAAGTATGGCGGGTGGGTTTCTAGGTAGTTTGTTACTCTTTTTTGGAATTAATCAGCTAATGCTTTTTAATGGCATCACAACTTATATCATTGCTGCCTTGTTCATTGGACTTGGAGCTTATGTAGGCATTTTCAATTATCGAGCCTACAAACATTATAAAAGTTTTGTCAAAGAAGAAAAAGAGTTGAATGAGAACTGATGCACATACGTGCATCAGTTTTTATTTTCCACTTCTTCATCGTTCAAATAATTGATACATAATCATCGCTTTGGCAACTAAGTCACCTTCGGTTAAAATATCAAAATCGACTTTTACAAAACGTCTGCTCATATGCAGAATCCTTGGTATGACAACGACTACACTTCCGAGTTGGACGTGCTTGATGAAATACAGGGACATATTTTCCGGTACACTTTCCCCCCGTTTCCTCATCTTAATGGCTCGATTACCCGACTCGGTTAAAAGGGTCGTTAATGCTCCATAAGACAGAGAACCAAACTGATTCGTCATTTGCGGAATTACTGTAAATTCAACAGTATGGGGTTGCTCAGGTATCGTTTTCATCTGATTCTTTATAATGTCGTCAATTGTTTCTCCCTGCTGCGGTTGACGTTGCGTCATCTGCATAGCTTTTAAAACGTCCTGTCGACTAATGATACCCGTGAGAATTCCTGCGTCTGTAACGACTGGCAGAAGATCAATGCCTTCCCAGATCATGCTGTGTCCTGCGGAGGCGACAGATGTCTTGCCGGTAACAGTAATTGGATGACGAGTCATTACTTTTTCAACTAATTCATCATTCATTTTGCCAATGGCATCACGTGACGTTATTACCCCGACTAATTTCCCGCTTTTCTCCACAACGGGATAACCAGTATGAGATGATTTATCATTCACTTCATGAAAACGTGTGACCTGATCTTTTGCTGAAATCGTAATTGTTTCTGCTAGAGGCGTCAAAATATCTTCTACCAGCAAGATTTCTTTTTCGATTAACTGATCATAAATTGCCCTATTTAACATCGTTGCTACTGTGAATGTATCGTAACTAGTTGAAATAACTGGTAGGTCCAATTCATCCGCCAGTTGTTTCACTTCATCGGAAGCATCAAATCCGCCAGTAACAAGCACCGCGGCACCAGCTAGAAGCGCTGTTTCATGGGCCTTCAATCTATTCCCCACAATCAAGAGACTGCCCGCATTAATGTAACGCAACATATCATCAAGTTGCATTGCCCCAATAACGAACTTGGTCAACGTTTTATGTAAGCCACTGCGTCCTCCGAGTACTAGACCATCTACAATATTAACAACTTCTGCAAATGTCAGTCGTTCGATATTCTCCTTCTTTTTTCTTTCAATCCGGATTGTACCGACACGTTCGATCGTATTAACGAGTTTTTGGTTTTCTGCTTCTTTAATCGCCCTATAAGCTGTTCCTTCACTTACAGAAAGTGCTTTCGCAACTTGACGTACTGAAATTTTCTCACCAACGGAAAGTCCTTCGATATAACGAAGTATTAGTTCATGTTTTGTCGCCATGTCTTCACCTTTTCTCTATCATGACCTTAAGGCTATTCTACCACAAAACGTTTAAGAAAAGCGCTTCCTGCATGAACAGTGACGACTGAACAGAGGTCTGATGAAAAAATCCGGATTTTTATAATTCTAATGTTTCACCTACATCCATTATTTTCACTATATGTCCATCGACTAGAGCTTTGAACGTTTCCGGATCTTGCTCAATCGGTGGAAATGTATTGAAATGGACAGGTACAGCAAGTTTTGGATTTAGTAATTCGACAGCGCTGGCCGCATCTTGAGGGCCCATTGTAAAGTTATCACCAATTGGGACAAAAGCTACATCAATTGGATGACGTTTTCCAATCATCTCCATATCGCCAAAAATCGAAGTATCTCCTGCATGGTAGATTGTTTTCCCTTCTACCATAAACAAAATACCTGCTGGCATTCCTGTATAAATGATTTCATTCGCTTCAGTCGTGTAAGAAGAACTATGAAACGCCTGTGTATACTTCACTGTCCCAAAATCAAACTCGCATGCTCCACCAATGTTCATGCCGTGAGTTCTTAAGCCCTGCCAAGACAGATAGACTGCAAGCTCATTCGGAGCTACAACAAGTGCATTATTTGCTTTCGCTATGGCAACAGTATCCCCAACATGGTCATTATGTCCATGTGTTAGCAGAATTACATTTGGTTTTTCATTTTCCACTATTAGATCTGTAAGCTTATTTCCTGTAATAAATGGATCAATAAGAATCGTAAAATCACCAGTTTTTATTTTAACAATCGAATGACCATGATATGAAATCTTCATTGTAAAATCTCCTCCTATATTTCTTGTCATTAGACAAATTTCGTCGTACAACCTGAAAACCCTCTTTTTTGTTATAATAGGCATATTCGTATTGGGAGGTCATTGTAATGAGTAAAGTAAAAGAAATACAACAATTTCTTCAAAAAGAAAATTTGGATGCAGCATTTATCACTACACCAGACAATGTATTTTACTTGTCAGGATTCCGAAGCGATCCCCATGAGCGACTTCTCGGTGTCATGGTGTTTAAAGATGAGAATCCATTTGTAATTTGTCCTTTAATGGAAGTACCTGATGTAAAGGCAGCTGGTTGGCCTTTCGATGCAGTTGGCCACGAAGACACCGATGATGCATGGGATATCGTCATAGAGGCTGTCCGTAAACGTGGTAACCTTCCAGTTTCAATAGCAGTAGAGAAGTTTCATTTGACAGTCGAGCGTCTTGAACGCATGAGCGAGCTGTTTACTAATGCTAATTTCGTGCGCTTGGACGAACAGTTAAATAGCATGCGTAATATCAAAAGTGAAGAGGAACTAAACAACTTACGCATTGCTGCTGAACTTGCCGATTACGCTATCGAAGTGGGTTGCAGGGAGATCGCAGAAGGAAAAACTGAACTTGAAATTCTAATGGCAATCGAGTTTGAAATGAAGAAAAAAGGTGCCGAGAAGATGTCATTCGATACAATGGTCTTATCCGGTCCTAAAACTGCCTCTCCACACGGTACGCCTGGTGATCGTAAAATTCAGCAAGGTGATTTCATCCTATTCGACCTAGGTGTAGTCTACAAGGGCTATTGTTCCGATATTACACGTACAGTGGCATTCGGCGAGCCGACGGTTGAAATGCGTGAAATTTATGAAACAGTTAGAAAAGCGGAGCAAGCTGCTGTAGATTTAGTCCGTCCAGGCGTCAAGGCGATGGATATCGATAAAGCTGCTCGTGATGTAATTGATCAGGCTGGATACGGCGAATATTTCACACACCGAATTGGACATGGGCTTGGTATTTCAGTTCATGAGTTTCCATCGATCACAGGTACCAACGAACTTATTCTAAAAGAAGGCATGGTCTTCACAATTGAACCCGGTATTTATAATCCTGCAATTACGGGGGTCAGGATTGAAGATGATGTTGTTGTAACAGCTGACGGCGTTGAAGTATTGACAAAGTTCCCCAAAGAATTGAAAATTATTAAAGCTTAACGATTGCACAGTTTTACGTTAAAAACAAAAAGAAGTTGTCCACACACTAACAAGTGTGGACAACTTCTTCTAAATCATTATTGGTTTAATAGTGTTTCAGCAGGTACATATTCCACGCCTTGAGCATCTGCAACCGCTTTATATGTTACATGCCCTTCCATCGTGTTAATCCCCTTTTGAAGAGGAACGTTATCGAGACATGCTTTCTTATAACCTTTGTTTGCAATTTGAAGTGCATATGGAACTGTTACGTTCGTTAAAGCTGTTGTTGAAGTTTGTGGTACTGCACCTGGCATATTCGCTACTGCATAATGAACGACACCATGTTTTACATAAGTGGGTTCGTCGTGAGTCGTAACGCGATCCGAAGTTGCAAAAATACCACCTTGGTCGATTGCGATGTCTACAAGAACAGAACCTTGTTTCATCGATTTAACCATATCTTCTGAAACTAGTTTCGGTGCTTTCGCTCCTGGAATCAAAACAGCTCCGACAACTAGATCTGCATCTTTCACAGATTCAGCAATGTTGAATGGATTTGAAACCAGTGTTTGAATATCATTTCCGAAGATTTCATCTAATTGACGTAGACGGTCAACTGACAAGTCAAGAACTGTTACTTTCGCACCCATTCCTACTGCGATACGAGCAGCATTCGTTCCAGCTTGTCCGCCACCGATAACTGTTACGTTACCGCGTGAAACACCTGGTACGCCGCTCAGTAAAATACCTTTACCGCCGTTTGTTTGTTGTAAATATTGTGCACCGATTTGTGTAGCCATACGGCCTGCGACTTCACTCATTGGAGCAAGAAGTGGCAACGAGTTATTTGGAAGTTGTACTGTTTCGTAGGCTATCCCAACAACTTTTTTATCAAGAAGTGCTTGAGTCAACTCTACTTCAGGTGCAAGATGCAAGTATGTGAATAAGATTAGCCCTTCACTGAAATATCCGTATTCGGAAGCAACAGGTTCTTTAACTTTCATAACCATATCTACATTCCATGCTTCTTCAGCAGTTGCTACGATTTTAGCACCAGCCTCACTATAATCTTCGTCCATAAAGCTTGAACCTAAGCCAGCACCTTTTTCAATAATAACTTCATGTCCTGCAGACTTTAAGTTGAATACGCCTGCAGGTGTCATAGCGACACGGTTTTCGTTGTTTTTAACTTCTTTTGGGACACCAATTATCATTACTATTCCTCCTCGAGATGATGTTTAGTTAGTTGGTCACCTGACATCCATGCATTCATCTGAACCAATCCAATTCAATATTATCAGAAAGTAAGTTATTATGCTCTATTTTGTCTATTTGCGGAATATTAAATAAATAACCACTCTGTAATTGTACGATAGATTTTCATTAAGCCACTTCTCCCAACTGTCACAATTTCGTCAAATCACTAAATAATTATCATTTCCCTCTATGATTAAAAGGTTTTTCAAATATAAAAGTCGAAATAAGGTAGTATACTATTATTAGGATGGAGTGAGGAATAATGACTTTAGTATACAAACAAATTTTAGTTGCTGTAGACGGTTCCAAAGAATCTGAATGGGCTTTCAGAAAAGCTGTGGCAATTGCAGATAGAAACGAAGCAACACTGAACTTAATAAACATTATCGATACACGTTCTTATGCTGCAATCGAAGCTTATGATCGTTCAATTGCTGAACGTGCACAAAAATTTGCTGAAGATCTTTTAGGCGATTACAAAGTAGAAGCAGAAAAAGCTGGATTGCAACGTGTTAATGTCATAGTAGAATATGGCTCACCAAAAACAATGATTTCTAAAGATCTATCCAAAAAATTAGAAGCTGATTTAATCATTTGTGGGGCAACCGGTTTAAATGCTGTAGAACGATTCCTAATCGGAAGTGTATCAGAAAATATAGTACGTTCCGCAAAATGTGACGTTCTTGTTATTCGTACACCTGAATCTGCGAAATAATGAAAGTAGAGTTGTCCAATTGTTCTATGGACAACTCTTTTTTATATTGTAGACAATACCTAAAATAAAGGTTGAATAACCATAGCTCTAATTTGAATTTTATCAATATGAGTAATCCAATTTTTCTATTCTACAAGATTGTCCTTAAATGAATCAATTAGTTTTAAGGGTTCATAACCCTTAAAACCCATATAATAGTGATCCAATCAAAATTCACAGTAAAAAGGCAACTCAATGTGAGCTGCCTTTTTGCTTAATCTTTCTCATTTATCCTTTAAATCTTCAACTGAATCAATATCTACGTATGCAGGTACAACCAATCCATTTTTTGTTCCCTCAAGATTTGGTCCAAGATCAACTAAATCATTCTTATAGGTTTCATAAAATTCGACATGCGTACCTGGTAGCCATGCACCAACCATAGCATCCGCACTATTGTTAGCGATACCAGCAAACATAGGCCCAACTTCAACCTGAATTAATTTCGTTTTGTAACCATTTTGCTCAAGTACTTTACCAACGACATTTGTACTGACAATCTCTGTGTCCCAAGCGACAAACACCAGATCAATACTTTCGCCATTTCCCGCTTGAGCACCATCCGTCCACTCTGCCACTTTATCCGGATTATCATTAATCCACTTTTCAGCAGCTTCAGTTGGACTAGATCCGTTTGACACATCAACCATGACACTTTCCATATCACTTGATTCCCAGAAGAATTGGTCTAGGATTTTATATGCACCTGGGACATCCTGTTCAAGCCCTTTTCTTACAAGTGTATTAATGTCTTCAGCTCCACCAAATGAACCCATAGGATCATCCAGGTATTTCAAATCAAAAGCGGAGAACATCCAGTGTGGTGTCCATCCTGTCACAATAATTGGCTTTTCCGCTTTATAAGCTTTTTTCAATTCTGCAACCATAGCAGCCGAAGAACCTTCAACTAGATTCCAATTATCAAGACCGTAATCAGTTATTGCAGTTTTAGTTAGCCCCATAAGTCCTGCTCCAGGCTCAATCCCAATTATTTCATATTCTGTCTGAGTACCAATTTCACTAGCATTTTCGTTCACAGTATCGCCTTGAGGAATTGCTAAAACAATCGCAGTACCGCCTATAAGTACAGCAAATATTAAAAAGACGATTTTTGGTTTTATAACATGTTCATAAGCTGGCTTGCGCAAGTTTTGCGTAATGCGATCTAGGATGATAGCGATAATAACAATTGACAATCCAGCTTCAAAACCTTGTCCTACATTAATTTGGCTGACTGCTCTGTATACATCCGCCCCTAGACCAGGCGCTCCTACTAAAGAAGCAGTTACAACCATTGAAAGAGCAAGCATAATACTTTGGTTTACTCCAGCCAAAATCGTTGGCATGGCCAATGGTAATTGAACTTTAAACAATTTCTGGTTAGTTGTCGATCCAAAAGCATTTGATGCTTCTATAAGTTCTTCAGGTACTTCGCGAATACCAAGATTCGTCATACGAATAGTTGGCGCAATCGCGAAAATAAACGAAGCAACAATCCCTGGCACTACACCAATTCCAAAGAATAAAATCGATGGAATCAAGTATACAAACGCTGGCATTGTTTGCATAAAATCTAAAGTGGGTGTAACTACTTTTTGAACTGTTTTGTTTTGTGCACACCATATTCCTACTGGAATCCCTACTAGAATAGTGAGAAATCCTGATACTAAAACAATCGAGAGTGTTTGAATTGTCGACTCCCAATAGCCTAAATTATCAATCAAAAGTAAACTAACTATGGTAAATACACCTAATTGCCATTTACTGGTATAGGTAACTAAAAGTCCTAAAATGATTATTAATACGATAGGCGGCCCTACACTCAATACCTCAACTATAAGATCTAAGCCCCAATCAATTACATTTGTAAATAATTCAAAAAATCCTGCAAATACAATGGTTACCCAATCAACTAGGGTATCAACCCATTCTCCAAGTGGTATTTTGGATATACTCAAATCATTCACTCTCCAAATCATTCAAGGAATCTTTGTTTCCGACAAGAGCTCCAATTAATGCCCCCCGAATAATAATTCCTTTAATTCTTTTCTCTTCATCTATAACTGATATTGGTATACTTGACGTTGCCATCACTTCCATAATATCAGCAAGTAAGGTACCCTCTGTTACAGTTGGGATGTCAGCAGTCATCACTTCAGAAATTGATCTCCCTTGATCTATTGCAAGACGTGCATTCTCAGCACTAAGCGCACCTAATAACTTTTGCTTACGGTCCACAATGAATATACTGGAGTAACCCTGTCTTCCCATGATTTCTAGTGCAACCCTTGGACCTCTGTCTATACTAATTTTCTCTGGACGTTTCATCACGTGTGATGCAGTTAGTATTTTAGACAAATCGACATCTTCCACGAACTTCTCTACAAATTCATTTGCTGGCTCTATCATTATTTGTTCAGGTGTTCCGAGTTGAATGATGCTTCCATCCTTCATTAAAGCTATTCGATCTCCTATACGCAGTGCTTCATCCAAATCATGTGTGATAAAAATAATGGTTTTCTTGAAACTTTCTTGAATTTCAATTAACTCATCCTGCATATCCTTTCGAATTAATGGATCTAGTGCGCTAAATGCTTCATCCATCAAGATGATTTCTGTATCACTAGCAAGTGCACGAGCAAGTCCAACCCTTTGTTGCATCCCACCACTCAATTGTGAGGGAAACTGGTTTTCATATCCCTTCAACCCTACAGCTTCTAACGCATTCATTGCTTTTTCATGGCGCTCCTTATCGGAGATTTTTTGAATCTCAAGCCCAAATCCTGCATTCTCCAGAATTGTTTTATGTGGAAAAAGCGCAAAGTTTTGAAATACCATGCTTATCTTTTTCTGTCTCACATCTCTTAGACGAGCAGCATCCATTTTTACAATATCTTCATTATTGATCAAAATCTCACCTAATGTTGGCGTAATTAATCGGTTGAACATGCGGATTAATGTAGACTTTCCACTTCCGGATAATCCCATTATCACGAAGATTTCACCTGGATAAACGCTAAAGTTTACATTTTTAACGCCGACAGTGTGCCCCGTTTCTTTTAAAATGTCTTTCTTTGAACTGCCTTTTTTTAATAACTCTACTGCAGCTTTTGGAGATTTACCAAAAATCTTCGTTACGTTTTTCACTTCTACAATTGGTTCCATTTATACACCTCAATCAATATTCTCTTCAGGTAAAGATCCATACATCCTTTTTTCATGAAGGCAGATTATTGCACATTTTTTTCGATAATAAAGAAAGGTTATGCAAACAATGAAAGATAGAGACGTTCATTGTTTACATTGTCTTTGTTCCACATAAAATGAAATAATACTTCAAAAGCAGACTTTGCAAATATACTATTGAAGTATTTCTCTTATTACAGTTGTTCATACCAACTTTAGATTTTAAATTGAGAGGAATTTAAAACAAAAGGACAGAACTGCAGTCATTTCAATTTCTCAGGAAGAAATAGGAGATTTACTTTTTAACTATATAGTTGTTTTGCAGTCAATTCAATTTTACTATCCACTCTCATATTCAATATGTGATTAAATAGACCTATGTAAATGAACTTTAAATAACATTCGATAAGCCCCTGATGCCGATGACTTCAGTAGAATTTTTACCGATAAAATTTCAGTAAAAATCATCGATTTGAATATTTTTTTAATTAATACATTTGACCTATTGAATAAAAGTAGTTTTGAGGGAAATAAATTAAAACTAAACCACGCATTATATGAGTCAATTCACTACGGACCAAACCTATGTTAATAGGGTAAATGAGAAAAATTAAAAAAAGGTGACCGAAAAACTTCTTTTTATTGTTGAAATATATTCTTTAGATGCCACTTAAAATAAGGCTTATTTTCCTCAAATCGAGCAATCTTCTTTTTCCGATGGATATTATATACTAAATAATCGTTCTCAGGAACAGACGTAGAAATATGTAATCTGCCTTGTCCGTCAAACGCAATATACCCTTTATCGTATAAGGCGTCGTGATTACAACATAATAGTACTCCATTATAAGGATAGACTCTTTCAAGATCAGTACTGTCTTTCCACGGCTTGGAGTAGCTCGCTTGAAGTAAAGCAGATAATTCAATATCACACAAAGCACATTTATGATTCCACAACAGCAATAACTCTCTCCTAAACTTTTGTTGACCCAAACGAATCTTTGATTTCACTTCCGCTTCCGTTTCAGCAATCATTGGAATAAATGTATTGCGCTCTGTACGCCGAACTGTACCAATCGCTAACTCCAGCTGCTCCTCATCCACTTGGTAAATGTTCAAATCACTAATGAGTTCTAATAATTTAATGACCAACTCCTCATTACATGGATATAAATATCCTGAGTTTCCATTTCCATCTTGTTGAAACGGAGAATATTTTATTGGTAAAAGTGGTGAAATTTCATCAAAGTTTGAGTGTACGTTTAGAGGTTTTTCTAGTTCATGATATTCTAATTTCACCAAATAACTCACTCGAGCGTTCATATCTTTGCATTTTTGATGGTTTAGTCGCTGCTCTGCATTCAGTTTTAGCAACACTAATCGCAACAATATTCCCTTTTACATAGTGGAAGAAACGATCACCTTCATTCACTACCCTCATCCGCAACCATGAATGGGGGATCTGCCCTCCACTATCTTGTTGCGGAGACCAAATAACACCTAATTCTTTTTCTTCTCGATATGTTTCTCCTTGCATGACAAAAAAGCTCTTCATATATAGAACACCCCCTAAATAGTAAAACCCCTTAAACCTTTTATACCTCTGCAAGCCTCATTGTATCTCTCGCCATTCTGATTTCTTTGTTTGTTGGGATTAATGGTTCTTTTAAAGTTTTCACGAATAACAATACTGTTTTCGCTGATTCCAGCTGTAAATTAATGATAAAAGAGTTGCCCAATTTTTATATGGGCAACTCTTTTTCACATGTATTGTGGATAATACCCAAAACTAGGACTGAATGTTTAAAACAAAGCACACTGCACTATCCTTCCAAACTTATAATTGCGCAACCCGCATCGTATCTCTGGCAATCATAACCTCTTCGTTCGTCGGGATGACAAGCACTTTTACAGGGGAGTATGGATAACTAATATGTACTTCCTTTCCCTTTATATTATTTAAATCGGGATCTAGGTAGACTCCCATAAACTCAAGGCCTTCTAAAACTTTTTCGCGAATAACTATACTATTTTCACCGATTCCAGCTGTAAATATAATTGCGTCCACACCGCCCATCCTCGCAGCATAAGAACCAATATATTTATGAATTCGATCCGCAAAGACATCTAAAGCAAGCTGTGCACGTGTATTTCCTTTTAAAGCCTCGATTTCAATGTCGCGCAAATCACTCGAAAAACCCGAAATCGCAAGCATTCCTGATTGTTTATTCAACACATCGAGTACTTCTTCAACAGTCTTTCCCGTTTGTTCCATAATATAAGGGATTAGAGCGGGATCTATATTTCCTGAACGTGTTCCCATCGTTACACCAGCAAGAGGGGTAAAACCCATAGAAGTATCGAGCGACTTTCCACGTTCCACTGCCGCTATGCTCGCGCCATTTCCCAAATGACAAGAAATTAGCCGCGTATCTTCAAGTGGTCTGTTTAACAACAACGCTGCACGCTCTGTTACATACTTATGACTAGTACCATGGAAACCGTATTTTCGGATACCGTATTTTTCGTAATACTCATAAGGCAACGGATATAGAAATGAACTTTCCGGCATCGTCTGATGGAATGCTGTGTCAAAAACTGCAACTGCCGGAACGTTTGGTAAAGCTTTGTTAAACTCGTTAATACCTACGATATTAGCCGGGTTATGCAATGGTGCTAGATTAGATAGTTCTTGAAGTGCTGCGACAACATCTTCATTAATAAGCACAGAATCGCTAAATACTTCACCACCATGTACGACACGATGTCCGACTCCGTCAATCTCATCAAAAGAGGTTACGATTCCTTGGCTAATCAGCATTTCAAGCAATATATTTACTGCTTCTGTATGGTTCTTGATACTTTGTTTTAATCCAATTTTACCATCTTCGGATTTCATGGTGAACAATGATTCAGTTTGACCAATTCTATCAATTAGTCCTATCGTCGTTACGTATTCTTCGGGCATTTTGAGAAGCTGAAACTTCAAGGATGAACTCCCAGCGTTTATCGCTAAAATATTCCGCATAAAGTGTACCCCTTTTCAACTGATTTCTTTTGTATCAGACACAATTGTCAGGTTAATAATACTTTATTCATTAGCCCAAATATCAATTTTCTGAAGAAATAACGCCATTGCATGCCTATCAGTCATATTAGGAACTTTAGCAAGAAGAACATCATGTACCACTTTCTTTTCTGGTAGGGGTTTCTGCAGTATTAAAATACTCTTTGCATGAGCCGCATTTTTGAATAATGAATCAGGTAGTTGAATAATTGCTCGGATAATTGTTTTGTTTTTTAAGTACGGATGCAATACAGAAGATTGGTCGGATTCGAACAGATTCGCTGGGACGATGAATAAGCCATGACCTCCCGGTTTTGTGTGCTTCATCGATTGCTCAATAAATAAATGATGTGCATATGCATGTCCCTCAGCGGACATCAATTCATAATTAAGCGCATTTTCATCATCCGGATAGAAACCTACTGGTAAATCACTTACCGTAATATCGACTGGATCTACAAATAACGGTCGCAGTGCGTCTTGAACATAAAACGTAACAGGATGTTCAAGGAGTTCCGCTGTAACCGCAGACAACCTGACAAGTAAATCATCAATTTCAATTGCCGTAGCAGTGACATCATTTTCAATTGTATTCATGACAGTATAAAGCAAATTACCTGTGCCTGCCGCCGGATCTAAAAGTGTCAGACTTTGTTCATCTGATGCTAATTTACCAGCGATATGTCCAATGAGCATCCCAATTGAATCGGGGGTCATCTGGTGATTAGGCTGAACATTTTGCTTCATACCTTTCAAAACAGCTAGCTGAATACCTTTACGGATATCCTCTTTAGTGATTTTTTCTGTTACTTCGGGTTTTATATCGCCTACTAACCACTTTTGGCAGACTTCAACAATCGCTTCTAAGTAAAGCTCTTCCTTAGATTCCGCATATGCATCTATAAATGAAAATATAATTTCCGTATTTGTTTTCATATCTTTATCCCTCAATTGACAAAGCCCACCCGTCTCCGAGTGGGCTTTCATAATTTTTATTACTTAGTTAGTTTCTTTACTGCTAAAATTGCTTTTTCGTAATCAGGATGGTCTGTACCTTCCCCGACATATTCAACATAAGTTACCTTATTATCTTTATCAATAACAAATACTGAGCGCGCAAGCAAACGCAGCTCTTTCATGACAACTCCGTATGCTTCTCCGAATGAAAGATCACGATGATCGGATAGCGTCTGAACATTGTCAATTCCTTCTGCAGCACACCATCTAGCCTGTGCAAACGGAAGATCGGCAGAGATTGTCAAGACTTGAACGTTATCTCCAAGTGACGAAGCTTCTTCATTAAACTTACGCGTCTGTGCTGAACAGACTCCAGTATCGATGGAAGGAATCACACTGATTAGCCTGACCTTCCCATTTGAGTCAGCAAGTGTAACCGGGCTCAAATCGTTTGCAAGCACTGTAAAATCATTTGCTGTGTCCCCTACTGATACTTCTTTACCGAGCAATGTCATAGGATTGTTTTGAAATGTAACGTTAACCATTAATACGCCCCCTTTTCTATGTCTATCTTACTAAATCATAGTGCCTTCTTGCAACTGTTGTCCCTCATTCCGTTTGCGATAATTTATCCGCAACTCTTTTTCATACGAAGACTCATGTTCAACAATTGTGTCCGCAAACAAATCATGCAACGCTTCTTTTTTCGGCATGAATATGACTAGTAAATAAGGAACCAAAAGCATTTTGGAAATGAAACGTCCAATGCCCTCTCTGAAGATTATCGCTCCCCAAGTCAGTTGCCCTCCATCTTTTGATGCAACTCGTATACCCATAATCATTTTTCCTACTGTCTGTTGCAAATACTTCGTCATTAGCATGAAGTAGAGCAACAACAACACTAACACCGTGATTTTATAGGGGCTGAATAAGAAGAATGAAGGGTTTGTTATTTCCCAACCAGCAATTCGAAAAATCGGTTTAATGATAATTCCGCTGATGGCAGAGAGAACAATCAAGTCTATTGTGTACGCCCATAGCCGCGTCCAAAACCCCGCATATTTCGCATGAAAGTGTTCTGTTTCAACAGTTTCATAATCGCTAGGCTGTCCTGTGACAATTGTTTTATCCGTCAGATCCGGTTGTCGTTCAATATATTCCGACATATTTGTCCCTCCTTATCTTTCACCGTATAAATACATCATTCTTGGTGCATTATAATCGTTCAACAACTTACCAATCAATTCTGATTCAATATTACTTCCGAATAGATTTCCAGCTTTCACTCCAAATAAGGATGCCCAGCTGTCTTGAGTTGTATATTCGAAAACTGTTGCATTCTGAAGATTATGATCTTCCTTCATGGCCGCTATTACATCGGTTACTTTACCGTATTCATCCGCAAGCCCAACTTCAATTGCCTGACGTCCATTCATGATACGGCCGTCAGCAACTTTTTTCACTGCCGCTTCGCTCATACCCCTTCCGTCTACAATAATATCGACAAAGCGTTCATAAGAATCATTAATCATTTCCTGTAGCATCGCACGCTCTTCGTCTTTCATTTCACGTGATCCGCTCATGATGTCTTTGTAAGGTCCTGTTTTGATGGTATTAAAATCAATACCATATTTTTCAGCGAGTTTCGCATAATTTACACTTTCCATAATGACGCCAATTGAACCTGTAATTGTTTCTGGATTAACGAAAATCTTATCAGCCGGTGCTGACACATAATAACCACCTGAAGCCGCCATTCCTCCCATCGAAATGTAAAGAGGTGTTTTATTCTCTTGTTGAATTAAGCGAAGAGCATCATAAATCTCTGCTGATTCAACTACGCCTCCGCCAGGTGTGTTCACTTTCAATACCACTCCATTAACGCTAGTATCCTCTAATACCTCATTCAACTGACTCATGAAATATTGATGATTATAGCCCGAAGGTTGAAATAAAGATGACGAGGTCCCTAAGTCTTGAATAACCCCATCGAGTGTGAGGACAGCAATTTTTTCTCCCCCACTACCTTCTTCTATAATCGTTTCTTCATATCCCTCGGATGAAGTAGCCATCATTTCTTCAAAGAAACCATCGAAGTCCCTCGTAAATATGTACGATAATGAATTAATACCTACCGAAACAAAAACTAGTGCCGCAGCGACAATAACTGCAATCCATCGTTTCATTGTCATTTAAATTCCTCCTTTTTTATATCACTATTTTATACGTTACTAGACACCAAAATGTTTCATTACATGCTAAAATGAGTATAACTCATTCGGAAGGAGCTTGTGCAATGACAGATCGGATGAATATCTTTATTTACAGCAAACATGATGAAGTCTCACTTGATAAAAAGTTAAAAGTGGAAGATGCATTAATCCATGAAGGTTTTACTATGACCGAGAGTGATATAGATGCGAATATTATTATTAGCATCGGTAGTGATGGTTCATTTTTACAGGCGGTCCGCAAAACTGGTTTCCGCCAAGACTGCTTATACGCAGGCATATCTTTAACAGCCAAACCTGGTCTCTATTGTGATTTCAATTTCAATAACCTATTTCAAATGACACAAACAATTCGTGCTGCAGAACTTAAAGTAAGAAAGTATCCACTAATTGAAGTGAAAATTGACAATCACCAACCATTCTACTGTTTGAACGAACTGAGTATACGCTCTAATATCATTCGGACATTTGTCATGGATGTCATTATTGATGATAAGCTATTTGAAGTATTCCTAGGCGACGGTCTTATCATTTCTACGCCGACCGGCAGTACCGCTTACAATAAATCCGTCAATGGTGCAGTAGTAGATCCACTACTCAGCTGTTTTCAAGTAACTGAACTTGCATCCGTAAATAACAATAATTATAGAACGCTTGGATCATCGTTCATCATGAGTGGTCAACGAAAACTAAAGCTTCATGTTCACCAGGATGGCAACGTCTTCCCTATAATCGCCGCTGACAATGAAGCACTTGGCATACGCCAGGTCAAAAACGTGGAAATCCGCTTAAGCGACAGAACCGTGAAAACAGTTAAGATGAAAAATAACTCCTTCTGGGAAAAAGTACAACGGATGTATCTCTAGAAAAGCGTAGGGCGCCGTTTAGCCCCGACAGGCGCAAGGCAGTTTGCAAGGAGGGTACTCAAGCCACCTAAGAGGGTTGATGTGTTCAATCCCTCCTTAACCAACTGACCTGTGACCTGAGGGATTGGCGACCATAGCTAGACAACAAGTAAAGCGAAGGTTTAGCACCGACAGGCACAAGACAATAAGTCGTCGCCACTTTAGCCTCTTGATTATCCACTTTTATAGTAATCCCAAATTTCATTAATCTACATTTGCAGAAACTTCTTGCAGCCGCGCTTTTTTCACTTTCACCACTTCTAAAATTTTCGACACAGTAAACAACAGCAACGCTGACCAAATGAAGGCGAATGATAACAAATCAACTCCTCCAAAAGTTTCTTTATAAACGATAACCCCAAGGAATAACATCATCGTTGGTGCGATGTATTGAAGAAACCCTGCCATGTAAAGAGGAATTCTCTGCACTCCTTTTGCATACATAAGAAGCGGCAATGCAGTTGCTGCACCTGTCAAAATCAGCAGAATATCTGTTTTGATAGTTGAATGCAAAAATACGGCATTCCCATCTTTAAACAAAATAATGTAGTAAATGACCGCAAACGGAGCAATGAATAATGTCTCAATTGTTAAGCCGCGTAATGCATCGAGTTTGACTTGTTTTTTGATAAGCCCGTAGACTGCAAATGTAATGCCAAGAGCGAATGCCAGCCATGGGAACGAACCATATGAAACTGTTAAAATTGTAACGCCAGTCGCAGCTAGCAAAAAAGCTACTTGCTGGGACTTCGAAAGTTTTTCCTTTAAGAAAAAGATTCCGAGTAAAACTGAAATTAGCGGATTTATGTAATAACCTAGACTTGCTTGAATAATATAGTCATTATTCACAGCCCATATGTAGATGAACCAATTGGATGAAACAAGTGCCGAACCTGCGAACAATGCCCAAAAATTTCGTTGTGATTTCCAAAGTGCCTTAATGTCTTCTTTTAGATAACGACCATTTTTCATTAGTAATACTACTAATAGAGTAATTACAAATGCCCATACAATTCGACTCATCAGTATTTCGGTACTTCCGACATGTTCGAGACTTTTCCAATAAATCGGCATAATACCCCAAATTAAATAGGAGCCTATCGCCCAAAGAACACCGTTTTTTTCCATTTGCATTACTTAGCCCCCTTTATATTTTGATTTCCGAAATAATCTACTCAGTATAGTCTTTTAGAAAAATTTCGTAAAGAAGATATTAAATATCGGTTTGATATTAATGCAAAATTCACTAATCATAATAAAAACCCCTTTTCCAGTCACGGTTATCCCGTACCGGAAAAGCGGCCTGCTAACAATAATGACTTACTCTTGTTCTTGTTTTCTTAATTCTATACGCATAATTTTCCCGGAAGCTGTTTTAGGCAGTTTATCCAAAAACTCGATTTTCCGTGGATATTTATAAGGTGCCGTTAATGTCTTCACATGCTCTTGTAATTCTCTGATAAGACCTTCTTCATTTTCCCTTTCAGGGTTTTTGAGAACAATGAATGCCTTTACGATATTTCCGCGTACTTCATCAGGACTTGCGACGACAGCACATTCACGTACTGCTGAATGCTTCGTCAATGCATCCTCCACTTCAAACGGCCCAATTGTATAACCAGAGCTGATAATAATGTCATCTCCGCGGCCTTCGAACCAGAAGTAACCATCTTCATCCATTTTTGCCCTGTCACCTGTCACGTAATACTCGCCTCGGAACTGCATCTTTGTTCGTTCAGGATCATTTAAATATTCCTTAAATAACGCGGGAGTCGATACATGTACTGCGATATCTCCAACTTCTCCAATGGCAGAAGGATTGCCTTCATCATCAATAATATCAACTTTATTTCCAGGCGTCGGTTTTCCCATCGAACCTGGACGCGCTTCCATACCAATCATTGTTCCTACAAGAAGCGTATTTTCTGTTTGTCCATACCCATCTCTTACTGATAGAGAAAATACTTTATCGAATATTTCAATGACTTCTCGGTTCAACGGTTCTCCTGCGGAAACTGCACTTCTTATTGAGGATAAATCGTAAGCCTCAAGTTTTTCTGCCTTCGCCATAAATCGATATTCGGTAGGCGTACAACATAAAACATTCACTCGATAGTCTCTAATCAAATTCAAATAGGTTTCTACTTCAAATTTGCCATCATAAATGAGTCCAGTCGCTCCACTACCTAATACAGAGAGGAATGGTGTCCATATCCACTTCTGCCAACCCGGCGCGGCAGTCGCCCAAACAATATCTCCTTCTTCAATACCTAGCCAGCTTTCACTTGTTGTCCGCAGATGGGCGTATCCCCAACCGTGTGTATGTACTACTCCTTTTGGTTTTCCTGTTGTGCCCGAAGTATATGATAGAAAGGCCATGTCTGTACTCTTTGTTTCCGGTGTAGCGAATTCCGTTGATGCAGTCTTCATCAGTTCAGTTAGAGAAAGCTGATCATTCTTTGCCTCCCCGACAACAAATAGCTGAACATCATCCATATTCCTCACTTCACTGAATTGATCGGTAAATGCATCAAATGCTACAATCGCTTTTGCATTGCTATGCGCTATACGATATTCGATATCTGACGACCTCAACATTTCAGAACTTGGAATTACAGCTAGACCCGCCTTGAGTGCTCCGATATATGTAACATACGCTTCAATATTCCGAGGTACCATAACTAATACAACATCGCCTTTTAATAGACCTTTCGATTGAAATACATTGGCGACTCTGTTTGCCGATTCCATTAATTCATCATATGTTAGTTGTTGCTTTTGCCCTTCCGAATTTATGTATATAAGTGCTTTTTTCCCAGTACCTGTTGCATACTTTTCGAACTCACTTACCAGATTATATTCTTCAGGTGCAATCAATTGTTCACGGTTCATAACGATTCCCCCTTATATGTCTAAATTCAGTATACAAATAAACGACCGACAATTCAAAACAAATTTACTAATTCTAAAATGGAATGGTTAAAATGATTGATAAATGAAGATACTATAAAAAAATAGGAAAAGCCATCCCGGAAAAATTACCGGAATGGCTTTTCTATTGATTGTTATTGGTTGTTTCCTTTCATTTGTTCCTGGGCTTGTCGCACTAAGCGCTTTGTAATTTCTCCGCCTACGGATCCGTTGGCACGCGCTGAAGCATCTGGTCCCATTTGCACACCAAACTCTGATGCAATTTCATTTTTCATTTGGTCAAGTGCTTGTCTTACACCTGGTACTAGAAGCTGGTTAGAGTTACCGCTGTTATTGTTGTTCGCCATGATTACCACCTCCTTCTAAGTATAGAATGTGCAAGAAACAGAAATTAATGCACGATTTAGAGTCGGTAAATATTGTTAACTGCGTTAGATGTGATTAGATGGCTTTACTATTGATAATACTGTATAAGCGAAAAGCTGCTTCGGACAATGTCCTAGACAGCTTTTCATTTAAAGTATTATTTTTGGAATCCGTTCATTTGTTGTTGCGCCTGACGCACTAATCGCTTTGTAATTTCTCCGCCGACGGATCCGTTGGCACGCGATGAAGCATCTGGTCCCATTTGTACACCGAATTCTGATGCAATTTCATTTTTCATCTGATCAAGTGCTTGTCGTACACCTGGAACTAGAAGCTGATTTGAGTTGCCGCTGTTGTTGTTTGGCATGTTTGACACCTCCTTCTAAGTATAGAATGTGTAGGAAACAGAAATCGATGCACTATTTAGAGGCGGTAAATACTGTTAACTGCTTAAGATATGATTAAATAGCTTGACCTTTGGTAATACTCTATAAGCGAAAAGCTGCTTCGGACAATGTCCTAAACAGCTTTTCATTTAAAGTATTATTGTTGGGATCCATTCATTTGTGATTGAGCCTGACGCACTAATCGCTTTGTAATTTCTCCGCCGACGGATCCGTTGGCACGCGATGAAGCATCTGGTCCCATTTGTACACCAAATTCTGATGCAATTTCATTTTTCATTTGATCAAGTGCTTGTCGTACACCTGGAACTAGAAGCTGATTTGAGTTACCACTGTTGTTGTTTGGCATGTTTGACACCTCCTTGTACATATAGAATGTACAGAAAAGATAAATTCATGCAGGAGGTATATATGGTAATTTCTTCATCCTCAAAGTAAATCTTCGAATTCGTCTTTCTCTACAAGCGGTAATTCAATCGTGACTCGTTTTTCAATTGCATCAAGTATCATTGGATGAAAATCGGCAAAGCTTTCATAATAAGCGACTTTTTCGAGTTTCGGTTTAGTTTTCGGATTTGAAGAAGAGAAAATTGTGCAACAATCCTCATAGGGTCTTATTGATATTTCATATGTCCCAATACTTTGTGCAATATCAATAATTTCAAGCTTATCTGTCGCAATGAGCGGACGCAAAATAGGGGTCGAAGTAACAGCATTGATGGCTGTTAAGCTTTCTAGTGTCTGACTTGCGACTTGACCAAGGCTTTCTCCTGTGATTATGGCAAAAGCATTAACTTCCTCACGTACTATATCAGCGATTTGAAGCATTACTCTCCGCGTTGTCGTCATCGAAACGTTATCTGGTACTTGTTTGATAATTGCTTGCTGTATTTCAGTAAAAGGAATGATGTGAAGTCGAACAGCAGCACCAAAAGAGCTTAACTTTTCTGCAAGATCCATCACTTTCTTTTTAGCCAGCTCGCTTGTGAATGGAGGGCTGGCAAAATGAATCGCATCAATCGACACGCCACGTTTCATCATCAGATATCCAGCAACCGGACTATCGATACCGCCCGATAACATTAAAAGAGAATGGCCATTCGACCCAATCGGCATTCCTCCTGCACCTTCATATATTTTGGCTGTCAGGAAAGCCCCTTCAATCCTAATATCAATATGAAGGACAATATCAGGTTTTTTCATTTTTACGCCTAGTTCAGGATAGCTTCGCAACACATGCGAGCCGATCTCAAGTTGCAATTCACTGGTCACCAGTGGAAATCTCTTGTCCGTTCGTCTCACTTCAACTTTAAAAGTTTTTCCTGCAGTTTCAGCTGCTCCAATAACCTCTATCGCTTTTTCTTTAATCGCTTCTACTGTCGCATCGCATTTAGCAACCGGACTGAATGATTGGATACCAAAAACATGTGGCAAACGAGTTATTGCTTCTTCCATATCTCGTTTGTCTTCTGCATATAGAAACATACGGTCACGTTCAGGTTTTATGACGACTGTTTTTAAATCACTTAGTGCATCTTTAATATTATTACGCAACTTCTTTACGAACACATTCTTATTCCGACCTTTTAAAGACATTTCTCCGTAACGAATTAATAGTTCATTCCATTCCATTACTTATTTTCCCCCTCCAAGTAAATCCATGAACTTTGCAAATACTTGCTTTAGTTCTATGACTTCTTGTTCTACATTATTTTTCCCAAAACTGATGCGAATTACTCCATTTTTGTATTTCCCATTGACACCTATTGCTTCTATTACATGTCCCGCACTATTGTCTTTTGAGGAACATGCACTCGAAGTAGAAACGGTAATGCCGTTTTCTTGAAAGAAATTAACAGCTACTTCACCTTTTATTTTATAAAAAGCGATAGATAATATATGTGGTGCTCCCTTTTCCGGTGCAAGTATAAGAACTTTCTCAAATTGACCTATAAAGTCAATTAGTTGCTCTCTCCACTGTCTGAAGTCTTGACGTTCTGTTTCAACCGAACTAATCCGTATCGCTTTTGCTAACGCCACAGCGTCTGGAACGGAAACTGTACCGCTACGAAGACCATTTTCCTGTCCGCCCCCATAATTTATCGCCTGCGGTAATTTACCTTTCCTTAAAGCAAGTAAGCCCGAACCTTTTAAACCATTTATTTTATGAGCTGAAATTGATATTGCATCAAGACCGTCATTTTCAATTGAAACCGGCAATTTCCCAAAACTTTGGACCATATCTGAATGAAATACAGCATTAGAATGCTCCTTAATGATTCGTGCACATTCGGCTATCGGTTGCACAGTCCCAATTTCATTGTTGACATGCATGATACTGACAAGAATTGTATCTTTCCTCAGCTTACTTTTCAACTCATCAACAGATATCATCCCTTGTTCATCAACTGACAAATAATCCACTTCAAATTTCTGTGACTCTAAATATTCCATTGAATGCAGAACTGATGGATGCTCAATTTTTGTCGTAATCAGGTGATTCCCTTTGGATTGCAAAGAACGGGCGAAACCGATTATAGCTAAATTATTCGCCTCCGTTCCACCCGACGTAAATAGGAGCTCTCCATCACTTACACCCAGTATTGACAAAATTTGTTCTCTTGAACGTTTAAGAAGTGCTTCGGCTTCCTTTCCAGCAAGATGCAATGAAGCAGGATTTGCATAAAAACGTTTATTTACTTCCATGAACGATGTCAGTACGCCTTCATCTGGGGCTGTCGTTGCGCTATTATCAAAATAGATCATTGGTGTCTTCCTCTCAAGTGAAACAATTATGTGCGTGACAAAGCCACCTGCATTAAATGCCGGTGGCTATTTTTCTGTAATTCATAATCTTACCTTAGACATGTTCTTTTACAAGTTCCTCAATTCGTTTCATTGCACCAGGTTCTATTTCTTCAACGGCTGTTGCCGCTTCTTCCAATGCTTTTGCGTAGCGAAACTGTCTGAAAGATTCTTCAGCATTCAGCAGTCGGCTATGCACTTCCGGATTTGAGGCACGGTATCTGTTTCCATATTGAATAATCCATTCAATAAGCAACACGTTTTCTAACATCTCTTCTACCTTTTCGCTAACATCACGTACAGCTTTCTCAGCGTTCTCCAAATACGAATCGACAAGCGTCATATTCAGCGGTACTTCCTGTAAACTTTGTGTCACGATATAGATTTGTTCATCTGCCTCTTCGAGACGGGCTTCCATATCGTCCGGTATTCCCGGTATATTTCCTTTATGGAGCATCCGATCCGCATTTTGTAATTTACGTGATAATTCGTTGAGTTTAGTTCGTACATTGTTCTCATCAATTCGTAAGTTTTTCATACGATTTGCAAGATTTGCTTGTTCATCGGCTATTTGTTCAAGTACATCGGAAATTTGTTGTAATTCTTCCTGTAAAATTGAATAGGCAGAAGCACCCCCCTCAACACGTGAAGTAAGTACTTCAAATTGTTTCTCAAGACTGGTCAACTCATTAAGCGATTTTTGTGGAATTTGGGCTTCCTTTTCATCCAATCGGTAACTTTTCTGAACAAATGCCGCCTCATCCGACGTTTCTCTTGTTAATGTGGTTATTTCATACAGCCTTTCAGCAATCTGATTGTAATATTCATCTACGTAATGCTTTGCATTCACTTCATTTTCAAGCGCATCATAAAATGAATCAATTTGGTCATTCATTTCAGCTGCGCGCTGTTGTACAGATTCAATTTGAAGCCCTGCCATTTTCGACAACAATTCTTCTATTTCGAGTTCAATTGCACTAAATTTTTTCTTTAAGTCAAGATGTTGTAGATAATAGGATTGCTCTTCCATCTCTCTCGTCCCATTTCGAAGTTCTCGAATCGATGCTGGAATTTTACTTTGCAGTTCCGAAAGTAATGATGGAATTTCATGTATCAGTGAAAATACACGATTTCCTTTTACGGCCAATGAAATAACAATCTCACGAGCTAATAAGTAATTACCATTAGCAGTCAACTCATCATATTCTTCAAACTTCGAATTAAATGATTCCAGCTCCTTTTCAAGCGGATTCGCCGTCATTCCGAATGAGTGTTGGTGAGCAAGAACTGATTTGCGAGCTGCACGATGCTGTTCTTTTAGTTTTTCCATCTCAATACGATTTTTCTCTTCACTGCCGACAAGCTCGTTCAATTCAAATAAGATATCATTCATTTTTTTATCACAGAAATGAATGTTCTCCCGGATTTCTTTTTCCAGCAGTGTGGCTTTCTTAAAACGGAAACGATCAACCATATCTTCGACATCAAATAAGAGCGTGTCGATTTTCGGCATATGTATATCCATCAATTCTGTCCATTCAGTCCGCCACCGTTCAAATTTTTCTTCGGTTTCGCCTGTCATGTTCAATTGTTTCACTTTCGTCATCTCTTCTAAAATCGGTTTGTGCTGAATCTGTAATTTTTCCTGTTCCAATCGACCGATTTCTTGGATATGTTTACGCCTGAATAAGAAGGCGATTGTCGTCAATATGATTAGTGCGATAATAGCTATGATGAAGGTTTTCATCGTGGTCCCCCTGTCCGAGTCGCTGTACCATGATATTATCCTATATAGTACCACGTTTAAAGACAATTGGTTGCGAATATGTATGATTTATAGCGAAAAATCTGTTTCCCCCTCAAATAATCAACAAAGTTTGTTTATAATCATCTAAATATGTATACTGAATTTTATTATTCACTAAAAGGGGTGCTCTAATTGTTTCAAGAAATAAATTATGCTACCGATTTAAATCTGAAATATAAACAACTGGCAGGTCAATTAGATGCATTGCTGACCGGAGAGAAAAACGTCTATGCCAACTTGAGTAATGCATCAGCCTTGCTGAATCAATTTTTAGACCGTATCAATTGGGTAGGTTTTTATTTGATAGATGACGGTGAACTCGTACTCGGTCCATTCCAAGGTCTTCCAGCATGTATTCGTATTCCTCTTGGAAAAGGCGTCTGCGGAACCGCGGCCGAAACGAAAGAATCCATTATCGTAGCTGATGTCGAGGCTTTCCCTGGACATATTGCTTGCGATGCAGCTTCGCAGTCTGAAATTGTCATTCCAATTGTGAAAAAAGACGTTATTTTAGGCGTTCTAGATGTCGATAGTCCTGAGTTGAATCGCTTCACTGAACAAGATCGGTTGGGCCTTGAACTATTTGTAGAAACCCTTGTAAAACATCTTTGACCATTTAACTGCTTTGGTTACCGTACATTCGGTCGCCAAAGCAGTTTTTTCAATTTAAGCTTGTTCAGTAATTGCTGCTTCCATTATCGAGAATGCTGATTTGAGATCAGCTATGAGATCCTCAGCATGTTCAAGGCCAACTGATAGCCTCAACAATGAATCCGTGATTCCCATTTGCAGCCGTTCTTCCACAGGCACAACTGAATGCGTCATCGTTGGAGGATGCTGAATCAGTGTCTCTGCATCTCCGAGGCTGACGGCAATTTTAATAAGTGAAAGGCTATTCATAAACAGCTGTGCCCCTTCTTTTCCACCTTTAACGGTAAATGAAATCAGGCCGCCTCCTGCACGCATTTGACGTTTTGCTATGTCATATTGAGGATTGTCTTCATCAAACGGGTAATAGATTTCTTCAACAAGTTTTTGCTCTTTTAAAAAAGCTTTCAATTTTTCCGCATTGGCAGAATGACGCTCCATTCGAACCGACAATGTTTTCAAGCCACGGATTAAAAGCCAAGCATCAAAAGGTGAGATAATGCCACCAAAATCTTTTTGAACGGACATTCTGATTGTTTCTATTTCATCTTTATCCGCTCCAACGAGAAGACCAGCTATAACATCACCATGGCCATTAATATATTTAGTTGCGCTGTGCAAAACGAAATCCACACCAATATCTAGGGGATTTTGCAGATAAGGTGAAGAGAAGGTATTGTCAACGACTACGCGAAGCCCATGACGCTTGGCAACATTGACGACCGCATGAAGATCTACAAGTTCCATTGTCGGATTGATAGGCGTTTCAATGTATATACAGACCGTTTCAGGCTTAATAGCTCGCTCAATCTCTTCTTCAGTACCCATCCGAACCAAATCATGTGTAATTTTGTATTTCTGATTCAACATGCCCAGAAGTCCAAATGTACAACCATAAATACCGCGCGAACAAAGAATATGATCTCCGGATTTTGTCAAATGAACTAAAATTGTGCTTACAGCCGCCATCCCTGAACCGAACGCAAGTGAACCTTTTCCATTCTCAAGTGCTGTCATGCGCTCTTCTAGAACACGGACGGTCGGATTGCCCAGTCTTGAATATATATTACCTTCTTCAGCACCTGAAAAACGGTTCTCGCCTTGCAATGCTGTTTCAAATGAAAAAGTCGATGTTTGGTATAGCGGAACTGCCAAACTACCTTGGTGCGCCTTATCATCATACCCTTCATGGATGACGATCGTATCTTTATGCAAATTCTTATCGCTCATTTTATTCCCCCCCTAGTTTATCGCCGCTCACATTTCCCCTCTTAGTTTACCATTTAATAGTAGTCAAGAAAAGGATCCACACGTTGGATCATTAAACACATGTTGATTTCCACCATTACATCCAGTTAAATATAACACTCCATCCATAATATTCGGAAAGTTATCACTAATTTGTTTGGTCTATCGAAATTCGTCAAATGATAACGCATCACACAATCACTTTTATAATCTATTGTATGAAAGTTCAAATAAGTATGATTTCATTCTAAACCATTCGAACTATGGATGCTATTTCTTCATATGAATCATTTTACTTATTTTCATTTTCATTGATGATGCTTGACTCTTAGATCTATACTTGTTATGATGAAACTTGTGTAAAATAGTTGCAGCAGTTGTGTGTTTCAGGTTGTCCAGTCTATTCCTTTTACAAGGTGCATCGAGTAACTTCCTGGCTGCGGAGGCGAGGATGCAAGATAATAGAATGGCATTTGAATTGAACACATCTGGTTCTTATTTTACAACAAAATAAAACCAACAATAGAGGAGGAGTCTTTCATGGCTCGTTATACAGGTCCATCTTGGAAACTTTCCCGTCGTCTTGGGATTTCACTTACAGGCACTGGAAAAGAAATCGAAAAACGCCCTTACGGCCCGGGACAACACGGTCCTAACCAACGTAAAAAACTTTCCGAGTACGGAATGCAATTAGAAGAAAAACAAAAACTCCGTTTCATGTTTGGCGTAAACGAACGTCAATTCAAAACGGTTTTCAACAAAGCTGGTAAAATGCCCGGTAAACACGGTGTTAACTTCATGATTCTTCTTGAGACTCGTCTTGATAACATTGTATACCGCATGGGTCTTGCACGTACACGTCGTGCATCTCGCCAACTTGTTAACCACGGCCATATTTTGGTTGATGGAAAACGCGTTGACATTCCTTCTTTCAGCGTTAAACCAGGACAAGAAATTTCTCTTCGTGAGAAATCTCTAAACCTTGATGTTGTAAATGAAGCGCTTGAAGTGAACAGCTATGTTCCTGAATACGTTACATTTAACAACGACACGAAAGTCGGTCAATTTGTTCGTTTCCCTGAGCGTAGTGAACTTGCTGCAGAAATTAACGAAGCACTTATCGTTGAATTCTACTCACGTTAATTAATACTTGCTCTACAAAGCAATATCTAAAACCCCGGAAGTTGAGTAACATCAACGATTCCGGGGTTTTTTTATTTATTCACAATGAAAATGCAATTTTCCCACAAACTGTAGCACTTATTCATATCTTTTCCATGTTTACTTCGATTTGATTATGTAGAGTATGAATGTATAACGACAAAGGGAGTGCTAGTGGAATGGATATTAATAATAAAGTGCAGAGTGAATTAGCAGAAATCAATAACGAAACAAAAGACGAGATTTTGGAGAATTTCAATCGATTCAAGCAATATCTATCAGGTAAAGTTGAATTAGGTGAAAATATGGGGTTAAGCGAGGAAAAACTCACAAAAACAACAGAGTTAGTTGCAAATTATTTAGCAAAACACGAAGACCCTCGCAACCGTGAAGAAAAAGTGCTAATGGAACTTTGGAAATCTGGTTCTAAAGAGGAGCAAGGGATGCTTGCCCATATGCTCTTGGAAATGGTAAGAAGAGATTAAATTTGGTTATAGACTCACTTTATTAAAGTCTAAAACAACAACATTCGACCTGTCCATTATGGATTGGTCGATTTTTTTATTCAACGGCAACTCAATTACTTAATTTTTCAGAGTATATACTTCCCAACTAATAAACCATGATATACTACGATATAAGAGGTGTTTAAATATGAAACTTATTTCGATTTGTCCTAGCAACACCGAATTGCTTGCTTATCTCGGTCTCATTGATCAGCTTATTGCAATTGATGACTTTTCCGATTGGCCAAGCGAAATCAATACTTTACCGAAGCTAGGGCCAGACTTATCAATCGATATGGATAAACTAGAATTGTTTGATCCTGACTTGGTTCTTGCTTCCCTAAGTGTACCCGGTATGGAAAAGAATATTGAAGAGCTTGAGAAACGTCAAATTCCTCATATCGTATTGAATCCACAAAGTTTGAACGATATCGCGGATGATCTATTATCTGTTGGTAAAGCTTGTGGTATCGAAGAACATGCTCTCCAGATAAAAGCGGAATATATATCATTCATAAAGCAAATGGAAGAACGGGCAAAAACAGTTGAGTTTACCCCTACCCTATATTGGGAGTGGTGGCCGAAACCTGTATTTACACCCGGTGAAGTAAATTGGTTGACTGAGATTAGTGCCATTGCCGGTGGTCTGAACGAGTTCCGGGACGTTGAATTAGCGAGTGTCCAGACTGACTGGGAAGATGTGTTGAAAAGAGAACCTGATTATATTCTTCTCGCTTGGGTCGGAGTGCGGACTGATAAAGTAAAGAAAGAAGTCGTTTTAAAACGACCAGGATGGAAAGAACTTGCTGCGGTTAAAAACGACTGTATGTCAATAATGGAAGAAGAATTGTATTGTCGTCCTTCTCCGCGATTACTTGAAGGAGCATTGAATTTAGCGAAAATGATTCATCCTGACACATATGAAGATTTGGAGTTACCTAAATGGATTACCTATGTATGAATTACAAAAGGCTGTTTTCCTAATTATTAGGAAAACAGCCTTTTGGTGGTCTTCATTCATACCCATAATTAAACAAATTTCACCATTTTATAATTTTTCTTACCGCGTCTAACAATTGTAAATGCGTCATCCAGACGATCTACTGCGCCTACTTCGTGAGCCGTATCCGTCACGCGTTCCCCGTTCAATGAAATCGCTCCGTTAGTCACATCTTCACGTGCTTGTCGTCGAGATGGTGACACACCCGCTTCAACAAGAAAGTCTACGATGTTTTTGTCTTCCTTAGCCATATCAAAGGAAGGAACATCTTTAAACGCGTCTTTCATTTCAATCGCAGTAAGTGTTTTCAATTCACCGCTAAATAATGCTTTTGATATACGGATTGCTTGGTCTAATGCATCCTGTCCGTGAATCAGCCGCGTCATTTCTTCTGCCAGTCTCAATTGTGCTTTGCGTAAATGCGGTTCTTCTTGAACGGTAATTTCAAATGCTTCAATTTCTGCTCGCTCCATGAATGTGAATATCTTCATATATTTAACGGCATCGGCATCTGCTGTATTAATCCAGAACTGATAGAATTCGTAAGGAGAGGTTTTTTTCGCATCTAGCCAAACCGCTCCACCTGCACTCTTACCAAATTTCGTTCCATCTGCTTTTGTGACAAGTGGAATTGTGATTCCGAATGCTTTCACTTCTTCTTCATGCGTTTTACGAATCACTTCAAGCCCAGTCGTAATATTACCCCACTGATCTGATCCACCAACTTGGACACGACAACCATAATTGTTGAACAAATGATTAAAGTCAATTCCTTGAATAAGCATATAAGAAAACTCAGTAAAGGAAATACCACCCTCAAGGCGTGATGCAACATTGTCTTTTGCGAGCATGTAATTGACACCTAACAATTTTCCGTAATCACGTAAAAAGTCGATTATACTCATTGAACCGATCCAGTCATTGTTGTTCACCATTTGTGCACCATTATCCGAATTGAAATCAAAAATCTGTTCCATCTGTTTTTTAATTGACGAAACGTTTTTATCTATCTGTTCAGTAGTTTGTAGCTGTCTTTCTTCCGAGCGGCCTGATGGATCTCCAATCATCCCCGTAGCTCCACCGACAAGTAAAATCGGACGATGTCCATGCATCTGAAAACGACGAAGTGTGAGCAGTGGAACGATATGTCCAATGTGCATACTGTCTGCTGTTGGATCAACACCACAATAGAGAGATATTTTTTCTTTACTCAGTAAATCTTCAAGACCCGCTTCATCTGTCTGCTGGTACAATAAACCTCTCCACTTTAAATCTTCCATCAATTTTTCTTTCATTCTATTCCCTCCTAAAATTAAAAAAGCCCCTACACGATTTATAAAAAAATCATGCAAGGACGTTAATTATGTATTAACGCGGTACCACCCGGCTTGAGAATTACTTCTCCACTTAAAAACGCAATATCACCGCGTAAGCGTCACACTCCAGAGCTGTAATTCATGTATGGTAAACCGGGCAACTTTCACCAACCGCTGCCTCTCTAAACGGTGCTACCAACACTACTTCGACTCTTTCAAGGTGTGAATATATATATAACCATCATTCTAAACGAAATCGAGAAGTTGTCAAACATTTTCGGCTTGCAATTATTGATATTTGACATAACAGGATAGATTACAATTCAATTTTTCTAGATATATTTTGTTTTTTTCACACAAATGAAGATAATGGGATCATTATTTGGTAGTTCCTACAACGGTTGGAAGTGGTTCAAATTATAAATATTATCGCCCATACCAATAACCAAACCGCGATACATCCAATTCCAATAGTCTTCATCATTTTCTTTGTAGTTATTAATCTTCTCTATCATCTCTTTTGATAAGTATCCTGTCGCATTAAAGCTCTTAATGTAGTAAATACAAAAAAGCATTTGCTTATCGGTTAAATCATCCGACTCCATAATGGCTTCTTTCGGTTGCATTCTTTTTCTTTTTAGTTGCATCTTTATTTGATGGACCTCTTACCCAAGCTTCGCGACTTTTTCTACTCTTTAACGTCCCGAGTTTAACATCATACTTCTCAGCTAATACAACAAGCGTTATTTTTGTTGTTTCCCATTCTTTCTGTATTTCTTCCCAATTAGGCACATCACATCACCGTCCACCTCCGTTATTTTTAGGCATAGAAAAAGCACCCCGTGGGATGCCTAGGCTTAATAATTGCTACACCATATACTTCTTGCATGCATCAATCATTTCCGTCAACGGGTTCGCACTTCGTAGCTCCGTCCACGGAATTGTAGCGTCTCTGCTTTGTTCATACGCTCTACTCTTAGTAACAGGGCCATTGGTGCATAACGTAATTTCCCAATACCACAGTTCTTTCGGGGCATCGGAAAAACTAAACAAACTTTTGCGTTCAATCTCCACTATATGTAAAGTGGTGTTGTAAGTAGTGTGTTTCAACCTCTTCACCCCCATTACAACATTCGCCAAGTAAGGTATAAATCCTCTATACCAAGAGTAAAACAGCAAGGGTTATTTTTAGGCATGAAAAAAGCACCTCTACGATGCCTTAATGTGTATTATTCTTCCTTATATTTGCTCATACTTCCCGGCATTTCATAAACGAACCGCAGTAACATCTCAGTGAAATCTAGCAATTCTACCGCATCTTCTTTATTGATGCTAGATAGTTCATGGGTAGCTTCGTTACCTTTTTTCTAATATGGTCTACCCACTCTCTGCTATTGGGTGGAATATAGTTATTATCAGTTAAAAAGGTCACATAGAATGCGAAGTTTTTCCCAAGGTCTGCACCTTTAGAAACTGATACATTCATTAAAAGTTTGCGGCAAGATAAAATCGATGAAGTAAAAGCAGCTACTTTAATACAATTCCTCGCTTCTGTGTATAATTCATTAATATCAACCGGCAAGTAATTAACCTCATTACCATAAGTCGGTCATGGTAATTGTTCTTAGGTTGTTGTATTTAAATAAGTCGGCCTATTACATGTCGGGCAAATATATATTCGAACAGATGCTGATTGATCTTTCAAATAATACAAATTTGATGGTCCAGATGTTTTCCGCAATATCCACAATGATACGATACACCCAGAGTACCAGATGAAGTATTATACCAATGTCCCGATAACATTTTCATAATGCATTACCCGCTCAATGACATCATTCGGCAAATAAGGTCATAAATCCTTTAATATCACTCGTATGTATCGGGGCTGGTAAGAGGGGTCATGTCGCAGGCTCCCCCTCATGTATGCAAACTTCGTAAGGTTACCATAAGGTGCGTTCTTTTAAAAATTTGTTTATCTCGTCATGCTTTATAACATGCCTTTTGCCTTAATTTCTTTTAACCAATCTGGAAACTCCGTCAGCAATTTGTCATATAGCTCATCATCCGAGATTTTCTTAATATCGGCGACCTTAAAGAAATCAGCATTGTCAACGTATCGTCCACTTAAATCATCTAGCTTTTGAAGGAATTTAAAGTTTTCTCTACCTATCCCAACAAATTGCCAGAAGATAGGCTGATTTGCAGACTCGCGGACGACTCGTTCAGTTTCTGCTCTGTCAAAGTTGTCCCCATCAGTTATAAAGAAAACGAATGTTGGATGGGTTGGCTTTACACCAGTTTTAACATCTTCTTTTTTCTTACCAAACAATCCACCTAACAAACCCTTCTTGGCAGACACTGCTCCATATTTGGCTACAATAGCTTCCATAACAGGCGCATAGTTCGTTCCACCACCTACGCCCATTTTCTTATCTTTTACGAACGTGGTGTGATTTGCTTCAGTTGCTGAACCAATATAAGTTGAGTTGGTATTGAACTGAAATACATCAATTTCTTGGTTAGCATCCATGTTCATTCCAATACCCAATAAGCGCTCCACAAGCTCCTGTACAGTCCCGTTACCATATAGTGAGTGCATAGATCCTGACTTATCAATTGCCAACACGATTTCCGCTTTGATACCAGTCAGTTTTCTCTTTTCTAAAACGATTCCAGCTTTTTTCGTTAAATCGATTAAATTACTCATTTCTATCAATCTCCTTTTTTCATTTCGTCTGTATACTATTAATATTGCACTAATTGCATTGGTAGTTCAAGAGGATAGTTGATCAGTTTCGCCCAAACCGACTTTTCCCCGATACCTCTCATACTCATGCCTTGTGCGGTGTGCGGTATATAACACTGACGCTCTCTCAATGAAAAAAATGAAAGAATGTCCGCCAATATTATCTTCTCTTCCTTCGTTTTAAACAAATGCTTATTATTAATGTCATCCTCTTCCCTCAATTGCATTTCAATATCTGGAATCAAATCAATAATTTCATACAACCTACGCTGATAAACAGCCTTTTCATTGACCCCTCGATAAGTGTTCGGTTGTCGTCCAGTAGTCATCCATTCAAGCGAATAAGTCATACTATCATTCATGCTGTTGAACTGCTTCAAATCATTCATTTAAATAGGGTTTTCTCTAACTATTTGATCCGCACGCTTCTTCAAATCCTGCCTGCCCTCGATATACTCCAGCACCATTTTATCTACCCCACTCAACATGAAATCCCCTCCTGGTTGTGAAATTCTCGCAATTTAGGTACAAAAGTTGTAATCATTAAAAGGCAACAAAAAAGAGGACAACAAATGACACAGCGCAATGCTGTAATCATCGTTGTCCTCTGGTTGGCCAGGGGGGACTATTTTAAATAAATAAAACCAAAATATTCTCCTTCTTTAAATCTCATATAGGGTATTTCGATAAAACCTAACCAGTATTTATAGTACATCGTTACATATTTCCTCTTAGGTTTCTCGCTGGGCAGCTGGACACTTAAATATGAATCCATTTGATAACATAATTTCTCGTTATCTATAGTCTTGTAGGTAATTTTCGTTTTAATATTTCCAATTAGTTCTGGGTGATTTGGAGTTCCTAATGGTACTAAATTATAATTATCAGGTAGCAACATGTCCATTGAGAATTTTTTACTCCACTTCAAATCATCATACCCGTCTTCTGTTTCAATAAAGACACTCACCGCTATATTATTTGATACATTTTGAATAACAAGAAACTCAACTCTGAATGAATCTCCCCACTCATTATGAATTTTTTCAAAACGATAATGACCTTTATCCATCACTTGTAGTCCGGGTTTAAAAGGTTATTCTTTTGTAATATATGATTTTGTTAACTTCTTTACCTGGAGTATCGGTCTGTTATTCTTTTTGAGTGTAGACTTATCTCTTAAAGCTGAAAAAGTGAAAGTGAAGATAGCGGCTATTAATACCAAGTAATCTTTACTTTGAATAATTAATTCCTTTACAGATTCCATCAAAACCTTTCCCGTCTAACTTTCCCTTTATATATAACACTCCCATGTTCCGGCAATTCTCTCAATTCCCAATCCCCTCCGAAATAACCACCACACAGTTCATTGGTAGCTCCATTATACCAATTACTACCAGTAGTGCATCCGTATTAAAAGCAATGCCTTTATTCATCAGGACCCCTCCTTGTGTTATAATTCAGTCAGCCAGAAGGGTGGAATCCTGTCTTTTTTATTGCCCGAAAATACCCGTTCCTCTATCCTTAATCGCGCCCGCTTCTGCCCTATCAACAATCAGCAGGGTAATCTCCAAACTTCTTCGATTCATCGCCCTAGCAATCTTTGAAAGACTTGCCCCGTTCTCCCACATTGCATAGAACTTGTCCAATTCCCTTTGCTTAAATATCAGATTCACTTTGATCCGCTCATCATCGAAATGATAATACATACCCTTCCCCCGTTTGTAGTAATTACTTTGAAACAAAACGTCTTGCATACCGCAACTGCTTCCAACTATATGGATCATCCTCATTTCCACCAGACGCCAGCCAATCTCCAGTGCGCCTTTCAACATCTTTTAGTACCTCGAATGGTATCTGTTCTACTAACTTTATTATTTCTTCAGATGCGGTCACTAGGTTATCTCCTTCGTGTATTCAATAGAATTATTAAAGTCAATACTAAATCGGTTTATCTACTATAAAAACTCTTTGTTTATGACAATATTATGAAATCACTATTTCTTTGCATAATTCGACACTCTATACACTTTGAGTAGGCTACAATAGAAAAGTTGTGTTTTATCTCAACCACACTTCACAGATGAATGTACCTCCCACGACTGAAGTCACGGGTTTCAGGGTTAGTGCTATCGCACATTGACCACTTGAGGCTGGGAACACACAGCCGCTATACCGTTAGCGAATGCTTTCGGCACTACTTTTCTTAGGATGTTTGCTGCACCATTAACATCCGCATTTATTAAAAAGTTATTTTTAGTACGGTAAATACCGCGTTTTAATCTTTTCCCACTGAATACTTGTTTGACATTATCCCCCGATTTGTAGGTCGGAATAATGTCTTCATCTACAAAACTTGCCTGTGATGTGTAACTTTCTTCAATTACAATTACTGAAATGCCCTCAGCATTCGCTTTGTAACTGATTAATTCTATTAGCAGTGAGTGTGGCACTTGGACAAAGTTTTGATTATTTCTTTTTCCTAATTCTATTTTTTGTTTCCACCCCACATTCTTGCCAATAACAATTGCATCAATGTTTCTTTCTACGGCTATTTTCACGATATTGAAACTAACTTTATGGAAAAAGTCTTTGATTTGTCTATGTCTTGCGGAATCTAATTTTACTAACTTTTTGGAATGGAAGTTTCCTTCTCTTGGTTTTTGTCCGTTACGAAGAGCAGCGTAGTAATATGCACGCATTTTGTTGTACCACTGATTGATGGATTTTACTTTACCGCCTTTAAATAGGACTGGGACATGCTCTGTATTAAAAACTAGCGCTGCAACGTTATCAAGTCCTAAATCAATGCTCATGCATCGTTCCATTTTGGCGGATAATTGTTTTTTCGTCTCGATTAAAAACACTAATTCAACAGTAAAACAATTGTGCCTGGGTATGATTCTCACTTGTTGAAATTTGCTAACTTACCGATATTTATTTTTCTTTTGGTTTTTGGAAAGCTCAGGAATTTACCGTCTTTAATTTTGCAAATCTGATTCGAAAGAGTTGATTCTTTCCTGCCTCCTTTAGGTAGGTAACCAGGAATAGAAGGTCTAGTCCTATATTTTTCTGAATTCTTTTTGAAGTCTCTCAAACTTGCGAAAAAATTAGTCCAATTTTGCACGACATTTCTAAGAACTTGTTGATTTATCTGACCTGGCAACGAATAATAGTCTTTTTGTTTAATTGTTTTAAATAGACAATCCAGAAAATTGTAACCTAAGAAGGATTTTTCTTTTGAAGGTAACTCAAATAGGTTTTCCTTTATTTCTTTTTGTTCGTCTTTTGGTTTCATTTGTTCTTTTTCTAATTTCTTGCTATATGCTCTTTGTTGATTTGCATTCATTTTAACAATATTGTCACGAATTGTGTTCATTACTTCTATTTGTAAAGGTTGTAACACACCTTCATTGTTTAAAGAAGTGTATACCTGCCTGATAAAGAAATTTGTCGTGTTATACAAGTTATTACTATTTAGACAAAGTTCATCGAAATAAGAAGATATTCTATGTCCTTTTTTAATGTTGATTTGAAAAGTTCGGTAATCTTTTTTCAGTTCCATATTTTCTCACCGCCCTTCGTAAGAACATTCTACCAAATAGAACGTCAGTTCGTCATGTGATATCACTTTATAACGAAAAAAAGAAAGCCAATTCATCCCACGACTGAAGTCACGGGTGTTCTCGGCTTAATCATAAAGCTAATAATATTGGATGGAGGAATTATTATGAAAAGTGAAATGTTAAAACTTAAAATTGAATTAAAAAGAAAAGACATGTATAAAAAAGCAAAAGATTTAGGATTCACACATCCAGAAGTAGTAAATTGCAGTCAAGAATTAGATGTATTACTTAATAATTATTTGGATCAAGCTGCTCATTAAAAGGAGGAATATTTATTAATCTAATTTCAGTACTCTATAAAGCCAGTCAGAGAAATATCAAATTCTTTTTGATTGGCTTTATTGTTCACCTTCTCTAAGCAGTAAACACTGCCCCCTACTACAGCCCATTTGATGTCACCGCTGCGCCCTTAGCCATCCAAGTACATACAATACTTTTCTTGCTCTTCCACCATTATCCCAATCAAATTCGCTAAACCGCACATTCATTATCGTTGTACTATTTCGTTTATAATTTACTTTGTCGGCGTAAAAAGCTAATGCGCTTCGTAACCTCTCGTTTTCCTGCTGCCATTGCCATTCGTGATTTACAATCCTCACCCTTTCAAAGTTTCATAGACTCAAGTAGAGTTTGCGAAGTGGTGAGCTATTAGGGTTACAATGGGGCGAGATAGACTTCGAAAAGAAAACTCTTGCAGTAAACCGTCAAAAATCAAAGACAGGTCTAGGCCCACCTAAAACAAGCAGCAGTCTCAGGACGATATTTTTGGATGACGTTACCATCGGCATACTAAAAGAGTATAAGCAATGGCAAGATGACAATAAGGAAGAGAATCTACATTATAATGTTTCCGATTATGTAATGGTGAGCGAAACAGGAAAAGAATTCTATTATTCTCAACCTCAATACTTAATGATGATGCTACTCAAAATAGCAGGTCTCCCCCCTCGCCAATCTACTCATTTACTTAGACACACCCATGCGGTATTATTGTTAGAGGCTGGCGTCTATATAAAAACAGTGAGCCGAATTTTAGGGTACAAAAATATTCAAACAAGCTCGAACGTGTATCTGCACGTTTCGGACAACCACGAGAGAAATTCTATGAAAAAATTTGAGGACTACCTAGAATTATAGTAGCCGAGGGGCAAATTGGGGGAAAGTCATCATCCTTAACGCCTGAAAGCCTTATGTGTCAGTACTTTACAAGCCTATTGCAATAATAGGATAGATTTCAGGAGGTTGATTTACTTGAGCAAACAGAAAAAGAACCGAATTAATTTAATAGAAGAGAATTTGGACAGAATGAAAAAAACGAAATGGGCAAAAGGTATGCGCATATCATCTAGTGTCACCTGGAACCTTTTCCTTATATTCTTAGTAGTTGGTATAACGTTTACCGTTTTTGTCGGTTCAGTTGGTGCTGGTTATTTCGCTTCATTGGTAGCTAAAGAACCGCTCCGCTCTAAAGAGGATATGCGGGATGCAATCTTCACGTATGAAGAAACGTCTGAACTTTATCTTGCTAACAATGTATATATCGGAAAGATAAACTCTGATTTAGAGCGCAAAGAAACGAAGCTTGAAAGTGTATCACCTTATGTCATCGATGCGGTATTCGCCACAGAGGATGAATATTTCAAAGAGCATAACGGTATTGTTCCTAAAGCAATTTTCCGCGGGCTTTTCCAGGACGTTACAAATTCAGATAGTCAGACTGGCGGCTCGACACTGACCCAACAGCTTATTAAAAACCAGGTTCTGACGAATGAAGTATCGTATGAAAGAAAAGCGAAAGAAATCTTACTCGCAATGAGAATTGAACATTTCATGAAAAAAGACGAGATTCTCGAAGCTTATTTGAATATTATTCCATACGGACGTAATTCAAATGGGCAAAATATTGCCGGAATTGAAACAGCAGCTGATGGTATTTTCGGCATTAAGGCTGTTGAATTAAATTTACCGCAAGCTGCATTCATTGCTGGACTACCACAGGCACCATTCGCATATACCCCTTTTAAAAGTGGTGGCGGAACAAAGGATAAAGAGTTCTTACAACCAGGAATTGACCGGATGAAAACCGTTCTATTCAGAATGAAAGAAACGGGCTACGTAACAGAACAGGAATATAATGAAGCAATTGCCTATGACATTACGAAGGACTTCCGTCAGCCTGTTCAGCGTGCGAATGAAAGATATCCTTATTTGACACAAGAAATACAGAACCGCACAGTCGAAATACTGGCGAAACTAATTGCCGAAAAAGATGGGGTCGATCCTAATCGCTTACCGAAAGAAAAAAAATTACTTGAGAAGTATTCAATACTTGCGAATCGATCCATGAAAAATGATGGTTTTAGAATTTATTCGACTGTCAATAAAGATTTAAATGACAAAATGAATGACATCGCCAATTCCTTTGAGCATTACGGTTTCACATATACACGAGAAGTGAAAGACGCTGATTCAGGAGAAATTGAATTAGTGGAAGATCCAGTCCAGGTCGGAGCAATGATGATTGAGAATAATACAGGTAAAATTCTTTCATTCGTTGGAGGACGCGATCATTCAAAAGAAGCAATCAATCATTCAACACAAGCTTTCAGACAAAATGGTTCTTCTATGAAGCCATTGCTCGTCTATGCTCCCGCAATTGAATACGGTGTAATCGGTGCCGGCAGTCCCGTCGTCGACGTCAAATTCTATAAAAAAGAATCCAATGGTTCCGTCTGGTCTCCAAACAACTATACAAAAACGATGGAACTAGGAATCGTTCCAGCAAGAGATGCACTTTCTAAATCATTAAATCTTGCTACTGTACGATTATACAATGACATTATCGACAGAAGGCCTGCTGATTTCCTAGGAAAAATGGGTTTTTCAAGATTACAACCCGGCGATTATTTTAATCTATCAGCATCTTTTGGCGGAACTAGTGAAGGCGTAAGTGTTGAGGAGAATACAAATGCATTTGCAACATTTGCAAATGATGGACAGTTCGTCGATGCCTATCTCATTGAGAGAATTGAGGATATGGACGGGAATCTCATTTATCAGCACAAAGTGGAACCTGTTGATGTTTTCAGTGCCGCGACAAGTTATATCGTTACAGACATGCTCCGAGATGTGCTGAAGCAAGGTGGAACAGGCTCTCAGATTCCAGAATATCTAAATTTCTCTCCAGATTTAGCTGTAAAAACAGGTACCACTCAAAATTATGCAGATTCATGGATAATGGGATATAATCCAAATGTCTCAATGGGGGTCTGGCTGGGATATAAAGACCTTAAAAGAGGTCTTTATAGTGGTTCAAGAAGCGGCGCGATGCACCCTACTAAAAGGACTAGCATGTTGTTTGCCAGACTAATGAACGCAGCCAATGAGGTAGCACCTGAAACTATCGGGGCCGGTACGAAATTTAAACGACCAGAAGGTGTTGTCGACAGATCATTTTGTGGTATTTCAGGACTTGCGCCTTCAGCCGCATGCTCATCTGCCGGCCTTGTAAAAACAGATTTATTTAATTCAAAAGCAATGCTGCCTACTAAGCCTGATGACAGCATCACTTCATCATCCTATGTATCTGTTAAAGGAACGAGATATCAGGCATTACCATCTACGCCTGGCGAATTTATTACAGCTGGTGGTACCGGTGTGAATCAAGTTTATATTAATCGCATGCTTGGATCTTTAAAAGGTGATGCTTCAAAATTGTTCCCTGCGAACTCTTTATTCGCATCTCGAGTTGTTTCGGGTGCTATATTTAACGCGGATAACGTTGCACCAGCGCCTGTAAACGTTTCAATAAATGGATCAACGCTGGTATGGAATGACTCTCCATCCAATGATGTGATTGGATATTACGTTTATAGCGGTGGTACCAGAATCGGAACAACCAGAGACTTATCTTCAAATGCTTTTTCTGTTGGTCCAGGCTCTTATACAGTAAAAGCTGTTGATATTACCGGCAAACTTTCGGCCGATTCAAACATTATCAGTATAGGTGCACCTAAACCCGTGGAGGAAGTTGTTGAAACTCCAACTACTGAAAACGTAGCACCACCTGTTACTACTCCTCCGGAAAACGATGAGGTCGAAACACCTCCAGCAGACGAAGGTGAAGGTGAAGATGGAGATTCTGGTGATTGATTTGTAATATATAAAGTCACGTCTGTTGATTAACCAAAAATAACTAGTAGAAAATTCAATCAAACACTGGGCACTACGTGTATAGTTGCTTGGGATCGCTATGAATTGAACAACTTCTATGCCATTATCGAGATTTCTTACTAAGTAGGGATGCGACTTCGTCGCATCCCTACTTATTTTTTTGGTAATCGTATAATGTTTGTTCACCCAGCGCTCTCCAAAGACACGGCTACAAGATAGTTCCGAAGCTTTTCGGACGAAAGAATAGCACGTTGCTCACCTGGAGAGGAGCGGCCAAAGATACAATTTTGGTCGCTCAAGCCTTCTACTACCGTATCTCTTTTTTTAGTTTAAGGAAGTGTCACTTTCTTATAAAGCATCACATAGTCTTTGCTAAAAGTTAGCAGAGAACACAATGTACAACGTACTAGAGTGCCCGAAATTACATCTTCGGGCACTTACAATCTTTAAAGTAGCTCATCTATTCTTTTTTTAAAAGCAACTGCATTTTTCACTTGAATATTGTAGGTACGCGGCAGGCTATTATTCACAATAGGATAACCGAATAGAGTGTGGCTAGAAGTGACTCCGTAACTTCTAGCCACACTTGCCTCTCGGTAAAACTGTCGTGATTAATTTACCGATAGCGGGCCGGAAATAGTCCAATAAAAATGACTTATATCAAGCTCTTCTCGCTAGCGTTTTATGCAAATTAATGGTTAATCAACAGAAATGATGTAAAGTATACCTGTAATCTAAACACCTATTCACGAGGTTAACGAATAGTACTTTTTCAAAAAAAGAGCTTGTCCGCTATTATTTCTAGCGAATAAGCTCTTTTTATTAAGTAAATTGATATTAGTCCTCCATCGTCGACAGGTCACCTGTCGGCAAATTAAGTTCCCACGCTTTCAGTACACGACGCATAATCTTGCCACTTCTCGTTTTCGGCAACTTATCCTTAAATTCAATTTCACGCGGCGCAGCATGTGCAGCCAGTCCTTTTTTAACAAACTGACGAATGTCTTCTTTTAGTTCCTCCGTAGGTTCATAGCCGTCATGAAGCGCGACGAAAGCTTTGATAATCTCTCCACGAACTGGATCAGGTTTACCAATAACACCCGCTTCGACAATCGCAGGGTGCTCAAGAAGTTTACTTTCCACTTCGAATGGCCCCACCCTTTCCCCACTAGTCATGATTACATCGTCGACTCGTCCTTGGAAAAAGAAATAACCGTCCTCATCGATATATGCTGAATCACCGGAAACGTACCATTCATCGTTAATAAAATAAGAATCATATTTCTCCTTATTGTTCCAAATTTGACGCATCATTGCCGGCCAACCTTTTTTAATCGCTAAATTCCCCATATGATTCGGAGGGAGAACTTTTCCTTGATCATCAATAATTGTCGCTTCGATTCCAGGAACCGCCTTGCCCATCGAGCCAGGTTTAATAGGCATGCATCCGAAATTACATATTGTTTGGGCACCTGTTTCTGTCATCCACCATGTATCGTGAATGCGTAAGTTAAATGCTTCCGACCCCCAGCGGATGACTTCAGGATTTAGTGGCTCACCGACCGAAAGAATGTGGCGGAGTGTTGAATGATCGAAATTACGTAACGGACCTTCTCCAACGCCCATCAACATCCGGAATGCAGTCGGAGCACTGTACCAGACTGTGACGCCATATTCTTCAATTGCACCGTACCAGCCCTCAGCGGAGAATCTTCCGCCAAGAATTAGACTCGTAGCTCCGGCAAGCATAGGGCCAAAAATACCATAAGCTGTCCCTGTCACCCAACCCGGATCTGCTGTACACCAGAAAACATCCTCGTCTTTCAGATCAAGTACCCAACGTGTTGTCTGCAATTGTTGTACCATTGCTTCCTGAACGTGCACGACTCCTTTTGGTTTTCCCGTTGAACCGGACGTGTAATGAAGAAGAGTAGGATCCTCTCTATCCATCCACTCAACCTGGAAATACTGCGAAGCATTTTTCATATGTTTGTTAAAATCAACCACAATTCCTTCTTCTACAACATTTTCTCCAACAATAAAAATCGTCTTCAAATGTGGTAATCTATCGACTGGAATTCTTTCAAGAAGTTCTGGAGTTGTAACAATTGCGCTTGCTTCACTATCCGACAATCTGTCATAGACAGCGCCTTCCATGAATGCCTCAAAAAGCGGTCCCACAATAGCACCCAACTTTAACGAACCCAATAGTGAAAAGTACAATTCAGGTGAACGTGGCATAAAGATGAAAATCCGATCCCCTTTCTTAAGCGGTGATTGATTGCGCAATACATTTGCGGCTTTATTAGACATTTTTTTCATTTCATTATACGTATATGTCTCTTTTCGTTCAGTATCTTTGAAATAGAGAGCAACTTTGTTTTTTCTATAGGAATCTGCGTGGCGATCCACTGCTTCGTGTGCAATATTCATGAGACCGCTTTCAAACCAGCTGAATTCCTTCTCTGCATCTGCCCAATTGAATTGTTCGACTGTACGATCGTAATCTTTTAACTGATAATCTCCCTGAATTACAGGCACCGTTTTCATAACCATTCATAACACCCTTTCAAAATACATTTTATAAATATCATTCTACCTTACTTTAAACCTGCCTGTCTAACTAATTTAATTTTTCCAATAGTTCCGGCTTTTTTGTTAATCAACGGACTTCTCTCTATCGTATTTGTTGTATACTAGGAGTAGGTTAAATCAATTAATGGGAGGTGATCCATTTGGAACATATAAAAACTTATAATGCAATGGAAATTAAACATAAAAATGGCAATATCGTTGTTGAAGGACCTATTACCGCTGCCTATCTCTCAAGTCTCGACTTTCATGAAGGGCTTGTTGCATTCAGGCCTCCTGCCCAGCAACATAAAGCATTAATTGAGATTGCAGCACTTCCGGAAGGACGTATTCTAATCGTCCGTGACGCCAATCAAATTGTAGGTTACGTCACTTATTTATATCCTGATCCCCTGGAGCGATGGTCTGAAGGGAAAATTGAAAACTTAATCGAGCTTGGAGCAATTGAAGTCATTCCGAAATTTAGGGGTGCTGGTGTCGGAAAAACACTATTGCGCGTTTCAATGATGGATGATGCCATGGAAGACTATATCATTTTAACGACTGAATATTACTGGCATTGGGATTTGAAAGGTACAAAGCTTAACGTATGGGAATACCGAAAAGTAATGGAGAAAATGATGAATGCGGGCGGATTGGAATACTATGCAACCGATGATCCAGAAATTAGTTCCCACCCCGCCAATTGTTTGATGGCGCGCATCGGTAATAGAATTGATCAAGATTCCGTCCAAAAGTTTGACGGTTTACGGTTTATGAACCGATTCATGTATTGAAAATTGGGAGGGTAAATGAATGCTAATTGAAGAAATAATGAAAAAAGATGTCATTACATTGTCTCCGGAGAACACAGTAAATGATGCATTACATACCATGCGGGTAGAGAAAATACGACATTTACCAATTTTGTCGTCAGACGGTACAGTAGTAGGTATCGTTTCGGACCGTGACTTGAAAGAGTTTGTACCATCTTCAATTTACGAAATAATGGATAATAGTTATTATGATACACCACTAGCGAAAGTAATGACGAAGCATCCTATCACAGGTCACCCGATGGATTTCGTGGAAGAAGCAGCTGTTATCTTTTACGACAATAAAATCGGGTCCCTCCCCATTGTCTCAAACAATAAGCTGGTCGGTATTATTACCGAAACGGACTTACTATATAAATACATTGAATTGACGGGTGCTCACCAACCTGGTTCACAAATTGAAGTAAAGGTTCCAAATACACCTGGTATTCTTTTCGAAGTATCGAAAGTGTTCCACGAACAAAATCTAAATGTATTGAGTGTACTTGTCTACCCTGATAAAGAGAACGAGGCAAATAAAGTTCTCGTAATTCGGATTAATTCAATGAATCCACTTAAGGTTATTAAAGGATTGAAGGATAGTGGTTTTGATGTCTTATGGCCAAATGTTCCGGGCATCGACATATGAAGAAGGATGCCGTTTTTATTTTTTCAGAAGAACAGCTTGAATACTCTTTTTCAGATACGCATCCATTCAATCAAAAAAGAATTTTATTGACACTCGATCTTTTAATGAAGTCGGGAGCTATTCAGGAAAGCGATATCATTGCGCCTCGCATGGCAACAGATGAAGAGTTGCTTCTTGCGCATGACCAGAAATATATTGAAATTGTAAAGAAAGCAGGTAAAGGGGAATTGCGTGAGGATGTCGGGCCTATCTATGGCATCGGCACAGAGGATACCCCCATTTTCCCCAATATGCATGAAGCCAGTGCAATGTTGGTCGGAAGTACTTTGACAGCAGTCGATGAAGTAATGCAGGGTCGTTCTAAATATGCGCTGAACTTAGGCGGCGGGCTGCATCATGGATTCCATGGTCGTGCTTCCGGTTTTTGTATATACAATGACAGTTCGGTTGCTATTAAGTATTTACAAAGCAAATACGGTGCACGTGTACTCTATATTGACACCGATGCACACCACGGTGATGGTGTGCAATGGAGTTTCTATGATGACCCTACAGTTTGTACACTCTCCATACACGAGACCGGTCGCTACTTGTTTCCTGGGACAGGGGCGATTACAGAACGCGGCAACGGTGCCGGCTATGGCACTTCCTTCAATTTCCCGATTGACGCTTTTACGGAGGACGAGTCTTTCCTTTCCATTTATAGGACAGCCATGAAAGAAGTGACTGAATTTTTCAAACCCGATGTAATTCTTACCCAAAATGGTGCTGATGCACATTATTTTGATCCGCTGACACATTTGTATGGAACGATGAACATTTACAAAGAAATTCCCCGTGTTGCTCGTGAAATCGCTGAAGAATATTGTGAAGGACGATGGATAGCTGTAGGCGGAGGCGGATATGACATCTGGCGAGTCGTACCAAGAGCCTGGGCTCATGTCTGGTTAGCGATGAAAAATGAATCTGCACCTACAGGTCCACTTCCTAAGGAATGGCTGTCAAAGTGGCAGGAACAGTCTCCAGTTACCTTAGTTCCAACATGGGAAGACCCCATACCACTTTATGAACCGATTCCTAGAAAAGCAGAAATAAATGAAAAAAATGCGCACATGCTCAGTCGTGCCTTACATGTAATTCGAAATGAAAAACTGAATAACTAGATAATCGAGCGACTAAATAATAGTATTAGGACTCTAGAAGGTAAATTACTATATTTTTCTTTTTTCATAATGCAATTCTATATAATTTTCTTAGTAACAAAAAAGGACAATCTTTCTCAAACGGATGCATCCGTTTGAAAAGAGTGTCCTTTTTTCACTTTATTAAATTACGATCTTCAAGCCTAAAAGGTAAAATAACCTGTTGTTCTTCAACTTCTTCTTTGTTCATCAATTTTGTCAAAAGACGCATTGATACAGCCCCTAAATCATAGAGCGGGACGACAATTGAAGTTAATTGAGGTCTTACAACCCTAGCTAATATCGAGTGTTCAAAACAAATGATTTCATAATCACCTGGTGCAGACAGTCCTGCATCCACAATTGCATTTAACAGACCAACAGCGATTGCATCACTTCCTGCAATTATTGCCGTTGGTTTTCCAGGTAATTCACGAATTTGTTTCCAGCCTTCATATGCACCATCGTATGTATTTTCCATTTCTACAATGTATTGTGCATCTACCATAATATTTTTATCTTGAAGCGCTCTAATGTATCCAGCCTTTTTATTAATTCGGTTAATATCCTTTGAGAATGGACCTGATACAAAAATAATCTTTTCATGACCATTCTCAATCAGTTTATTGACCGCCTCATACGCAGCTTCCTGGTAGTTGATGTTCACTGTTGCTAATTGATTTTCCACATCAGACGTCCCGGCCAAAACTATTGGTACATTGGCTTTTGACATTTCAGTGCGCACTTCATCGGAAATTGAATCACTCATAAATATAAGTCCATCTACTTGTTTACCAAGGTGGTCTTCTAACAATTCGACTTCCCTATCTGAGCTTTCATCGGAGTTTGAAAGAATTATATTATATTCATACATTGTCGCTACGTCCGCTACTCCACGGGAAAGCTCGGAATAAAAGCTTTTAGAAATGTCAGGGACAATCACACCGATTGTTGTTGTTTTCTTGCTGGCAAGTCCTCTTGCTATTGCATTAGGGCGATAGCCTAGCCTTTCAATACAATCGAGCACTTTTTTTCTAGTTGCGGGTTTTACATTCTGATTGCCATTAACGACACGGGAGACCGTCGCCATTGAAACGTTTGCCTCCCTGGCTACGTCGTAAATCGTTATAGCCATTTGCCTTTCTCCTTCCATACTCATACTTACTTTATGTATTCAAAACGCCGGAACCTATTAGGTCCGGCGTCTACTCAAGAGATTGTTGTGTGCGTGTTCATGAATTGCTGAATTGCTTCGTAAAATTCATCGAACTGTTGCAGATCCATCTGTTGTGCAGAGTCGGATAATGCTACAGCCGGATCTGGATGCACTTCAGCCATTACGCCATCTGCGCCTACTGCTATCGCAGCTTTCGCCGTTGGAAGTAACAAGTCTTTTCTACCTGTTGAGTGTGTTACATCAACAAAGACCGGCAGATGTGTTTCCATTTTCAAGATTGGAACAGCAGAAATATCTAATGTATTGCGAGTTGCCCGTTCATATGTACGGATACCGCGTTCACAAAGGATGATTTGGCTATTGCCTTTTGAAATTATATATTCAGCTGCATGAATGAATTCATCGATTGTAGCTGCTAATCCACGTTTTAAAAGAACCGGTTTATTAATCATACCTGCTTCTTTCAGCAATTCAAAGTTTTGCATGTTACGTGCACCGATTTGGACAACATCGATATATTCAAGAGCTTCTTCTAGATGAGAAGGTGTAATGATTTCCGTTACAACCGAAAGACCTGTTTCATCAGCGACACGTTTCAGTATTTTTAAACCTTCAAGACCGAGTCCCTGGAAATCATATGGCGAAGTACGGGGTTTATATGCGCCGCCTCTAATCATTGTCAGTCCTTTTGCTTTGATAGACTGTGCAACGGCTAAGACCTGCTCATATGATTCAACAGCACATGGACCATAAATGAAAGATGGTGTTCCATCACCAATTTTATGTCCATTAATGTCTACAATCGTATCCTCCGCTTTTCGTTTACGGGATACAAGCAATGCATTGCGCTGTTCATCTTCTTGTATTTCAAGTGCTGACATGAAAATACCTTTAAAAATCTGTTCAAGAACTCCGTTAGGTAACGGACCATTGTTAGATTCTTTCAGGAAATTAAGCATTTCACGTTCACGTAGCGGATCATATCTGTTTACACCTTGCTTTTCTTTAACTTTCCCAATCTCTTTGACTACTGTTGTTCTTTCGTTAATCAAATCCAATACTTTGACGTTCAGCTCGTTAACACGGCCGCGTAATTCATCTAAATCATGTTGTCTCATCAGTCCGTCTCCTCCCCGCACATATAATTCCCTTTCAGTAGAGAAGAATATATGTTACATTTTTGATAATAGACCTATTATAAAGAAGACTATTTGAAAAGTCACGTTATTTCTACTTATTCTTCTAAATACGTTACATTTAACGACAGAAAGGGTGAAAAGTTCTGGCTACCACATTATTTGCGCTCGATATCGGAACACGTTCCGTCGTGGGAATCATCCTAACAGAAGACAAGGGAAACTTCCATGTAGCTGACCTCGTTTCAATTGAACACATAGAGCGTTCAATGATTGATGGACAAATACATAATATTTTAAGTGTTGCAGGAGTCATAACTGATATTAAAAAACTACTTGAGGAACGGCATGGTCCTTTAAAACGGGTTAGTGTCGCAGCTGCGGGCAGAGCGTTGAAGACTTCAGAGGGATCAATGGCTGTCGATATTTCAGAAAGGTCACTTATTTCCTCTGAAGATATCAATCGTCTGGAACTTGCCGCAGTCCAGCAAGCCCAACAAAAACTATTGTCCTCAGATGCTGTTACAGCAGATGACTATTATTATTGTGTCGGCTATTCGGTCCTTCATTATAAGCTTGAAGGTGAGGTAATCGGTAGCTTGATTGAACAGGCGGGAAGGTCAGCATCTGTCGACGTTATCGCCACTTTCCTTCCTCGCGTAGTTGTTGAATCTCTTCTTTCAGCACTCAAACATGCCGGTCTCGAAATGGAAGCATTAACACTTGAACCGATAGCTGCTATCAATGTCCTGATTCCGCCTTCCATGAGGCGTTTAAACATCGCGCTTGTCGATATAGGTGCGGGTACATCAGACATCGCAATCACCGATAACAACACCGTTGTCGCTTACGGCATGGTACCCGTTGCGGGGGATGAAATTACTGAAGCATTAAGCAATCATTACTTATTGGATTTCCCGTTAGCTGAAAGCGCAAAAAAAAGAATTTCCACAGATGAAATTGTAATCATGACTGATATTCTAGGCTGCGAGCAAGAAGTTGAATCCAGTGAAGTAGCTGTTATTATCAAGCCTGCTGTAGATTTACTAGCAAAATCGATTTCAGGTTAGGTCAAACGACTTAATAATGCAAAATCACCGAAAGCAATCATGCTTGTGGGTGGCGGTAGCTTAACACCCGGACTAGCCAAAGAAATTAGCATATGTCTAGATTTACCTGAAAACAGAGTCGGGATCCGCGGACTAGATGCACTTACTGGAGTCACTTTAGAGCCTAGTATCGTTTCTTCACCTGAATTAGTAACTCCGATTGGAATCGCTATTGCTGCAAGAAGAGCGCCAATCCAATACATGTTAATATCTGTAAACAATAAAGTGCTTAGACTATTTGAATTGAAGGAAATGACTGTCGGAGACGCGCTTCTTGCGGCAAATATTAAGGCCCGCCAATTATATGGAAGCCCAGGTCTCGGGATGACCGTCACGGTAAATGATAATGACATATTAATACCTGGCGAGCATGGTACCCCTTCAATTATTCTGTTAAATGGCTTACCTGTTAGTACAAAAAAACCGATTACAAACGGAGACATAATCGAGTTGATGCCTGGTATTAACGGTTTAGATGCATCCGCTAAAGTAAGTGATCTTCTCGAAAATTTGATACCCATCAATGCATCAATTGATGGAGTTCCTATCAAATTGGAACCATCCATTCATATTAATGGGTTTTCTAGAAGTATACACACCCCTATTAAAGATCGAGATAAGATTTCTGCTTCCCATACTAAAACACTCGCAGCAATATTAGAAAATACCGATCATAGTAATTTTTTAGATAAAAATACATTCACATTAACAGTCAATCAGAAACCAGTCACATTGAAAAGAAAGACTGCTGAACTTTTCGTCAACGGGATTCCCGCGCGACTTCAACAAGTTATCAATGAGGGTGACGAAATTAATATACAAATCCATCCTTTTCCAACAGTGGATGAAGTAATTTTAGAAATAGGAAAAAAAACGAATGATATCATAACGGTTTTTTTCAATAACGAGGAAGTTGCGATTCAAAAACAGCGACTTGCTATTACTTTAAATGGACTTACTGTTCAAGGTTCCCAAACTACAAAACAAGGCGACCGTCTCGATTTTGTTACATTGACTGAAAGTCCTATCCGCTTCAGTGATATCTTTGCATTTACCGATTATAGTATGCCTGAAAATTCGCCAAGCCAGTATCAGCTGCTACGAAACAGCAAACCAATTGGATTCAACGATCCGATAGATGGCGGAGATATCTTGGAGATTGTCTTCACATAAAAAGTCCGTCTACCTAAATTGGGTAGACGGACTTTCTAAAGTACAGTTTTTTATTTACCAAGCGTGTCTGATACATAATTCTGGTTTGTGATTTTATCTTTCCCAAGATTCTCGCTGTTGCTATACGCAACATCGCTATTACCTGTTTCAGCCTTTTCAGCGTCGTTAGAAGACTTAGCAACTGCTTTTTGCAATGCATCTGCAGTAGCAGTCACTTGTTCTTCACCAGCCTCATATGCATCCTCTAATTTCGTTTTAGCAGTATCTATGAAATCAACCGATTCTTCTCCTTCGGAGGATGCTGTTCCATCATCCATCGGAACAGAAGTTTTTGATTTCATCGATTTTACTTTATCGACCAGTTGTCCTGATTGCTCCTGAATTGTTTTTGAAAATTCTCCAGTTTTCTCTTTTGCAGCTGAAGTCAATCCCGTTGCTTTTTCTTTTGCCACTGAACTGATTTCAATACTTTTATCTTTTAAGTGTGACGCCTGTGTTGTAAGATCTCCACGCATTTCACTTCCTGATTTCGGTGCAAGGAAAAGTGCTGCCGCAGCTCCTATCACTCCCCCGACTAATGCGCCGGCTAGGAAACTACCTGCTCCTGAACTTTCTTCATCTTCATAAAAAGAATTGGTATAGACTCGATTGTGATCATAATTTGCCGGCAAGTAAGACGGCTCGCCATAAGAATTCTCATATTCTTTGCTGCTCCCTGAATTGTAGTCTTTGTTGGAATTAGGGTCATTATAGTTCGGTTTCACTTTGCGGTCTTCATTCATAATCGATTCCTCCTATTTTCAAATACAGTGTCATGTTTTAACCTTTTCCTATTAACGATCAATAGGGCTGGGTAATCTTTTTTGTCCAGGTACAGGCGTATAAGCTGTCCAACCAGTACTGCTTGTCTTTCGTTCTTTCAGCTTATCCATTATGCCCATAACTACACTGCTCCATTGAACGACCTGGACAATCTTATCGCTGTTTCGTTCTGCTTCAGTAGTTATGTTGGCGGAAACCCGACGAACGGAAGAGTTAAGATCCGTCACGGACTCACCTACCCCTTTCATAGCATCCACTACTGTGTTTAACTTTTCTGCTTTCAACTGAATGTCTTCGGCAAGGTTGTTGGTTTTATGAAGAAGCTCTGTCGTTTCAGTTGTTACTCCTTCAAGTTGTGAGGTTAGCCCTTCCATCGTTTCAGAAACACCCTTTAATGTGTTCTTCAATGAGAACAGTGTCATTGCTAGGCTTACGCATAAAATTAAGAATGCGATTGCAGCGACAATTGCCGCTATGTACAGAAGATTTTCCAAGGCACTGCCTCCTTCAAATGCTCATATATCTTTGTATACCCTTTTTCGGGACAAAGTAAACGTTATGTCTCTAGAACTACTTCGACACAAATCTTCAATTTCCTTCATGGTAACGAAAATCAATTTAACAAAATACACGTCTTAGTGTTTTTACAAACGGAAAAAACAGCCAATCCCGTAGGATTAAGCTGTTTCCTTTGTTTCGATAAATGATTTGAATGCGTTCAAGTATTTCTGAACATCACCCGCACCCATGAATAAATAAACTGCTGGGTTATTCATTTCAAGTTCTTCGATATTTTCGAGTTCCAGGTGTTTAGCGCCTGGAATCTTACTGATTAAATCATTAATGGTTAGATTTCCAGCTTCTTCACGTGCTGATCCAAATATATCACATAGATAGATGTGATCAGCAGTTGAAAGACTTTCTACAAATCCTCCCATAAGGGCTGCCGTTCTCGTAAATGTATGCGGTTGAAATATAGCTACAATTTCTCGGTCCGGATATTTCTGCTTAGCTGACTGTAATGTCGCCTGAATTTCAGTCGGATGGTGAGCATAGTCATCTACAATAATTCTACCTTCCGTTTCAATTACAGTAAACCTTCTTTTCACACCATTAAAAGTAGATAACCTTTCTTGGATAATCGATGCTTTAACCCCTTCATAATGACAAAGAGCGATAACACCAAGTGAATTTAAGATTGCATGATCCCCAGCTAGCGGAATTGAAAAAGTGTGATAAAATTCATTGCGTACATAGACATCGAATGTCGATCCTTCTACCGTTTTGGTAATATTATTAGCTGCAAAATCATTCGAATCATCAAACCCATAATAAACGACAGGTACATTTGCTTGAATTTTTTGCAGGTGCCTATCATCACCACAAGCTATCAGGCCTTTTTTCACCCGCAGCGCCATCTCTCCAAAAGCATCCATCACATCCGCTAAATCTTTAAAGTAGTCAGGATGATCAAAATCGATATTCGTCATGATTGCATAATCAGGTTCATATGCAAGAAAATGGCGTTTGTACTCGCATGCTTCGAAGACAAAGTATTCACTATCTACTGGACCGCTGCCAGTACCATCTCCTATTAAGTATGAAGTGGGTGAATGTCCGGATAATACATGGGCAAGTAAACCAGTAGTCGACGTTTTACCGTGTGACCCCGTCACTCCGACAGAAATGAATTTTTTCATATATTGGCCTAAAAAGTCATGGTAGCGAATAATCTCGAGACCTAGCTCTTTTGCTTTAACAAGCTCCGAATGACTGTCAGGAAAAGCATTTCCTGCAATAATGATCATTCCTGGTTTAATATTTTTTTCATCAAATGCTAAAATAGGTATTTCTCTTTCATGAAGTGGATCTTCTGTAAAAAACCATTTTTCTACATCTGAACCTTGTACCTCATGGGCAGAATCATGGAGTATCTGTGCAAGCGAACTCATTCCGGATCCTTTAATGCCAGTAAAATGAAACAACGTCATATTGAAACCTCCCGGGATCATTTCTGTTCCCCTTAATTAAAACTAATTATCTTTTTCCGAATTTCATGGACTATTCTATTATACCTGTACTTCATCAAGCAGGTTATTATTCCTAACGTTCTGTAAGCTGCTCTAAATCACTCTCTGTTAAAAAAACATCCCGTGCCTTACTACCTCGCTGACCTGATATGAAACCGTTCTTTTCCATTCGGTCAATCAGTTTGGCAGCCCGATTATAGCCTATGCTGAAATTGCGTTGTAATAATGATGTAGATGCACTGCCTGTTTCATGAATAAAGAGACAAGCCTCTTCGAAAAGTGAATCGCCTTCTTCTTCTTCAATACTACTTGCGAGAAGTTCATCTTGACCAAATAAATACTCGGGTGACGCCTCGTTCTGTACGTGTTCTATTATACGTTCTATTTCCTCGTCCGTGACAAATGTACCCTGCAGACGAACATTTGAAGATTGTCCGTTTCCAATATAAAGCATATCTCCTTTTCCAAGCAGTCTTTCCGCTCCAGGAGAATCAATAATTGTTCTTGAATCAATTTGGGATGAAACTGAGAATGCAATACGTGTAGGAATATTTGCTTTAATTGTGCCCGTGATTACATCGACAGAAGGCCGCTGAGTGGCGATGATTAAGTGAATACCACATGCACGTGCTTTCTGTGCGATGCGACTAATCGACACTTCAACATCTGCCGGCGCAATCATCATCAAATCGGCAAGTTCATCAATTACAATAAGCAGATAAGGCATTTTCAATGAGAACCTGCGACTTTCTACAACTGCTTTGTTATAACGTTCAATATCCCTGACGCCTGCATGAGCAAGTAACTCATACCGTCTTTCCATTTCTGCAACTGCCCATTTCAAAGCAGCAGTTGCTGCTTTGACGTCTGTAATTACTGGGCTGATTAGATGTGGAATACCATTAAATGGTGCAAGTTCAACCATTTTTGGATCTATAAGCATCATTTTCAAATCTGTTGGTGTAGCTTTGTAAAGCAAACTCACCAATATCGAATTAATGCAGACGGATTTACCTGAACCTGTAGCGCCCGCAATCATCCCGTGCGGCATTTTCCGTAAATCCAAGGTTACGGGTGTTCCCGTCAGACTTAGACCAAGCACAGCCTCTAAAGGTGAGGAAGATGTTCTAAACTGATCTGTTGCGATAACCTCGGATATCCTAACTGCTCTCGTCTTTCGATTCGGGATTTCGATACCGATGGAACTTCTCCCTGGAATTGGCGCTTGTATCCGAATGTCTTCCGCTGCAAGCGCAAGTTTCAAGTCATCGGTCAAGTTCCTTACTTTGCTTACTTTTGTACCAACTCCGACAGTAAGTTCAAAACGAGTAACTGTCGGACCTTGCATCGCTTCAATGACAGTTGCCTTGACCGCAAAATGAGACAACGCTTCCTCAAGTTTTCCCGACTGCGATTCAAGCCATTCGGTGTCCTCGATTTGTGCTTCGGGTGGAATCAGATAGTCAAGTGATGGAAAAGCGTAATATGGCTCTTCCTCTTCTTTATTATCGCTATCTATTCTGTCTGGATTGATTAAACTTTTTTCTCGTGGGTCAAGTATTGGTTCGTCAGGTTTTACATCTTTTTTCATTACAGTATCATTTTTAATAACCTTTTTCGGATTATCAGCTATTACTGACTTCATTTTCTCTTTATCGGATTTCAGCATCAATACATTAAAAGGAACAATGCGTTCTTTTATTTTTTCTGGATATTGTTCTACTGTCAATTCCTCTGTAATAGGATGCTCCGTCATTTCTGTTAACTCAGTATTAGTATGTTCCGGTGTGCCTTTAATAATTCCTACGAAGTCTTCTTCTGTTACTCTAGATTCTATTTCAACAACTTCAACTTCAGGAATCTCTGTAACATCTGCTGCTGCTTCCGAAATCACATCTTCTACTATTCTTGAGTCCATTTCAATGAGTTCATCTTGAATATTTACTTCAACTGTTGACTCCGTATTAACAAGCTCAGCTTGAGTATCTACTTCAACTGTTGACTCCGTTTTAACTAGCTCATCTTGAGTATTTACTTCAATTATTGATTCCGTATTAACAAGCTCAGCTTGAGTATCTACTTCAATTGTTGACTCCGTTTTAACTAGCTCAGCTTGAGTATTTACTTCAATTATTGATTCCGTATTAACAAGCTCAGCTTGAGTATCTACTTCAACTGTTGACTCCGTTTTAACTAGCTCATCTTGAGTATTTACTTCAATTATTGATTCCGTATTAACAAGCTCAGCTTGAGTATCTACTTCAATTGTTGACTCCGTTTTAACTAGCTCAGCTTGAGTATTTACTTCAATTATTGATTCCGTATTAACAAGCTCAGCTTGAGTATCTACTTCAACTGTTGACTCCGTTTTAACTAGCTCATCTTGAGTATTTACTTCAATTATTGATTCCGTATTAACAAGCTCAGCTTGAGTATCTACTTCAATTGTTGACTCCGTTTTAACTAGCTCAGCTTGAGTATTTACTTCAATTATTGATTCCGTATTAACAAGCTCAGCTTGAGTATCTACTTCAACTGTTGACTCCGTTTTAACTAGCTCATCTTGAGTATTTACTTCAATTATTGATTCCGTATTAACAAGCTCAGCTTGAGTATCTACTTCAATTGTTGACTCCGTTTTAACTAGCTCAGCTTGAGTATTTACTTCAATTATTGATTCCGTATTAACAAGCTCAGCTTGAGTATCTACTTCAACTGTTGACTCCGTTTTAACTAGCTCATCTTGAGTATTTACTTCAATTATTGATTCCGTATTAACAAGCTCAGCTTGAGTATCTACTTCAACTGTTGACTCCGTTTTAACTAGCTCATCTTGAGTATTTACTTCAATTATTGATTCCGTGTTAACAAGCTCAGCTTGAGTATCTACTTCAACTGTTGACTCCGTTTTAACTAGCTCATCTTGAGTATTTACTTCAATTATATCGGTTCGATCAGGCACAATTTCTTTTTCCGATGATGCTACTATAAACGCTTTCTTTTCATTCCCTGGCAACAGTTGCTCTTTGTTAATATTTTCAACTTCAAAATTCAGCGGTTCCTGTTTCATGTCTTCCACAATAATTGATTTCGACGCTGACCTCCCAGGGTTTGTGTATCCATAAACGGGAGAAGGTACTGCAGTCGGTGTAAATGGTTTACTTGAACGTTTCTGGACGGTCGTACTTGCTCTCGAAGGTAATTTGTCTTTATTCGTTTTATCCGGTGGAGAAGAAGGTCTTTTAACTACTTCTTTTCCCTTTCCATACTTCAATGCCGATTCAGACCTATATACATTTACAGGTCTAGTATCACTCGGCCATTTATCGTTCTCATAAAGTGGTTTTGTTTCATAGCTATCAATCTCTTCTTTTTCCATATGAGGTTTAGATTCAGGTTTTTCATGTTCTTTCGTTGGTCCATCATCCCAGCCATAAATTTCTGCATCCGAGATAATTGGAAAACGAAAGGATGCACTATTCTTTCTGTCTAGTTTATGTAACGAATCCTCAATTTCACTTTTTTCATAATGTACATTTTCTTGTTCGTTAATTTCATCCGTTCCAAATAACCTGCTAGTAATCTTTTTAAACCAACTCAAGACTATCACTCTTTTCATGTCAATCACTCTATTTTAACAGTACTGACACGACTAAATCAAATCAATAACATAAATAAGAAAAACGTACCATATCGGTACGCTTCCGGTCTCCTACTTATTGAATGCTTCTCCAGCTATAGCCTGGCTATCTAAAACTAAAATCCCTTTTTCTACAGGGGCATCAACCAACCCAAGTTCTTTAGCTGAGCATATCATCCCAGCCGAAGGGACTCCGCGAAGTTCCGCATCTCGTATAACCATTCCTGATGGCATAACGGCGCCAACTTTTGCGACAACAACTTTCTGCCCTTCCTCTACGTTCGGTGCACCACAGACAATCTGGACCGCCTTTTCTCCTATATCTACTTGACAAACACTCAATTTATCCGCGTCAGGATGTTTTTCTTTTTTCAATATATGCCCTACAACAAATTTCGGAGTAAAATCAACATCAAGTTTAAGTTCCACGTTATTCTTCAAAAGCGCTTCTTGAAGTCGTTTAACTACGTCTTCAGTTAATTCAACTTCGCCGACTGTTTGAATATCCAAATAAGTCGATGCTTTGAAGAGGTTAAATGCAATTACTTCTTCAGTCGCCTCATCTTGAATTAACGTTACATCTCCTGACGATTTCGAGATAACCGCTTGCGGCCGTGTAAGTGTAAGTTGAAATAGCAATACATCCCCAACACCATCTAAATTATAAAATACATTCATTTTTTCTTGCCTTCCCTTCTTGCCAAACGATTTTTAGCCATGATAAAAATTGGATCCAGTTTACCATCGTCATAGATGAATGACAGAGAGGTTACTGGAACAGCGCCTGTTGTAAAGAAATGCATAGCCATCTGTGCCAGCACATCATAACCTGTATCATTTCGGATATCACCAATTATTAGCACGTCTTGATGTGGGACGGAAACGGTCATATGTCCTTCAACTTTTCCTGCCATCTCTTTCAAGAATGCACTGTTAAGTATCCTACTGGCATCGTAGCCATCATTATTGTTGATAAAGTAAAAGATATTCCCCGACACTTCATCTTGTTTCATAGCAGTTGGCAATGCCCTAACACGGAAAAGTGCAGATTCTGTTACTTCCATTTCAGACATTCCGATTGATTCAAGCATACTTTCGTCAACTAATCGGTAAGTAGTTCCAAGGTCGAGTGCATAATAGATACGCGTTTCCGCAGTATGCTCTTTCATTAGAAATCGATGCCCAGCAGCTGATTCCTCAGGAAATGAAGATGATCTAATAACCGGGAAAATGACTGCGCTATCTACAAATCCTTCTGATTGTTCTTTTTCCATCGCTTTAAATGTTTCCCCAATTGTATAGACTATTTCTTTTATAGCTACTTCCTTTTTGCGTTCATATTTAACCAGAATTTCCGGGAGCGATATATCCATTCCTTTTTTAAGAATCGAATGCTCAAGACGAACCTTATCCGCTTTCCGGTCGAACTTCCAAATAAAATGTTCGGATGAAAGTTGTTCTTTTAAGATTGATACCAGTTTTTGAGAATTCATAGATCTTTTTGCCTCCATTTATCGGATAACTGAATCATTTTGCCTACTCGGCAGTTGTAGTAGAACTCTGCTCAATAGACCGTACGATTTCCATCATCTTCGGTAAGTTTTCTTCAATTTTTTTCTTTTTTGTCATTGTCGTGATTTTGGATCCACCTACACTTACAATAAGCTCCACATTATCCTCACCGCTTTTTACAACCGCTGCGAAACCGAATGTGCCATCATCAGAGAATGTGGCTTGCTCAATAATTTCTTTACTCTTATCGATTAGGAGCAAATCATAAAATAGTTTACTGTCACTCTTCTCATTTGGATTAATAAAAAGGATGAACGTCTCATCATTTTTTGTAAAGACGATATTTTGCTCATCTGAACTATCATTCATCGCAAACCCGGCAGGCTTGTATAATTTAATACCATCTATTTCTTCAGTAGGACTTTTATCATTCAATTGAAATGCTTCTCGCGCCGCCTCGATTCCTGCAGTAGCTCTTTCATCAAGCGATTTTCCACATGCTGTAAGCAGTATAATGGATATCATCATCAGGAATATGAATTTCCATTTCCGGAACATTCGATTTCCTCCAATCATTAATTTGAACTCCATAACCATTTTAAAGATGTTACTCTCCTGTTGCAACCTCTTACAACTTATAGATGTGGCAACTTCGTAATTACTGTGAACGTTGATAGTATTTTAATTGTCCGATTAGTAGTTGCATAATATGTTTAAATAGGTCATTACGATTTACCGCACCTGCAGTAAACATGCCTATCGCTCCTTCTTTACTTCGGATTCCACTCGATTCAAAATAGGTATCGACAACGTGGCCAAGTTCGTTTCCCGCTGCCACCCTTACCGCAATTTCTTGCGGTAAGGGTATTTGTGCTCCACCAGCCGTAAACCTTTTTCCATTTGGAAGTACGAGAGCTCCCCAATTACAAAGATACATTTGCTCATCGATTAAACGAACGCCACCCTCAAGCCCGATTCCAATCGTTTCTCCGTTCTTGCCTGCAGCTCGTAAAGCACGATTGATTGCTCCTAACCTTGTATCCTCGTCACCGTACGGTTGATTAGAAACGCCCGAACCTACTTCAACGCTTGAAATGATTGAATGTGGGAAGTAGTGAGAAATCACATCATTTGCAGCTGTTACTTTTGCCACATTGACAGAACCAATCATAAAATCCATTCAACTTCCCCTCCGATTTATCCATGTAGAAAGTCGTCCTGGCACATTATTAGGGAGTGCTAGGACGACCTTAATCAGTCTATAATAGCGCAATACTCAAACATTGCTTTTGATTGTTTCCACTGTCGTTTTATCACTTGCTTGTACTAATTTCACAAGTAGTTCTTTTGCCGCCGCATAGTCATCTGTATGGATGATTGATCCCGATGTATGAATATAGCGTGAACATATGCCAATCACAGCACTTGGAACTCCTTCATTGGATGTATGAACTCGACCAGCATCCGTCCCACCTTGTGAGATGAAGTACTGATAAGGAATGTTATGTGTTTCTGCCATATCAAGGATAAATTCGCGCATGCCACGATGTGTTACCATCGTGCGATCAAAAAGACGAAGTAATGCACCTTTTCCAAGTTGACCAAACTCACTTTTATCACCAGCAGCATCATTTGCAGGACTCGCATCTAACGCAAAAAACAAATCTGGATTGATCATTGTTGCAGCCGCTGCGGCTCCACGGAGACCGACTTCCTCAAGTACGTTTGCTCCTGAGTACAAATTATTTGGCAACACTTCACCATGTACTTCTTTTAGTAACTCAATGGCTAGACCGCAGCCATATCTGTTATCCCATGCTTTAGCAAGTATTTTCTTGTTATTTGCCAGTGGTGTGAACGGGCTAACAGGTACAATTTGTTGACCAGGACGGATGCCGATTGTTATTGCGTCCTCCTTATTATCTGCACCAATATCGATTAGCATATTTTTAATGTCCATCGGCTTGTTCCGCACTGCATCACTTAGCAAATGCGGTGGAATCGAACCAATCACACCAGTTACGGGACCGTTTACCGTTATAATTTCAACACGTTGCGCTAGAAGGACTTGGCTCCACCATCCGCCAAGCGGCTGAAAACGGATCATTCCATTATCCGTTATTTGACTCACCATGAATCCGACTTCATCCATATGGCCCGCAACCATAATACGCGGACCATCTTCAGGACCTTTTCTGACACCGAAAATACCACCCAGATTATCTTGAATTAACTCATCGGAATACTTAGCAAGTTCACCCCGCATATAATCACGCACAGCATGTTCATTACCCGGTGCGCCCGGAAGTTCAGTCAACGTTTTAAACATCTCAAGTGTATCTTTGTGCATTGAATATTGCCCCCTACTTATCATGTATTGATCTACTGTAATTAGTGTAGTCGATTAGTCAGAAACTTTCCAACGATTAATTCGTTAATCGAATTACTATTTCCATTGGCTAGCTTGGCAAAGATAAGTAAATTTGTGGTACACTAGTTGAAATACCGATTGTAGGGGGTAATGAATATGAAGTTAAAAGATTTCCTAGCTGGTGTGTTGACAGGTGTTGCTGCTGGAGTTATTGTCAGTGAATCAATCGACCGTATGAATCAGAATGTTTCTGCAGACTCGGTTTTAAACACAATTAAAGATGCTTTTAAAAACGAAGGTCCAATAGATGGTTCATGGATCGTCATGAAAACTGAGCCATACACGAACAATGTAATTACAATGGATGTTTACCGTGGTGGCATATCACGGATTAAAGAAGGTGTACTGGAACAATTCGAATTTGCGGCCGACGCAAAAACGGGTACAGTTGTTGAACTAGTAAAATCCTAATAAAAAACCGCCACACGCCCGGAAATCTCCGGGCGTGTGGCGGTTTTTTTATTTACCTGAAACTTTAATTGATTCGATAATTTCTTTTCCGCTTGTATCCCATCTCACTAGTCTGTAATAAGCATCATGATAAAAAGTAAATCTATAACTCCCCGCAAGTGCTTCTTTCATCAATTTCTCTTTTGCAAAAATCGATGTCATCGGGTAATCATCAAAAGCCAATACCCACAATGGATTACTGTGTGCCTGAGTAGGCATGATATCAGCCATATGAAGAATCGTCTCGCCACCTTGCGTCAATTTGATAATACTATGACCATTGCTATGACCGCCTGTATGAACCATTTCAATCCCCTGCATGATCGTCATGCTTTCTTCAAATGTCTTTACCTGCTGTTGAACAGGCTCCCAGTTTTCTTTTAAATATGTATTTCTGGAACGAATATTCGGGCTTTGCATTTCGTCCCATTCAATTTTCGAAACAAAAATAGTTGCATTTGGAAAAACGGAAACTAGATTCCCTTCACGCCATTCTGTCAAACCAGCCGCGTGGTCATTATGCAAGTGCGTCATTAAAATTATATCAATATCTTCAGCTAACAGGTTGAGCTGGGACAGATTCTCTACCACCTTCGAATCTCCGAAAATCCCCAAATTTCTTTTCGTCTTTTCAGACATTTTCCCATTTCCATGACCAGTGTCAATCAATATATTTTTCCCTGCGAACTGAATCAGAATCGGATCATTTCTCATTTTAATACGATTTTGTTCATCCGATTCATAGCGCTTCGACCAGAGAGCTTTTGGAACAACACCAAACATTGTCCCACCGTCTAAATAATTTCCGCTGCCATCTAGCCATGTCAACTTCATTGCATGAAATGTATATGTATCCATGAAACAGCCCCCATTCCCTAATTAACTTACATGTTTGTAAATCTGGATTCAAGTCTGTATATCGGATGACCTTTAGCTGAAAATTTCTCTTCGTATTCCGTCATTATATTATCCTCCGGCATTTCTGCATGTAAATCGAGGGATACTAAACAAAGTTTCATACCGTACTGCGACATAGATACAAGTGAGTATTCGAACAGAAGACGGTTATCCGTTTTAAAATGAATTTCCCCTCCGGGCGCGAGTACTTCCTCGTATAACTTTAAAAATGTTTCATGTGTTAATCTCCGTTTGGCATTTCTAGCTTTCGGCCAAGGATCGGAAAAATTCAAATATACTCTGTCGATTTCTCCTATATGGAAGATCTTTGCAAGATCCATTCCATTTGCACGAAACAATCGTAAATTAGATGGTTTATTTGCTTCCACCGCTTTTTCAAGTGCTGAAACAATCACATTATCAAAATGTTCAATACCGATATAATTCACATTTGGGTTGGCAATTGCCATGCCGATAATAAATTGACCCATTCCTGATCCGACTTCTATATGAATCGGATTGTCGTTTCCAAAAAGGGTATGCCACCCATTTATCATTTTTTCTGGTTCTGCTAAAAGGACATCGGGGTGTTCTGCCATATAGTCCCTCGCCCATGGTTTATTGCGAAGTCGCATTATATACACTCTTTTCTATTTATAATTAATTATTCTTCAGCGGGTTGTTCGTCATCAGGACCAAATAATCTGCTAATCGAAGTTGTTTGTCCCACATTAAGAATTGATTGGGCTGCTTTGAACTGTGTCGATTTCATTGGCACAGACGATTTACTGAGCCTAGAAAACCATTCCTCGTAGGATCGCCTATCAACAATTTCAACATCGAATGCCTTTCCAGGGTGATCGATATACCCATTTCGTGAAACCAAATATTTCCGAATAGGAAAATCAATTTTTTGAGCATTAAATATGCTAGTTATAATTTTTTCAGTTCGATTTAGCGCGATAAGCGGACTTAGTATTTTCGAATCTTTGTTACCTGACTTCTTTAGCCAGAATCTGTCTCCGCTACCGCTATAAGCCGCAAGATTCTCTGATTCAAGTACAGTTATGCATTGGCATTCAACTGGTGTCACGATGATAATATCGAGTTCCACAGGCGCTTTTTTTAATAACAGAATCGGGTAATAGAACAATAAATAATTGTCTGGAAGCTGCTGGGCCAAACTCCTTAAAAGGGTATCTCGCGTAAAACGAGTATTGACTTTCGACTTATCCATTAATGTGGAGCTAGCCCATTTTATCTGAAAATGAAAAAGTTGATCCAAATACAGTTTTCTTAATTGTTCTAAATTGGATGGGTTATGAATTAAGTTCGGGTTAAAGCCGAAATTGTCTTCTTCATCTTCACTTACAATCTCTTCATTAGCAGGTTCTATTTCTGACAGTCCCGTTCTCCGTTGACCAAAGAGCCGGACTAGAGGGGAAAACCATTTTCCCTCAATCGGTTCTACTGGATTATCTTGAATCACCTGTTGCCATTCTGATAAATCTGCGCCACTTTCCCATTGGGTCTTCATACGTTCCCATTGATATCTTTTTAAGCGGATATACTGTGAAGGGTAACGTGATAGATCCTGTTCGTAACGGGAGACATAGTCGAGCAGTTTGACAAGTTGCGCCATGTCCAATCACTCCGATCACATACTGTCTATCATTAATTACCCGAGATGAAAGTCGGAATCTGTACCACAAATGCTTCTTGTAACTTTTTCGTCACAAGCCCCGGTACTCCTGACCCTAAAAGCCGATCGTCGATTGAAATGACCGGCATTACTTCAGAACTTGTTGACGTTAAAAAGAATTCATCCATTTCGAATGCTTCGTCCAATGTAAATGATTTTTCTATAAATGGAATCCCTTGTTCCTTGCAGAGCTCAAGCACAACTTGTCGCGTGATTCCATTCAATATAAGATTCGTAACCGGATGAGTATAAACTGCTCCATCCTTTACGCCGAACATATTTGATGCAGATCCTTCCGTCACAACACCATCACGATGAAGTAGCGCTTCGCTACAACCTGCTTCTATAGCTTCTTGTTTAGCGAGAACATTTCCAAGCAAGTTTAGACTTTTAATATCACAGCGCAACCAGCGAACATCTGCCACGGTTTTAACTCGGACTCCGTTTTCAATATCTGTTAAAGGTCTTGGGTTGTTGACCGCATATGCAGTAACGACTGGCGAAACCGATAAATCAGGAAATTGGTGAAGTCGAGGTGCGGAGCCGCGTGTAATCTGCAGATAGACATGACCAACTAAAATATTATTAGCAGCTACTAATTGACGTGCAATCTCCATCAATTGGACTTCTGCATAAGGTATTGCTAACTTTATTTTTCCAGCACTTTGATACAAACGATTGATATGTTCTTCTGCCGTATACAATTCTCCACCATATACTTTAATCACTTCATAGACACCATCACCAAAATAATATCCACGATCGTCAATCGAAATGTTTAATCCTTCTCGCTCAGTAAACTGTCCGTCAACAAAATACACTGTCATCTTTATTCCCCTTTCGTTTCTCCGCTCGCCAGACCGCAAATTGCGTCTGCATAAATGGCTGTTGCCTTCACTAAATCGTCTATATAAACATATTCATCAGCCTGGTGAGCTACATCTTCCCTACCAGGAAATAACATTCCAAAAGCAACGCCCTTGTCAAGGACGCGTGCATAGGTGCCACCGCCAATAGCCAATAGCCCGGCGTGTTCTCCGGTATGCTTAGTATACACCTCTTGTAAAGTCCTTATGAGAGGATCAGCAGCATCGACGTGATGGGGTTCCGAGTTCGATCCTACATCCATTGAAAATGGCGTATCTGCCAACCTTTCCATACATGTCGTTATTTTCTCTTCAAACGGATAGGTGACTGAATAACGCATGCTAACGTTGATTTCACCACCGGTTTTAGAATCAAAGGTAACAATACCCGCATTCAGCGTTGTATCTCCCGACATTTCATCATTGAATGCTAAACCAAGAAACAGTCCGCGCGACTCATTTGCAAATGCATCAAACATGAATTGAGTGAAGTCCTTCGATGGGCCTTCTTTAAGTATACGATTCAAATAGGAAGCTAAAAGTACAGCTGCATTTATCCCATTGTTAGGTTCCATCGCGTGTGCAGATTTCCCATTTAAATTGATGACAGTATGACCGCTTTCATTGGCAATGCCCCCCGTCACATTATGAATATTTAAAAATGTAACGAATTGCTCATTATCAATTTCGACTTCCCTCGCAAGATGTGCCTCAGCATAATCAGGAACCATATTTGTCCGATTACCTGATTTGAAAAACAGGAGTTGTTGATCAGCAAATACCGCTTTTTGTTTAAACAGGACAGAGGCAATTCCTTTTTCAGCGTTTATAATTGGGAAATCCGCGTCAGGAGCAAAGCCAATCGTTGGCATTTCTTCTTTTTCAAAATAGCGTTTCACACAACGGAATCCACTTTCTTCATCTGTTCCTATAATGAGGCGCACTCGCTTATTCAGCATAATTCCAGATTCTTGAACCATTTTCATCGCGTGCCATGCTGCAATTGTCGGTCCTTTATCGTCTATAGCACCACGCCCAAATAACTTATCATCATCCACCGTCCCGGCAAACGGTCCATAATTCCAATTGCTCCCTGCAGGAACCACATCAACGTGGCAAAGAATTCCTAAAAGTTCATCCCCTTGCCCCATTTCAATATGTCCCGCCATATTATCTATATTTTTTACAAGCATCCCAGCTTTTCTACCTTCTTCTAATATCCAGTCTAAGGCGCGTTTCGGTTCTGGCCCAAATGGCATTTCTTCCGTAGCTGCGCTTTCATCTAAAATAGAAGGAATGGCAATCAATTGCTGTAAATCCCCTATCAGCTTCTCTTTGTTTTTCAAGGCCTCAATTTTCCAATCCATCAATCAAGACACCCTCCTTCTTAATAACCCTATTTTCACACGTTAGACTAAGAAAATAAAGTGGAAACCACTTTCACTGAATCTTCACAAAAAATTCATGCAATCTTTACATAAATAAGTTATACTGGTATTGTCAGAAAAAATAATCTGACGTACCAACCTTTTCGAAAGGATGTGCGGTGTCAGGAATAATTTCAACGTGCTTTAGGCAACATTCATAAGTCTCATGACCAATGATTTTGGATAATGAAGATGAAGGGGTGATTCCACACTTGAAACCTGCAACTGATCGTATGCTTACACGCATCAAAGATGTATATTTTTATATCCTTGATAACGGAACTGTAACTACAGAAAACCTGGTAGAAGAATTTGGTATCACTCACCGTACTGTCCAAAGGGACTTAAACGTCCTGGAATACAACGAGCTTATAATGAGCCCGGTGCGAGGTAAATGGACAACGACAGCAAAAAAAGTGAAATTATCTTCTTGACCCGCACGTAACCTTGAAAAGCGAAAGGCGCCAGCTCTTAACCCTGCTTCCGCAGGCATATAGGCTGGCGCCTGCAGTCTGGGCACAATCTTAAGCGTAACGCGCCTGACGCCCTCTAAAAAGGCACCCGTAGGCTATAAGCGCAATATCCTTAATAGAAGTTATCTACGGTACGAGATTATAGAATTAGTTAAACTATAAAAGAAGCTGAGCCGTATCTAACGGCTCAGCCCTTTTTATTTTTTTGAAATCTGCATGAGCTGTTCTATTTCCTCTACCGTCAATTCTCGGTATGTCCCTAGTGCTAGAGTTTCATCCAAAGATAAAGGTCCCATTGATAAGCGTTTTAAGTAGATGACCGTCTTGTCAACCGCCTCAAACATCCGCTTCACTTGATGGAATTTTCCTTCTGTAATTGTTAATTCAACTTCAGAAATGACATCTGACTTCAAAATGTTCAGTTGACCCGGCTTCGTTTCGTAGCCATCATCCAATGTAACACCTTCTAAAAACCGTTCAACGTCTTCCCCCGTAACAATCCCATCGATATGTGCATAATACGTTTTCGGGACACCTTTTTTAGGAGACAATAAATTATGCGTAAGCTTGCCGTCATTTGTCAGCAAAAGAAAACCTTCCGTATCTTTATCTAACCTACCCACTGGAAAGGGTTCAAAAATCTGATACTTTTCATCCAGCAGATCAACAACTGTCCTATCTCTCGAATCTTCCGTTGCAGATAATACACCTTGTGGCTTATTCATCATCAAGTAGATAAATTCTTTGTAGACAACCCGCTCACCGAGTATCGTTACTACATCACTGTCCACATTGACATGCATTGAGGAATCTTTTACTGTATCTTCATTTACTCGAACAGCCCCTTTTTTCATAAGTTGCTTAACTTCTTTACGAGTACCGTATCCCATATTTGACAATAATTTATCTAAACGCATTATTTTCCTCCTAAAAAGCCTAATTTCTTCGTGAATTTAGTCAATCGCTCACCGAATAACTTCTGTGCGAGACCAGTTTTAAGTGACAGATACCCATAAATGACTGCACCAACTGTTGCACATATAAAAATGTACAAGAGAGACTGCATTTTTCCGTCAGCAGGACTGAGCGCCGTCAAGCCTTTCAGCGTAAACATAACCGCAACTAACATAATGATATTCAATATAGCGATTAGGATTAGTCTTCTAAATACCATCTTCGATTTATAATGAAGGGTTTTTGAAATGATGACGATATTGATGCCTACTGCGATTGAGTATCCAATTGCAGTTGCAAGAATAGCACCATTCGTTTCAAACATTTGAATGAGCGGTATATTGAGTGCAAGTTTAAATAACAGGCCAAGTAACGAAGTAAACACAATCCACTTATGCCGATCAATACCTTGCAGAATTGCAGCTGTCACTGAATATAATCCGAACAAAACAGCGACTGGTGCATAACTTGCCAGAATTCCTGCTCCGACAGCACTTTCACTATAAAGGAATTGGTATAGCTCATTTGATAAGATGATTAATCCGATAACCATCGGAACTGTCAAATACAACATAATTTGAAATGTTTGATCAAGTGAACGTGTGATTCCTTTTTGGTCTTTTTTTGCATAATAACTAGTTATGACCGGAATCAAAGCCATTGAAAATCCAGTTGCTACCATCACCGGAATCATAACAAACTTATGGGTCAGTAGATTCAACATCCCTAAGTAAGTATCGGAAACCTTAGACATTCCGATTGATTTCATTGCTTCATTAAATGTGATCATGTCAACGAACTGATAAAGAGGATTGATCACACCAACGAGAACGAATGGCAATATATAAGCAAATACTTCTGTATACATCTCTTTGAAAGAAATATTACTCGCTGGAGGACTATTCGAAAGCAGATGATCCAGTTCAGGCTTATAGGACTTCCAGTATTTAAAGAGGACTACAAGACCTGCTAGTGCTCCGATAAATGCTGCGAATACTGCAAAACTGATTGCTGCTTTTGGAGATTCATCCAGGACGTTAACGACAATAAATGCGCCCCCAAGAACGACAATGATTCTAACAATCTGTTCGACAAGTTGCGACACTGCTGTCGGCTCCATTTTCTGATATCCCTGAAGGAAGCCACGCACGATACTCATAAGTGGTACAGCAAGAAGTGCATAACTAACCCAACGGATAACGCCGGCAATATCATCTATCGTAAATATTTGTTCTTCATCTCTACGAACGAGGTGAGCAATTGGCTCAGCCAATAAATAGAGAGTAATAAATGAAACAATACCTGTCAGCGTCATCACAAGCATTCCAGACTTCAGCAATTTCCGTCCGGTTGCATAATCACCTAAGGCATTATATTTCGAGACATATTTTGATATTGCTAATGGTGCTCCAGAAATAGCGATGGCCAATGCAATATTGTAAGGAATATAAGCGTATTGATATAATCCGATATTTTCTTCTCCTACAATTGCATAAAGCGGAATTAAATACAAAAGCCCAAGTGCTTTAGATAAAAACAGCCCCACCGTAAGTATGGCGGTCCCTTTTACAAGATTTGATGACATAATTGATCCTTCCAATCTCCCTAAATCTACTTAACAGTTTACCCCCACACGCCGTTTTTCACAATGAATAACGGCGAAATGTGTCGAATTGAAAAAACTGTAAGCGTGGTTTACATTATGTATGACGTCGGCATCTTACAAAGGTTTGAGTAAAACGTATAGACCAGTGAAACAAAGGGGCACTCGCCAAATAAAAAATCGCAGAGTTCGTATAATGGGGATTAAATTCAAGATAAATCAGGCTACCTTCATCCATTTAGTAATGGAAAAAGACAACCTGAAGGGAGTCTATATATGTCTCATAACGCTAGGCAAGTTTAATGTGGTTAATCTCGTTTTAATTTAATTTTTTCGTTAGCAATCAGTACACCTTGCTTAAATTCTTCATAGTCAGGCTCTGTTGCGTTTAGGAAGCAAGTGGTAGCAATTTTTTTCGCTATCAATCTCCTGCCTTTCCTGACTATATCCGTTCCTCCTGCATGGCTAATCAGTTTATTATAGATACGCTGACACTCTTTCTGTTGAAACGCTTCGTGTCTAATTTGCTCTTTCTCTGCGCTTGTTAAATACGTTATCTCTTGATTTTCAACTTGCTCACTACTATGTCCTTCAACTTCGCTATTTTCATCTCTAGTCATTCCGTACACTCTCCCGATTCTTCGTCAAAGCAAATATACTCAAGTACATTAACTTTGCTTCCTCATCTTTAAAATTCAATACATGTACCATCTCAGTCTTGGTAAAGAAGTTTGCAACCAAATGAAAAACACCATCAAATCCGCTTGAGTACCCATTCTAAGACCTCTTCACTTAAATCTCACATGTATGATAATTGTACCACATGCGGTTGCTATTTTTTCATCTGCTACTTCTCTCCTTTTCAACCACCTCAATGCTTTTTAATGATGCTGTGTTAAACTAATACTTAATAATTCATTACCGAAAGGCTTGATAATACAATGACTACTAATTATGTTGATGCAGACGTCATCATCATTGGCGGAGGCCCATCAGGATTGATGGCTTCAATCGCTGCTGCTGAAAACGGAAGGAAAGTTCTCCTGCTTGAAAAAGGTAAAAAACTTGGCACTAAACTGGCCATCTCAGGGGGCGGACGTTGTAACGTTACAAACCGTTTGCCTCAAGAAGAAATCGTTAAAAATATTCCAGGCAATGGACGTTTTTTGTACGGTCCCTTCGCCGTTTTTAATAATGAAGACATCATTACCTTTTTCGAGGGTCTTGGCGTTGCATTGAAAGAAGAAGATCACGGTAGAATGTTCCCCGTTTCAAATAAAGCAAAAGATGTTGTCAATGCATTGCTTGAAGAAATGGATCGTTTAAATGTTGAAGTCAGATTAGAAACGCGCGTAAAAAAACTATTGATGAATGAAGAACAAATTATTGGTGTCAGACTCGATTCTGGCGAGGAAATCCGCTCGCACGCTGTTGTTGTAGCGGTCGGTGGAAAAGCGGTTCCTCAAACCGGTTCAACAGGCGACGGCTATCCATGGGCGGAAAAAGCCGGCCATACCGTGACAGAACTTTATCCAACAGAAGTTCCTTTACTATCAAATGAACCTTTCATTGTCTCAAAGGATCTACAAGGTCTTGCGCTTCGTGACGTGGCGGTATCGGTCCTTAACGCCAAAGGCAATAATCTTATCACGCATCAAATGGACATGTTGTTCACCCATTTCGGCTTAAGCGGTCCTGCGATTTTACGATGCAGTCAATTCGTTGTGAAAGAACGGATGAAAAATGGCAACAAGCCCGTTGAAATGAGAATCGATTCAATGCCTGCACTCAATGAAGAAAAAGTATTCCAACTGCTCAACACATCATTAAAAACGGATTCAACGAAAGCCGTGAAGAATGTGTTAAAAGGAATTGTACCTGAACGCTGGATGCTGTTTTTATTCGACCAGGCGGGAATTGACCCAACTGAAACCGGAGCCCAGATGCAAGTAGAAAAAATTCGTACTTTGACGAAATTATTGAAGGCTTTTTCAATGAACGTCAATGGTACTCAACCAATTGAAAAAGCATTCGTCACAGGCGGCGGGGTCTCTGTCAAAGAAATCGTTCCAAAAACGTTAGGTTCCCGCAAGAAAGAAGGACTCTACTTCTGCGGTGAAATTTTGGATATTCATGGCTATACAGGCGGTTATAACATCACTTCCGCACTTGTTACTGGCAGAATTGCAGGCATGAATGCAGGAGAGCACGCGACTGATTTATAAACATTGAGAATAGAAAAACTATACGCCAGATTCAAGAAACCCAACTAAAAAAATCCGCCGGAAGAGATACATCTCTTTCGGCGGATTTTCTTTCTTTATCCTACTGCAACAATATTAATAAGTCTTCCTGGAATCGCGATGACTTTCTTCACTTCTTTGCCTTCAAGAAGTGTTTTCACATGTTCATCTTCCAGTGCAAGCTTTTCAAGCTCATCCTTCGTAACATCTTTCGATACGATGATTTTAGCACGCACTTTCCCATTAATTTGAACAGCCATTTCGACAGTATCATCGACAAGCTTCGATTCGTCATATGTTGGCCAAGTTTCATACGTCATCGTCTCCGTATGGCCCAACTTCTCCCATAGCTCTTCTGCAAGATGGGGTACCACTGGAGAAATCATTTTCACGAAACCTTCTACATATTCTTTTGGAATTGTATCTGTTTTATAGCCTTCGTTTATGAAAACCATCAACTGAGAAATCGCAGTATTATTACGCATTCCCTCAAAGTCTTCCGTCACCTTTTTCACTGTTTGATGGTAGACCTTTTCAAGTGCCCCACCTGTTTTTCCACCAATTTTCGTACTTAGAGATCCATCTTCATTGACAAACAAGCGCCAGATTCGGTCAAGGAAGCGACGAGCTCCATCGAGACCATTTGTCGTCCATGCTTTTGAACCTTCTAAAGGTCCCATAAACATTTCATAAAGACGTAGCGAATCTGCCCCGTGTGAATGAACAATATCATCAGGATTGACAACGTTGCCTTTAGATTTTGACATCTTCTCATTGCCTTCACCAAGAATCATTCCTTGGTTGAACAATTTCTGGAATGGCTCTTTCGTGTGTACAACACCGATATCGTAAAGTACTTTATGCCAGAAGCGTGCGTAAAGCAGATGTAGAACCGCGTGTTCTGCGCCACCTACGTAGATATCTACAGGCAACCAACGTTTCGCAAGTTCAGGGTCGATGATCATCTCATCGTTATCCGGATCGATGTAACGCAAGTAATACCAGCAACTTCCCGCCCATTGCGGCATCGTATTCGTTTCGCGGCGACCTTTCATACCTGTTTCAGGATGTGTCACATTTATCCATTCCTCGATGTTTGCAAGTGGAGACTCACCCGTTCCACTTGGTTTGATATTATCCGTTACCGGTAATACGAGTGGTAAATCCGCTTCTTCAACAGGTGTCATCGTGCCATCTTCCCAGTGGATAATTGGAATCGGCTCGCCCCAGTAGCGTTGTCTTGAGAACAGCCAGTCACGAAGACGGAATGTAATCTTCTTGTCGCCTTTGCCATTTTCAACAAACCAAGCGATCGCTTTATCAATTGCTTCATCTTTCCCTAATCCGTCAAGGAAACCTGAATTGACATGTTTGCCATCTCCAACATACGCTTCTGCAGAAACGTCGCCGCCTGCTACAACTTCAATGATTGGAAGGTCAAATTCTTTTGCGAACTCATAGTCACGCTCATCATGTGCAGGAACCGCCATAATTGCGCCCGTTCCGTAAGTCGCAAGAACATAATCCGCGATCCAGATTGGCATTTTTTCACCGCTTGCAGGGTTGATAGCGTAAGCCCCCGTAAAGACACCAGTCTTTTCCTTCGCAAGATCTGTTCGTTCAAGATCACTTTTCATTTTCACTTCATTTAGATATTTTTCGACTGCATCTTTCTGTTCTGCAGTAGTCACTTGTTCAACCAATTTTAATTCTGGTGCAAGCACTGCATATGTCGCACCAAAAATCGTATCCGGACGTGTTGTGAATGCTTCAAACGTCAGATCAGTTCCATCAATTTCGAACGTCAGCTGCGCCCCTTCTGAACGACCAATCCAGTTACGTTGCATATCTTTCAAGCTTTCCGGCCAGTCCAGTTCATCTAAATCTTCAAGAAGACGATCTGCGTAATTTGTAATACGCAGTACCCATTGGCGCATCGGACGTCGCTCGACTGGATGACCACCACGTTCTGACTTGCCGTCAATCACTTCTTCATTCGCTAAAACCGTACCTAGTGCTGGGCACCAGTTAACAGCTACTTCATCAACATAAGCCAAACCCTTGTTGTAAAGTTGGATGAAAATCCATTGCGTCCATTTATAATAAGATGGATCCGTTGTATTAATTTCACGGTCCCAATCGTATGAAAATCCGAGATCATTCATTTGACGCTTGAACGTCGCTATATTTTTCGCTGTAAATTCAGCGGGATCATTTCCTGTATCAAGCGCATATTGCTCGGCCGGAAGTCCAAAGGCATCCCAGCCCATCGGATGAAGAACATTATAGCCTTGCTTCCGTTTGAATGAACTTAAAATGTCTGTTGCGATATAGCCTAGGGGATGCCCAACATGAAGACCCGCCCCCGATGGATATGGAAACATATCTAACGCAAAGAACTTCGGTTTTGATGGATCATCCATCATTTTAAATGTTTTATTGTCCTTCCAGTGCTGTTGCCATTTCTTTTCAATTTGCCCGTGATTATAACTCATTTACAATTCCTCCTATTTAAATCAATTGCGCCTCGGCGTAATTGCGTCCAGATTTTGAATCGAGCTTGTGCCTGCAGGATGCAGGTATGCAACAGGGAAGGATTGAACTGCATCCTTCCTATTGCCGCAGGACGCGGCGAACTTAAGTTGCCTTTCCACTCCCTTAAAAATCTGTGACATCCGCCGGAGGCTTTATTTTCATTCAGCCGGTGCATGAACACCGGCTGAATGAAAATAAAAAACTCCCGTCCCTTAAAAAGATAAGGGACGAGAGTACTATAGATTCCCGCGGTGCCACCCAAATTGACGGAAAAACCGCCCAACTTGATTCCTTAACGCGGACAACGGCACGGGTTACTGATTTACTGTTTAGTAGTTCACCAATGCAGGCTCCGAGGCGAGTTCATCTCCATCGTACAGGCTTTCACCAACCGCCTGCTCTCTAAAATCGACAGCAAAGATTACTATTCCTCATCTACGCCAAAGCTATTGCTTCTAGTTTACCCGAATTGTGGCACTTTAACAACCTTCATTTCACGCCTTCAATAACGTCTTTTACAATTAATTCAGCTTCCGTCGAATCGATAACTTCTTGAATTGTAAAACCCTCAAACACTTCTTTCAACTCAAGTCCTTCAGGAGTCACATTTATTAAAGCACGTTCTGTAATTATTTTATGAACGACTGCTTTCCCTGTTAACGGTAGCGAGCACTCTTTTTTAATTTTTGCTGAGCCATCTTTTGCAACGTGGTCCATTATAACGATTATTTTGCGAGCGCCATGAACGAGATCCATCGCGCCTCCCATTCCTTTAATCATTTTACCAGGAATCATCCAGTTGGCGAGGTCCCCATTTTCGGAAACCTCCATGGCACCTAGAATGGCAACGTCCACATGTCCTCCGCGAATCATCGCAAACGATTCTGCACTGTTAAAGTATGCAGAACCCGGAATTGATGTGACCGTCTCTTTTCCTGCGTTAATCAGGTCCGGATCGACTTCATCAGAGGTCGGATAAGGTCCGATACCCAGTAGTCCATTTTCTGATTGAAGCACGACTGTTTTGTCCGGCGAAATATAGTTTGCGACAAGCGTTGGCATACCTATCCCAAGATTGACATAGTTCCCATCTTCGATTTCCTTTTCAGCCCGTCTAGCAATTCTTTCCCTTACATTCACTTCTCCCATTTCATACATTCCCCTTTCCTTAGCGAGTCGTCAGACGCTCAATTCGTTTTTCCTGTTTAGCTTGTAGAAGTCCTTGCACATAGATACTCGGTGTATGAATTGCTGCAGGATCTAAATCTCCCGTTGCAACGATTTCCTCTACTTCAGCAATCGTGAACTTCCCTGCTGCCGCCATCATCGGATTAAAGTTTTGTGCTGTTTTATTGTAAATCAGATTACCGAATTGATCGGCTGTTGCTGCACGGACAAGTGAAAAGTCTGCGCGCAACGCTTCTTCTAGTACATATTCTTTGCCATCGTAAATCCGAACTTCTTTTCCTTCAGCTACCAATGTACCAACACCGGCCGGCGTGAAAAATGCCGGAATACCAGCTCCGCCTGCACGGATTTTTTCGGCTAACGTTCCTTGGGGCGTTAACTCGACTTCAATTTCACCGGAAAGCACTTGTCGTTCAAATTCTTTATTTTCTCCCACATATGAGCCAATCATTTTCTTAATCTGTTTATTCTTTAGTAGAAGTCCAAGTCCCCATTCATCGACTCCACAGTTATTTGAAATGACAGTAAGGTCTTTTACGCCTTTTTCAACTAGTGCTAAAATGAGCTGTTCAGGAATCCCTACGAGCCCAAATCCACCAACCATTAATGTTGCGCCATCCTCTATCTGTGCAACAGCATCTTTTGCTGACTTATAAATCGGTTTCATTTTACATCCCCCTTTTAAATCTTGCTAATTAAGCCGCAATTATCTATCTCTTCAATTAAATCATTCTATAGAAGATGTTGCAATGAAAGCATCTAACTTAATGGTATTAATCGTTTCTAAATTTAATAAAAATGAATTTTCGATGACTTTAATAAACATCCCAATAATGAGATGCCATACTTTCTAGACTCACAGACCGCCTCTGTTTACACTCAAACCAACTGAAGCTGATGACTTTCTTTATATTCCGACAAGACAAACACCTTATGTTCCATAATTCAAATGTTACTACAGTGTAAAACCATGATATAATCAACTGTTAGAGGAGTGAATGAAGTGGATAAATTGAACTTACCATTCCCTACTGAAGGGAAACGATATCATACATGGTCACGACACTTAAAGGATGAATTCGGATTTAAAGTGATGAAAGTTGCACTTGATGCAGGTTTTGATTGCCCCAACCGAGATGGTACGGTCGCTTTCGGTGGCTGCACATTTTGCAGCGTTGCAGGTTCTGGTGATTTTGCCGGAGATCGTGTTGACCCAATCGAGGTCCAATTTGCAGAGATTAGTGAAAGAATGCATAAGAAATGGAAAGACGGCAAATACATGGCTTATTTTCAGGCGTATACAAATACACACGCTCCACTCCCCAAGTTAAAAGAGAAATTTGAAGCAGCCTTGGCGCAAGAAGGTGTTGTCGCATTGTCAATCGCGACGCGTCCAGATTGCTTGCCCGATGATGTCGTGGAGTATTTGGCAGAACTGAATGAACGTACTTACCTGTGGGTTGAACTAGGACTTCAAACCGTCCATGAAAAGACCGCAAATCTTGTCAATCGGGCTCATGATTTCAAATCATACGTAGAAGGTGTTGAGAAACTACGTAAACATGGCATCCGAGTATGTACCCATATCATCAATGGTTTACCACTTGAAGATTACGATATGATGATGGAAACTGCACGTGAAGTTGCAAAACTTGACGTCCAGGGGATAAAAATTCATCTTCTACATTTATTAAAAGGAACACCAATGGTGAAACAATACGAAAAAGGTCAGCTTGAATTTCTAGAAAAGCAGGAGTACATTGATCTTGTAGCTGATCAGCTTGAAATCCTCCCCCCCGAAATGATTGTTCACCGTATTACTGGCGATGGTCCGATTGAATTGATGATAGGACCGATGTGGAGTGTCACAAAATGGGAAGTATTAAACGGCATAGACAAAGAACTCGAACGTCGTGACAGCTGGCAAGGTAAACATTACAAAAGGGCGGTCGAATTGATTTGAAGTTGCATCGGATTCTTCCTTTCGCAAGACAATTATTCAAAGATACAGTTCATGCAGGCGAAACCGTTATCGACGCAACGGCTGGTAACGGGAATGATACCCTTTTCCTCGCAGAACATGTCGGTGAAACTGGCCGCGTCTTTGCTTTCGATATACAGCAATCCGCACTCGATTCAACTGCTGAACATTTAGGCGACTTAAAGGAACGGGTCTCACTTATATTGGATAGTCATGCGAACGTTGAAAAGTACGTCGATGGGCAAATTGGTTGTGCGGTCTTCAACCTCGGCTATTTGCCGCATAGTGATGATCTATCGATTGTTACACAATCAGAATCTACAATTCAAGCTATCCAAAAGATGCTTGGATTGTTAAAAAAAGGCGGTATTATTGCGATTTCTGTCTATGATGGTCATGAAGGCGGCGCTGAAGAACGGGACGCACTTTTAGATTATGTAACTAGTTTACACCAGGCAGACGTACACGTAATTCGTTACCAGATGATCAATCAACGAAATAACCCTCCATTTTTGATTGCTATGGAAAAAATGAAAGACTTTAAAATAGTTAAACAAGTGGAATAAATAAAAGGTTGCTCTGATTGTTATTAAATCAGTTGCAACCTTTTATTATTTCCTTAATTAGATATGGAATAGCTGGGAATATTGTATCTTGAGACACGGCTGTTGATTAACCATAAAATAACTTGATGAAATACTGGGCACTACGTGTAGAATTGCTTTTGGTTCGCTTTGAATTGAACAACGCCTATACTATTATCGAAATGTCTTAGTAAGCAGGAACGCGACAGGCTAATAAACACAACAGGATTACTTGAAAGAGTGTATCTAGAAGTGTCGTATTTATATTTAATTCGCCAAAAGCGGGTCTGAAATAGTCCAGTGATAGCGGCGGTTTTCAAGCCCTTCTCGCCAGCTTTTTATGCAAGTAAATAGTTAATCAACTGACGTGATATTGAGTTCTACTATTCACTGTTCATAATCCCGCAAATCTGCAATCGGATCTATCGTTTTCAGGTCCACATTCTCCATAAACTTTATCAGACTCGTGGCTGTTTGTGCTGCACTGCTTAACAACCCTTTTTCTTTGTAGTCTATAAAACGCCCAAGGAGTGGAAATGCCTCTTCCTTACTTCCCCGAATAGTCTCCTGCATATCAGTATCGATAATGCCTGGCGCGATAGATACAATTCCTACGGGAAACGCCGCACTTTCCTGTTCTAGTGTGATCACGCGCGAAAATTGATCAAGTCCGGCTTTCGTTGTGCAATATGTCCCCCAGCCTTCATAAGCATTGCGGCCCGCTCCGGAAGATATATTCACAATCCGCTTCAATCCTTCACAATCTTTTAATTTCTTAATGAATGCATTAGAAAGAATCATAGGTGCTGTCAAATTGAGCGCTAAAGCACTTGTCATTTCATCTGCATTCACTGTCCCAATCAAACCTATGGGGGCAACCGTACCCGCATTATTAATTAGTGTGAATGAAGTAATTTTCTCCGAAGCGGTTAATAAAATTTCATCCATAAGAGTTTCTAGTATATCTGTTTCAGTAAGATCTGCTTCGACAAACTTTACCCCATCCAGTTCCCTTGCAGTGCGTGCAATTCCGATAACATAATGTCCCTTAGCACTTAATTGTTTTATAAGTTCATAGCCAATCCCTTTTGACGCACCTGTAACAATATACATATTCATTCATTCCACCCTTTCTGTATACATACTCAACAAAAATTCCATGTTAATCATTTTAAGAAATTTCGAGAAATCAATCTTACTAACAGCTATCCTATCAGAAATACGAACTAATTATAACTGCCCCATCTCTGCCAACGGGTTTAAACCAACCACCGTCATCAATGAAATTTGATGCCAACAATAGCGATCCTATTCCAGTAACAATATTGACTAAGAAAACATACCTTAATTTTATATTTCTCGATAATAAACCTGTTACTAGAATGAATAATATAGAACCAACAAATAGAAATGTTGCTTCCTCTCGCTTAATATGCTGCCCATATTCATAGTAGTGAAATAGGAAAGATACCGGTATTAATGAAACAATCAACCATAGTATTTTCGTGAAACCCCTCATAACTATCCATTCACTCCCCAATCGACAACTCGCTTAAACGCATGATAGCTTCATGCTCTTCAAACGAACTAAACCAACGATAATTATTGTTATCTAAAATTCTATAATGTTTGCTGATCACATTTTGTTGCAATCGAAAATTCCCTTTACAATCAATTTCATTCCACCAAATTCTGCCCCCCATGGATTTATCTCTTGGCCTATCTATTCCGTTATGTGCAAGTGTTTCAATGATTTCTAGAGGTTCATCCCCTAAAACAGACCGCAAAATTTCACTGTCCCTGAATAATGCACAAACCGTAATTACAGTTGTCCAACCCGCTAACGTTCTTCCTTTTTCGATTTGAATAAGTGTCTTTTTTGAAATACCTATAATGTCCGCCATTTTCTCTTGTGAATAACTTTTTTCCAATCGAATTAGTCTCATTTTTATTGAAATAATTTCGATTACCTGCCCTTTATTCATCATTTCCATCTCCTAGGTTACTAATAACACCAATTAGTGTAATTTTACACCTTAAATTATTATATAGCAAATATATGCAAATAAAAATAGAGCTATCTATATAAACTGTAACTCAATTGGAGGTACAGTTTATACACTAGCCCTTATCATATTTACACGTTCAAATTATGTTTTTGACGTAAAAATACACTTATTCGATAATAGATAATTTAACGGTTTTGCGTCCCCATTTAAATGCTTCGTTCTTTGTAGGAATGAAGACATCGATTTTATTCCCCTTGATGGCACTGCCAATGTCACCTGCGATTGCATATCCATATCCTTCGACAAAAACTTTTGTACCGAGCTCAATAACATTCGGATCAACTGCAATCACCTTCAGATTTGAATTTTCTCTTAAGTTAATACCTGTTTTCGTTATACCGGAACAACCGCTACAATAAGCTGTATAAGCAGTTGCTGTTACGGTGAACTCTTTGACGACATTAGTGGCAGCTGAACGCGATACAATCTTTGAAGTAGGCTTTTCTGCAGCTGCGGTTGATTCCCCACTTTCCTTCGCATTTGAATCAATAATTATTTCTTGATTTGGAGATATTATATTCGACTTTAAATTATTACTTGATTTAATATTTGCGACTGTTGTATTATGCATTCTAGAAATACTGAAAAGCGTGTCTCCCTTTTTAACTGTATAGTTTGAAGTTGATGTAGACTCCTTCTTTGTTTCATTTAACATTTTGGGTGTTTGGTATAACGTATCTCCGATTCTAACTATATCTGTTTGAGATGATGCATAAACCGCCTGTGCTCCACTAACCAATAAAGCGATTGTCAATACTTGTGCCAAAAGAAAGTTTTTCATTTACTCGTCTCCTTGTTTTGTATTCTAAGGTGTCAGCTTCCCCACCTTGTATTACAAGAACGTTACAACGAGTTGTCTTTTTCATTACAAATAAGCAAAAAAACCTATTAAATTATTTCTCTAGAATCGAAGCGGTTTATAACCAGAATCAACATTTCTCTTATTGTAGTTAATGAAGGTGCGATACTATGTAACTTAGCAACTCACAAAAAAGCCATTATTCCAATTGGAATAATGGCTTTTTTGTTATTTAAGTATTTTTATTTTCACGTTTTTACGGCCCCATTTAAATGCTTCGCTTTTTGTCGGATAGAACACATCGATTTTATTTCCTTTGATGGCGCTTCCCGTATCACCGGCGACTGCGTAGCCGTAACCTTCTACATATACTTTCGTTCCAAGTTTAATGACTCTTGGATCGACAGCAATGACTTTTAAGCCTGGATTTTTTTTCAAGTTGATACCTGTTTTTGTAATACCCGAACATCCATTACAACTTGCAGTAAATGCACTTGCTGAAACCGTGAATTCTTTAACCACATTATTAGAGTCTGACCTGGATGGTGTTTTCTTAGTGGATTTGACTGCTTTTTTGGGCGTAGCTTTCTTCTTGACTACTTTCCCTGCGGAAATGACTTTCAGTTTCATATTAGGATGAATTGTGTTTGACTTAAGGTTATTCCATGATTTCAACTTAGAAACAGATACATTATGAACCTTGGCAATTTTATATAACGAATCGCCTTTCTTCACTGTGTAACTTGAAGATGCTGCCATGCTTTCTTGGGCACCGCTGACTAGCAATGCCATCGTAAGAACGAGTGTCAATAGAAGTTTTCTCAATTATTCTACTCCCTGCTATTTAGTCTATAATTAATACTAACAATCGTTTATTACAAGAACATTACATTTAGATACCTTTAGCGTTACAAAAACAGGGTACATATTACAAGAAAAGAGGGGTATGTAATGAAGGAAATATCTATTCGTAATGCGACAAGAAATGACACCAAAGCTGTTACTGAACTACTCGTGAAAAGTCACTGGTTCACATATGATAGGCTATATTCCAAAGATTATATTAAAAAATTGATTAAACAATATTACAACGTGCAACGTATTGAACAGGAAATCGTCTCAATTAGTAATGAGTGGCACGGTTACTTTATAGCCGAAATGAATGGAAAGATTGTCGGAGCAATCGCTGGCGGTATGACGAATAGTAATTCTGGCGAAATATATGTCTTTTATTTGGATCCTGAAATGCGTGGAATGGGAATTGGTACACGTCTACTGGATTTTGCCACTAAAATACAAAAGCATTCATACGGGGCAAGCGAGCAGTGGGTTTCTGTCGCAAAAGGAAACGATTACGGCATTCCTTTTTATGAGGCACGCGGATTCATCTTTCAATACGAAGAGCTTGCATATGGTACATCCGTAGAAGATCAAGATATATCATTGAAGTATAAGCGATACATAAAATAAAGTTAGGTGAATGCGATGACAACTATAATAGGATATATCTTGGAAATGATTCCTTATTTACTAATTGCTTTGCCCTTCATACTGTTTCTTCGGATTGTTTATAATAAAATCCATGGTCCAGAGGAAATTAATCGGTTCCACGAAACCGGTGTCGTTGTCTTTCTTTTATTCATAACTGCGGTATTATCTCAAACAATCCTAACCTTTCTCTACACAGGACCAGTTGTTACACGTACTTATTCAAATTTAAATCTAATACCTTTCAGAGTTTTCCAGGATAATTATTATGCCATTACAGAATTAAACTTTTGGCATCCGTTCATCATTAATTTTTTGGGTAATATATGTATCTTTGTGCCAATCGGCTTTATGGTTCCATTATTATGGATCAGGTTCAACCAATTTTGGAAAGTTGCACTTGTCGGTTTCCTTCTCTCTCTTTTTATAGAGACAACTCAATTATTTCAGGCGAGAAGCAGTGATATCGATGATTTATGGTTGAATACAGTAGGTAGCATACTTGGTTACAGTACCTACCGTATTGTTAGAAAATATTTCCCTGCATTTGTCCGTCTTTATAAAAAAGAAAAATATCGAACGTAATATATTGCATATCTTCCAACCAGCTTCAATTTATTGTATACTAGAGAAGCGACGACAAATACAGGATGGTGATTCACAATGCCGGTACCGACAAATCATGCAATGCCGCTTCGAGTTTCAGCGAAAGAAAATGCATTTAACCAATTACAGCAATGGATTATTGATGGTACTTTACATCCAGGTGAAAAGCTGAATGATACAGAACTCGCTCAGGCTTTGGGCGTTAGCAGGACACCTATCCGGGAATCCCTGCAACTGCTAGAAGTACAGGGATTTGTGAAGATGTACCCTGGTAAAGCAACGCAAGTGACAGAAGTGGAAAAAGACTCCATCACAGACCTTTTACCACCGCTTGCCGCGTTACAAGCATTATCCGCTGAATTGGCAATTCCCCAGCTAACAGAAGAGACGATTAACTTACTTGATAGCACGAATAGAAGATTCGCTCGTGCAGTCTATACGGAAGATTATTTTGCAGCATTGAAAATCGACGAAGAGTTCCACCAGATCATCGTTGATGTAGCGAACAATTCATACATCACAACAATGATAGCATCACTTCAAGCACACGTCAGACGATTGTTCTTCCATAACTCGATTATTTTGACTGAAAAGTCGATTGATGAGCATGATTTAATCATCAATTCAATGAAAGAACGAGATGCTTTGGCAGTTTCCTCTATTATGCGTGGAAATTGGTTACGTGCAATCGAGGAATTTCATTCTATAAAATCCGAATAAATGTAAAAAGCTGGCCCTCAATGAGGACCGGCTTTTTATTATGCTTCTGTTATCGTTTTTTTCTGTATGCGTGCAATTATTCCAGTTATTAATATGACTATGAATACCGGTAGTAACCAGCCAAGTCCTTGACTATAGAAAGGAAGCACTTGTTCATAAAATGATACAATTGGTGCTAACCAGCCAAAATAATCTATTTCCAGTGAAGTACAAAGTGTTTTGAATCCATCAATTACACTAATCATAAATGCTACGACCGTAGCTGATACATACACCATACGTGAATGGTTGAATAATGGTGATAAGAACGTAAGGATCATTAATACAACTGCGAGTGGATACAAAAACATCAATACTGGAATTGAATACGTAATGATATTTGCCAATCCAAAATTCGCAATAACAAAACAGAATGTTGAGAAGAAAATTACGAATGCTTTGTAGCTGATTTTCGGTAGAATTGTATTGAAATATTCACCACATGCTGTGATCAATCCGATACTCGTGGTCAAACATGCGAGAATGATTACAACAGCGAGCATAACTAATCCAAATGTCCCTAAGTAATGAGAAGATGCGCCACTCAAGACTGGGCCACCTGTGTCTAGCAGACCAAATAATTCCGTGCTTGTCGCCCCTAAGTAAGCAATCCCTACATAGATAAGACCAAGAAATGCTGTCGCAATCGCTCCTGTTTTGGCTGTAGCTAGTAAAATATCACGCTTACTTGTCACACCCATCGCACGGATTGCGTTAATGACGATGATTCCGAAGACGAGTGAAGCGAGTGCGTCCATAGTGTTATAGCCTTCCATTACTCCCTTTACTAATGCGCCACTTGTATAATCGCCTTGCGGGGGCTGAATTACACCCATTGGTTTTAAAATAACCATGGCCAACAAAGCCATCAGCAGAACGATGAGTGCTGGTGAAAGGATTTTACCAACCCGATCAACAATTTTCGCGGGATTTAATGATAACCATAATGTTAGACCGAAGAATAACAAAGTAAAGATAATTGAACCAATCTGCATATACCCCTCGCTAATAAATGGAGCGATTCCGATATCAAATGCAACTGCACCAGTACGTGGAGCTGCGAAGAGCGGACCAATTGTTAAATAGAGAAGTGATGTGAAAATAATAGCATAAACTGGATGAATCCGACTTGCTAGTTGTTGTAGATTTTGGCTTCCTGAGAAGCCCATCGCTAGGATACCGAGAAATGGAAGCCCAACGCCAGTAATCAAAAACCCGATTACAGCCGGCCACATGTTCGTTCCAGCGTATTGTCCAAGCTGTGCTGGGAAAATAAGGTTCCCTGCTCCGAAAAATAGTGCGAATAGCATCAAGCCAATGGCAAGATACGATGAAAATGATAACTGCTTTTGCATAATTCTAGTTCCCCCTCGATGTTAGCGTCCATTTTATGTATGCAATATATTGCTAAAATAATAATACGCTTATTTCTTCCTAAATGCAATATATCACTTTAAGTTAATTAAAGATACCTGTTGTAGCTCATAACAGCAACAGGTATCTTTTTACAACTCTAAATATTCCCTATTATCCTTAAAAACGTCATCAGTCTACCCTTTTCTGGAACCCTTATTCAACTTTAGTCCGAGATCTAAATTAACTCATGTAGCAATCTCGAAAATGCGCAACGCCCTGACAAATAACGATTTCGTCCGAAGCATTAATTACAATCCTGATTCCGTAGAAAGTTAACTTCACCTAAGCTACTCAATGGGTTACTTAATCAAAAACTTTGCTTGACTATGCCCTTCTTTCGACTTTTTCACTTCAAGAATCGCAGGGAATGCCGCTTTCAGTTCTTCAACGTGAGAAATGACACCAATCATGCGCCCTGACTTTTGCAGGTCAATTAGCGTATCAATTGCTTTGTTCAGTGACTCTTCATCAAGTGAACCGAATCCTTCATCAATGAACATCGTATCGATTGAAACCGATCCTTGGAAGCTTTGAATGACATCCGCCATACCTAATGCCAAACAGAGAGATGCATTGAACTTTTCACCGCCTGACAGTGTCTTCACATCCCGCGTTTGCCCTGTATAAGCATCGTAAACGTCAAGACCTAGCCCACTTTGCCTGCCTCTCACTTCCTGCCTATCACTTCTGATTAAGGCAAATTGGCCATTCGACATTTCTTTCAACCGTTCATTCGCAGATTGAATGATTCGTTCCAAGTATTCAATTTGAATATAGCGTTCGAATGATAGCTTCAATCCGTTCTGACCTCTAACAACATCGTAAAGGTCAGTAATTTTTCCGTATATCCGCTCAAGTTCAATCACTTTTGCAGACGATTCCACAAGTTTCGCTTTCAAACCAAATGCAATCTTTTCATATTCTGATGATGCATTGTAATCAGTAAGGGCTGATTCATAGCCATTTTTTAATTCAGTCACTTTTATTTCCAGGGTAGCTAGATCCGTCATTTCTTTTCCTTCAAGCATCAATCGTAACTCTGCTACAGTTTCGCGCAAAGTATGAAGCCGCTGTTTAAACTCCACAACTTGTTCCTTCAATGAATTACGGTCTGCTTCAGTCATTTTTGACTCACGATAAGCCTGTTCAGTCGAAAACGCCGATTTTTGTAAAACTTCTTTGAATCTATTTTCGGCATGGTTTCTCTTCTCTTCTATTTCCTCTAAAGATTTTACTGCATGAATTTCAGAGGATTTTGCCGTTGTCAGTTGCTGTATTGCTTCTTCACGTACTTTCTGCACCGTTTCCCAAGCACGGTCCAACTCCGATTTACTCTTTTCTGTTTCGAGAATCCGCTGCTGTAAAAGAGAATGTATGCGGACGTCTTCCGGGATTGTCTGTACTGTCGATTGCAAAACAGCTAATTGAGTATTGTAAGAAGATTGCTGTTGAAACAATGTAAGTTCCATCTCAGATTTAGTTGTCACGAATCGCTTGGCAATTATTTCTTGCTTTTTTGCTTTCTCTTTTAGTTCAACAAGTAGTTTCCTTTCATTACGAAGAACAGCTACTTCTCTTTCTAAATTTACTTTGGACTCATGCAGATTATTTTCATCTACTTCTATTGTAAGCCGTTTCATTTCTAATTCTATGCCATTTCCCTGTTCGACTGTATTTTGATAGGTGATTGTCGTATTTCGAAATTGCCCCTCGACTTCTGTTAGCCGAGCTTTTTTCGACTCAAGCTGTTCCCTTGATACGACCACTTCAATTGTTTTATGCGATTTGACGGGATGATTTTCGCTTCCACACACCGGGCACGATTCCCCGTCTATAAGTGACTCCGCCAACATCGCTGCCTGGTTATCCAACCACAGTTGTTCCACTGCATCATATTCCGATTTACAAGTCTTATAATTCGTTTCTTGGACGCTCTTTTCTTTATCCAATACATTCACCCGATTTTGCATAGCGATGAATTCATCCAGCACTTTACATTTTTCATTCACTTCATTTAGTTGATCAATACGTTCATCATACATAACAAGCCTTTTTTCAAAGTTATCGATTTCTAGTGTTAAACTGTCAAGCTTACCATTTTCTTCTTCTGTTTTCGCAACCAATGCAGCGAGCTCTTTTTCTAAACGAATGTTTTCTTTTTTCAGTACATCTAAAGCCTCTTCTTTAGCCGCTAAACTTGCAACTGCCGGAAGATAGTCATTTAATCGAGTCAAGTTTTCAGCCAGTTTTTCACGTTGCACTTTTCTTCCTTCTTCAACATGAAATTGGTGTTTAGCATCTTCCATCTTTTCTGTTGCAACCTGCACTGCTTGCTTGGCTAACTGAAAGTCATTTGATTTGGTTACAGCTTCCGCTTTCAATGAGAGAAACTGCATCTCGATTTCACCAATGGATACAGCCCGTTCCGCATCGACTATCTGTTGCTCTTTACGCTCCATAATTGGCAATTGTTCTTCTAACCCATTTAAATTCGTCACTTTTTGCTGCAGTTCAACGAAGCGGTCATTCATGCTTTTCGCAGCGTGATACATTTCTTGCATTTTAGTATGCTTCAAATAGGCGTCATCATAGCTTTTTTTAACGATAACTGTATTTTCTTGATAAAATGTGAGTTCCTCCTCCAATCCTAGTACGACTTGGTTCACGTTATAATATTCATTTGCCAAGACAGTAAAAACTGAGGATTCCCGTTCCGGCAGTAAGGATGTTATTTGACCAATATGCCCTTCGCTTAATTGTATTTCTTTGGTAAGCGTCGCCTGTGCACCGTCTTTCTGCCCTTTCAACTGCTCCACAATTTCACGGTACTGATCCGTCTTGAATATTTTGCGCATAATTGTTTCTTTGTTTTCTGTATCAGATGTTAGAAATTTTCGGAACTCTCCTTGCGGCAACATAACAATCTGACTAAATTGTGCCTGTGTGAAACCTATCAGTTCTTCCGCCTTTTTGTTGATTTCAGAAACGATTTGCCTGTCAACCAGTGGTATTTCCCCGTTTTCCGTAAGTTCATAAAACTCGCTCCGTGCAGTCGTTTCAGATTTGTTTCCTTGTTTTATATAGGGGATTTGCCGCATGATACGGTATGTTCTTTTATGTATCTGAAACGTCAACTCGACTGCCGTCTGAACTGTATCGTCAGCAAAGTCGCTACGCATCGCTCGGATATCCGTCCGGTCTTCTCCACTCGCCTGGCCGTACAATGCAAAACAAATACCATCGAATATCGTCGTTTTTCCCGCCCCGGTGGCACCCGAAATGACGAATAGCCGATTGTCTTTCAATTCCCTGAAATCGACTGTTTCCGTCCCTTTATACGGACCGAACGCTGTCATCGTCAATTGAATAGGTCTCAAAGTCCCGTCCCCTCCTTCTGCATAACTTCATGGAGAACTTGCGCAAACAATTCTTCCGTTTCCGCGTCTGCTGCCTCGCCTTTCATTTCTTCGTAAAATGCTTTAAATAATGCTAAATCATCGTGTTTACCATGTTCCGTCCTCTCTTGTTCGTCCACTCCATTCGCAGTCAGCTTGACCATTTTACGCTCAACATGCATCGCATTCGGATAGACTGAACGAACTTTTTCCATTGGAAATAAAACCGGCGTTTCATCCAGCAATTTCACGAAAACATAATCCTTACTTATAGGATGCAATAAGATATCTTCCATCGTACCTTCGACCGTCCGCATATCATGTTCCGGTTTCAACTCACGTTTTTCAATAATGGTGTGTCCATCAGCGTCCATATCGACAATGAAAAAACCTTTTTTATGATGTTCTTCTGAAATCGAATATTTCATCGGCGAACCTGCAAAACGGACTGACTCATTCAATACATAATGCGCCTGATGCAAATGACCAAGTGCCGTGTAATGGAACGGTTCAAAAAGATGTGCCGATACGTATTCCGCACCGCCAATCGCGAGTGGCCGTTCCGAATCACTTGTGTTGTCTTCGCTTTCTCCATGAGGTGTTACAAACGCATGTCCAACAAAAACGTGTCGCGCACTATTTGACATCTGGGGGCGAATCCCTTCTATCACTTTTTTCATCGCGTCATTATGATTCGCAATCGTTTCATCTCCATGTATATGTTTCACGACGGAAGGATCTGCAAATGGAACCAGGTGAAAATGGACTTCGCCGAATTCATCCGTCAAAACGACCGGCTCAATAACTTTCGTCAGTTGACCGGCTATATGATAACCGTTTGCCCGCATCAATCCGCTGCCAAAATGGAGACGCCCAGGACTATCATGGTTACCGCTAATAGCGAGGACCGGCGTCCCTAGTTCTATGGTGATTCGTTCGAGCAAGTCATCGAGCAACGCAACGGCTTCTGTTGGCGGTACTGCCCGGTCATACAAATCCCCTGCGATGACGACCGCATCGGGTTTCTCCTCTATGATTGCCTCTATAAATTGGTCAAGAACATACCGTTGTCCGTCTGTCATGTAAATGCCTTGAACAAGCTTACCTAAATGCCAGTCTGCAGTATGGAAAAACTTCACTGTCATTTCCCCTTTCAATGATCTTTTCTACTACTTTACAGGACAAACCGAGAAAAATGAAACATGCATTCCTTTTTTCAATTCCAAGATTAAGGTTGACCTCCCAATTTTTCTATGCTTATATTAGAGATGAATCCAATTTCATAAGATCCACCGCTAGGGGTGCTCTAACAGAGCTGAGAGAGGCATGTGTCTTGACCCTTATAACTTGAACTGGTTAATACCAGCGTAAGGAAGAGGTGCTGACACAATATTTCTGCCAGTCTGTTTTTGCAGATACAATTGACAGTCTACAACCCACTTCTTTTTCAAGGAGTGGGTTTTTGGTTGGCTATCAATTTTAGGGAGTGTTGGAGAGATGAAGTTTACTGACCGCTTACTGGAAAAAATAACACCAATTTGGAGACAGAATCACAGCCATCCGTTCGTTCAAGGGATTGGCAATGGTACCCTAGACCCCGATAAATTTAGATTCTACATGGTACAAGATTATTTATATTTGATTGATTATGCAAAAGTTTTTGCAATTGGGGCTGTAAAAGCCGACGACTTGGAAACAATGGGCAAGTTCGCTACGCTACTTGATGGCACACTGAATACAGAAATGGTACTACATCGTAGTTATGCGCTCCGGTTCGGTATTTCTGAACATGAACTAGAAAACGCAAAGCCCTCTCCTATCGTGCTTGCCTATACGCACTACATGTTACATGTCAGCCAAAACGGTACTGTCGCCGAAGTTATGGCTGCACTTCTTCCATGCGCGTGGAGTTACTGGGAAATAGGTAAAGAGCTAAATGCGATTCCAAGCGCAGCTGAACATCCGTTATACGGTGATTGGATACGCATGTATTCGTCCGAAGATTTCGGCGATCTCGCAATCTGGTGTATCGATTTGATGAATAAATCTGCAGAAGGAAAACCTGAACATGAACTATTAAAGCTCGAAGAAATCTTCCTTAATACAACTCGCTATGAATATATGTTTTGGGATATGGCCAACACGAAACAGATGTGGCCCGGGGTTGAAAACTCTAATGTTATCGTTTGACAATGTATCATTCGCCTATCATTCAAGCAACAACATACTGGAAAATCTATCATTTAATGTACTTCCCGGTGAATTCATTTCAATAATCGGGGTTAGTGGTTCCGGTAAAAGTACCATCTTCCGACTTGTAACAGGATTAGATGAACCTACTTCTGGCACCATTTCACTCGATGGGGTTCAAAACAACCGCCGCCTTGGTAGCGTCGGTTATATGCCGCAGCAGGATTTGCTTCTGCCTTGGCGCACGATTTTAGAAAATGCATGTCTCCCACTTGAACTAAAAGGGATGAAACAGCAGTCTGCAAATAATCAGGTATTACCGTTATTAAAGGAGTTCGGTCTTGGCGGTACAGAAAAAAAATATCCGGCGGAACTTTCTGGCGGGATGAAACAGCGAGTCGCTTTTTTGCGCGCTGTCCTTTCCGGAAATTCCCTTCTCCTGCTGGATGAACCATTTTCTGCATTAGATGCGATAACTAAGTTATCAATGCAAGAGTGGCTAATTGATCAATGGAAGATACATCAATTTACTGTATTATTCATTACACATGACGTTGAAGAAGCGCTATTTTTATCAGACCGTATTTTCCTGTTAAGAAATGAGCCGGTTACTACATTCGAAGAAATCAGCGTTCCACTTGAAAGGCCTAGAACAAGAAGTGATTTACATCGAACGGATTTGCTTGAGCTAAAGGAACAATTGCTAAATACGCTACGTAGTGAGGTAATGCAATGAAAAACATTACCTCACTTCTTATTATTGCGTTATTCGGTAGCATCTGGGAGCTAGGTGCAAGACTTTACGATAAACCATTCATCTTGCCTTCTCCTATTCAAATTTTAATCCGTTTTTGGGAGCTAAAAGAAATACTGTTGTTAAAGCACTTACCGATGACTTTACTAACAATTATCATCGGACTAGTCATTTCAATTATTTCAGGAGTTGCAATCGCCGTTTGGATGTCTTCCAGTCCCAGAGTTCGAAAAGCGCTCTATCCGATTTTAATAGCTTCACAAATGATTCCTATTATTGCACTTGCACCTATTTTTGTCCTCTGGTTCGGATACACAATTTGGAGTAAAGTCGCAGTTACAGTACTCATCACCTTTTTCCCGATTACTGTAAATACATACGACGGGCTATCTTCTGGAAGTAAAGAAATACGCGAGCTTTTTTTAACAATGGGCGCAAAAAAACAGGATATTTTCTTGAAATATTCTGTTCCCACTGCCCTACCCCACTTCTTTTCAGGATTGAAGATTGCCGTTACATTGAGTGTGATTGGCGCAGCAATCGGGGAATGGCTCGGGGCGCAGGCTGGTCTTGGATACTTTAGTCGCCGAATGATGACTCAGTTCGATGGTGCAGCTGTATTTGCACCTATTCTTGTACTGACCCTCGTTGGAATTACATTTTTCATGGGAATCACATTCATTGAAAATCGACTGTTAAAATGGAGGACTAAAAATTGAGGAAAATCATATTATCCCTATCATGCATCGCACTTATTTTACTGCTGAGCGCTTGTAATGTAGAAAAAGACAATAAAGTTAGCATCATGCTCGACTGGTATCCAAATGCAGTTCACAGTTTCTTGTATGTCGCACAGGAAAAAGGCTATTTTAAAGAAGAAGGAATTGAAGTTGATATTCAATTTCCTGCAAATCCAACAGATCCCATTAATCTTGCAGCCGCTAGTAAAGTAACTATGGGAATCACCTATCAACCGGATGTCATTATTGCAAAATCCGAGCAGAACATAGATGTTAAATCGGTCGGAGCCCTAGTCCGATCTCCGCTTAATCATGTCGCATTTCTAAAAGAAACCGGGATTAAAACACCTAAAGATTTAGAGGGGAAGACAATTGGTTATACAGGGATTCCACTGAACGAAGCCATTCTCCAAACAATGATGGAAGCGGACGGAGCCGATTATAATAAAACGAAAATGGTTGACGTAGGATTTGAATTGAATTCATCACTCGTTTCGAAAAGTGCAGAAGCTGTAATTGGTGCATACATCAATCATGAAGTACCCCTGCTCGAATTTGAAGGTTACCCAACTGGTGTGATGGATCCTACAGATTACGGCGTACCTTCATTTTATGAACTTGTTGTCGTAACAAGTGATGATACATGGAAGAAAGATCAGAAGAACATTGAAGCATTTTGGCGAGCTTCCGCAAGAGCGTTTGATGATATTGAAAAAGATCCTGAAGCAGCACTATCAATTCTCTTGAAAAATCAGGATACAGCCAATTTCCCACTCGTAGAAGAGGTTGAAAAAGAATCTCTGTCAATTCTACTGCCCAAAATGAAAGCTCCTCATACATTTGGGGAACAAGATGAAGAAACATGGAAAGTAACTGCCAAATGGATGAAGGAATATGGATTATTAAAGAAAGATGTAAATCTTGAAGGTATTTTTATTAATCTAAAATGACAAAAGCGGCCTGAACTTTCCATTTGAAAGGTCAAGCCGCTTTGTAGTCTATTGGTCATTCAAACCATTAAAAATCATGTCCGTGTTCCATTTCAACATTTTTATATACGTATCGCCATCTTCACCTGGTTTCCCTAAGGAATCTGTAAATATTTTCCCTTTAATTGGCACATTAGTTTCGCGAGATACCATTTCCATGCTTCGGGGATCGACACTCGTTTCTAAAAATAAGCCCCGAGCATTTTCGCTTTTAATTGTAGAAATGATGTTTGTCAGCTGTTCAGGAGTTCCTTCATGATGTGAATTGATTTCCCAAATGTAAGCCGCACTAAAATCATACGCATCTGAGAAATACTTGAACGCACCTTCGCTAGTTACGAGTATACGGTGTTCTTTAGGAATTTCATTCATTTTTTGTATAATCTCTTCATGAAGGGCTTGAAGTTCAGCACTATAAGCATCCGCATTAGCATCATACTTAGCCGCATTATCTGGGTCTAATTTCTTCAATGCGTCACGGACATTCTCAGTGTACTTTATGCCATTTCGTACATCGAGCCAAGCATGGGGATCTTCTTCCCCTTTATGGTCCTCCGAATTAAGGAGCTTCGGCTTCACCCCTTCACTTACACGAAATACTGGCGCATCAACGCCCGACTTCCCGGCCGTCTCCATCAATTTCGTAAACCATGCATTTCCTTCTTCTAAATTTAGCCCATTATAAAAAACAACATCTGCATCTGTCGTTAGAACGACATCATCGGGAAGTGGATCATATTGGTGTGGGTCTGATCCAATCGGTGCAAGACTGTGAACCTCAACCAAGTCTCCTCCGACATTTTTCACAATATCGTAGATAATTGAATACGTAGTAACAATCTGCAGTTTTTCACCCTTCTCTTTTGTAGCGGTCGTTTCTTGGCCACATGCTGACAACAAGACTCCTACAATGATCATCGCAAACAGCGTAATACTTTTTTTCATAATCAAACTTTCCTTCCTATTTTGAATTACCATTTAAGAAACGGCTGATTTTTTTTATTTGTTCGAATAGCCCGCCACAATAGTCCTTGTTTCGGCGAAAATAGAAACGCTGTAATAAATAATGCAGTTGCTACGAGTACAATCGTTGCGCCAGAAGCGAGATTGTATGTAAAACTCAAATACAAACCGATGACCGCCGAAATCGTTCCACATATTGCTGATAAGATGATCATCGAGGACAACCTGTCTGTCAATAGATAGGCTGTCGAGGCAGGTGTAATGAGCATCGCAACTACTAAAATGATACCTACTGTCTGTAACGATGCTACAGTGACAAGTGTTAGTAAAACCATTAAAAAGTAATGAATCATTTTAATTGGAAGTCCATATGCTTGAGACATAACCGGGTCAAACGAGCTAACAAGCAATTCTTTATAAAATATAAACACACATAACAAAACGAAAATACCAACAACGAGTGTCATCCACATATCAGAAGGTCTGACCGCTAACACATTCCCAAAGAGGATATGGTACAAATCCGTGCTACTCTTCAGGAAAGTGATTAGAATTATCCCAGTGGCAAATGCAGCGGTAAACATGATCCCAATCGCAGAATCATTTTTCACTCGGCTATTTTGGTTGATAAATCCAATACCGATAGCCGTCAAAATACCTGTTATTACCGCTCCGATAAAGAAATTGATTCCCAACATAAATGAAATCGCAACTCCAGGCAACACAGCATGAGATATCGCATCCCCCATGAGGGCCATTCCTCTTAAAATGATAAAACAACCAATGACGCCACTAATGATACCAACCATCACAGATGTAATAAGCGCTTTTTGCAGAAAACCATATTGCATGACAGCTTCAAAGAAATGAATCATTTCGCCATCACCTCGTCTAAAAATGATAATTGTCCGCCGTACGCTTTTGAAATCATTTTAGGCGTGAACACCTCTTTGACACTGCCCGTCGCAATTAATTCCTTGTTTAATAACAGCAGTTCATCAAAATACTTTTCCGCTTTATTCAAATCATGGTGAACAACAATGATCGTTTTCCCTTCATCTCGTAACTCTTTTAAAATCTTCACAATCATCTCTTCACTCGTAGCATCAATCCCTACAAATGGTTCATCGAGTAAAAACAAATCCGCCTGCTGAGCAAGTGCTCTGGCCAAGAAAACACGCTGCTGTTGGCCGCCAGATAACTCTCCAATTTGCCGATTCTGAAACTCTTTCATATCTACCTTTTCAAGACATTTCAGAGCCAATTCTCTCTCCTTCCGACCGGGTCTTTTCAATAGTCCAACTGTCGGATACGTACCAATTAGAACCGTATCTTTTACAGTAATAGGGAAATCCCAATCAATTGTACTGCGTTGCGGAACGTATGCAATTCGTTTACGTACGTCTTTCAACGTGGAGCCAAGGATTGTAATATCACCTTTATCTTTTGAAATCAAATTTAGTAATACTTTAAGCAAAGTGGACTTCCCTGCTCCATTCGGTCCAATGATCCCAACTGATTTCCCCTCGGTTATCGTAAATCCAATATCATGTAACACTTCTTTTCCGAAATACGACACATGCAAATTCGAAACTACTATTGCATCTTTCATATTTACACACCTCCATATATCTATATATATATATATGCAAAAGTTTCCTTAAAGCAACTTTTACAGTAAATTTTTTTTGCCCTAGGGAAACTTTATGGATAAAAAAAGGAATCACATCATTGTTTCCCTAAGGAAACTTTATTATCTTCATAATAAGATATTTTGAATTAAATGTAAAGCATTAGTTTTGAAATCATTTACACTGTCAAAAAAATGAGGTTACCATTTTCACGGCATCCTCATTTTTTCACGTATAGTGAACTCTTAAATATCTTCCAATAAAATAATTTCACCAGTTACTGCATCTACCGCTTCTGCCGCATCAAGCAAACCGCATAGAATATACTTACCTGTGATTTCATCATAGACATATGTAGGGTCAAGTGTAATATAGGAAACCATTTTTTCGAAAGCTTCTTCATGAGTCACTACAGCATCTTCTGCAGGTGAAAATGCATCAAATATTTCGGATATCGATCCATTATCAAAATAATTTAGTACCGCCATCGTTTCCGGGTTCATGAATACTACTACTTTCCGATTGAAAGACGTTGAATCTAATTCAATGAATTTACAGTGTGCTTCGATGAACTTTTCTTGAAGCTGAATTTTAGATAGCGTCCATTTTCCAGTGTCATTAGGATATTCTGTCCGTAAGACATCACGAACGATATGTTTGCTACGTTCAATTTGTTCATCTGACAACGTCAGTTTATCAAATGCACCAACGTTTCTGAATGCATCTTCTACGCTTGCGTCAGAAAAAAATGTGATTTCTTCACGATTGATAGGCTCTTCCAGCGGCTTGTCCCATTCAATTATTTCTTCTACTTTCACTTCAGAACGTTCATGTTCCATAAACGGGATTACTCGCTCTCCATCCACCGTTACATACACTTCTTCCATTGCATAGACAGGAACGAAACGTTTTTCAGTTTCAGATGGGAGTTTTACTAGTTGAAGTTGCCTTTTTACGATTGGTTCAATTTCTTCAAGTGTCAAAGTGAATTTCGATAGCTCAATGAGTTCCTGTGAAGGGAACATTCCGTACGAATGATAGGAAGTCAGCTTTCCTGCATCATCAAATTCAACTTCAATCATACAGTTCGGAGAAATATAGATTCCTTCGATATCTGATTTAAATTGAAAACCATTAGCCTTGGCTTGCGTTAATTTGAAATCTCGTTCGTACAGCAGTCCAGTTTCTTTTTCAAGCCACGCAGTTACTTCCTCCACGCTTTGATTTGGAAAATAAGTTTTTGTAGAAAATGATTTACCTTGCACGAATAACACAGAAGTAAAACATTTATTTCGAATAGCATATTCAATAACCGCTGTGCCCTCCGGATTATAATCTTCTTCGATTGGCTCATTTAATTCCTTAGGAAACCATTCCATATTGAACGTATAATATGCATTCCCAGTAATATCTCGTACTTTACGGATTGAATGTCTTTCCAACTGGTACGTATCCAAACCAAACTTTTCTTGCGCTTCATCGACAATCTTTTGTAGTCTTTTATCCATGTTCCCACCCTTTTCCTATGTATGTAGTCAAAATGAAAAGCTGAATGCACATGGCAGTCAGCTTTGTAATTTACTCGAAAAACACTTTATCAACGTTATATTTCGCGCGTTGTGTATTAATGATATACGTTTCATAAATTTCACGGTCCATCGGTTCTTCGACAACGATAATTGAAATCTTATTCACTTCATTGCGATGGTCTTTAATTGGTGAGACAGCATCTTCAAAGTGCTTTTTCACGCGTTGACGCAGTTTGCGGGCTTTTCCTGCAAATAACAATTCATCTTTGTTGTTATAAAACAAGATGATTCCGCCTTTATCACGTGGTATTTCATGTAAATCAATAAATCCATAAACTGGTTTGATTGGCGCAGCATCCGGACCCATTTCTTGTTTGCGTTGTACAATCGTTACATCAGGATTTGGTATTGTAATTGTGATCAATTAAACGTCACGTCCTCTTCTTTTATGAACTTAAATTCTACCATAAAACTGCTTAGAAAGCGAAGAATGGCTAAGTAGTCACTGATTTAGGAACTGTGTTATTTTCTCTACTAGCTCCTCTGTTAAGTCACTTTCCCGCAAATTTGAAATCATACCAAAAATGACGGGTTTTCGAATATTGTTATTTAAAAGTTCTGCTCCAATCACATCTAAACTTATATAAATCCCGTCATCCTTATCTTCAATTTTCTCTTTAATCATGTCAATATCTTTTACTAATTCCTCAAGCTTAATCGAACACACAACTCCGCCAGTACTTCTTAACTGTTCTTTCTTTAACAAAGGTTGTGTTAACCCGTTGACAATCGAATCCGTCCGTTCAACGATGTAATTTGCCAATTCAGGATAATTCAGCATTTTTAAATTGAACACAACAATCTCCGCATAGCCATGTATAATTCCATTCAACATGACAATGAGATCAGGCAAATGCATACGAATATCTTCACCATACACTCCTAATAGAAGTGTTTCCAACATTTCATAGGCTTTTCCACGTAATTTATTCATGAGGCCAAGCATTTCTTCATTAATAGGACTGGTTTGTTCCTTCATCTGCATTAGAATAAAATCCGAATAGCGAGCAATTTCTTCAAATTGAATAATGAAAAATTGTTCAAAACGCCCCCTCGGTGTGATTTCCATTTGATAGATACCACTCATTCGATCAAGTAACTTTGTACTAAAGTACTCAAATATCGAAAACAAGAGACTTTCTTTTGATTTAAATGAGAGATAGAAAGAACCTTTTGAAATTCCACATGCATCTGTAATCTCTTGTACGGACGTTGCCTCAAACCCATTTTTTGCAAATAGCTCCGATGCTTTTTCGATAATCAATATCTTTTTATCTGACAAAATAAAACCCCCTCGTATAAAATTGTTTCGCTTGACTCATGACTGACCGGTCAGTTAATATGTAAAAGTAAAGATTTACTAGTTATATACAATTGTATAACATAATGACTAGTTGGTCAAAGCAAAAAGTTCAATGGAGGTACATAATGAATTCAATCATTAATTTTGTAATGAAGAACAAATTAGCTGTATGGCTTGTCACACTTATTATAACTGCTGCCGGCATTTATTCCGGTTCGAAAATGAATTTGGAAACAATACCAGATATTACAATTCCTATCGTTAGTGTAACAACGGTTTACCCGGGTGCCACACCTGACCAAGTGGTGAATGAACTATCAGAGCCACTCGAAAAAGCAGTAAATAGCTTGAACGGAGTTACATCGGTTAGCTCCACATCATACCAAAATGCTTCCTCTCTACAAATTGAATATTCGTTTGGGACTGACATGAAGCAAGCGGAAGATGACGTAAACGAAGCTCTTTCTAAAATCACATTGCCGGAAAACGCGATGGATCCAACTGTAGGAAGAATCAGCATCAATGCATTTCCGATTCTAGCCCTTAGTGTTACTGACAGCAATGTTGACCTAGAAGCGTTAACTGTAAAAGTACAAGATTCTTTGGTTCCTGACCTCGAAGGAATTGGCGGCGTTTCAAGTGTTGCAGTTTCCGGGCAACAAATTGAAGAAGTCATTCTGACATTCGATCAAGAAAAACTAGCCGCAAACAACTTGGATGAAGATACAGTGAAACAAATTGTAAAAGGCTCTGAGGTGACGATGCCGCTTGGTTTGTTCCAATTTGATGGAGAAGAGCAATCGGTAGTCATTGATGGTAATATTGCGACTGTAGAAGATTTGGAGAACATACTGATTCCAGTAATGCCAGCTAGTACTCCAGGCGCTGCAACACAATCCGAAGCATCATCTACACCCTCTGTCGGCACGAATCCTACAACTGTACAACTGCCTTCAATTAAACTGGGTGAGATCGCAACGATTGAACATATCGGAAAAGCTGAATCCATTTCAAGAATGAATGGTAAAGAAGCGATTGCTGTTCAAGTTGTAAAATCGCAAAATGCCAATACATTAGTGGTGGTCGATGAAGTAAAAGACCTCATGAAGGATTTTGAAAAAGAGAACGATGGCGTCAAAATTTCAACAACACTTGACCAAGGTGAACCCATTCAACAATCCGTTGATACAATGATAAATAAAGCATTGTTTGGTGCAATCTTTGCGGTAATTATTATTATGTTGTTCCTACGTAACTTTAAATCGACACTAATTTCAATTGTGTCCATTCCAATGTCTCTTCTAATTGCAATCATATTCTTGAATCAGTTGGGTATTACATTGAATATGATGACACTTGGTGCTATGACTGTTGCAATTGCGCGTGTTATCGATGACTCCATTGTAGTTGTAGAAAATATATTTAGACGTATGTCCCTTCCAACAGAAAAGTTAAAAGGTAAAGAACTTGTACGAGAAGCGACAAAAGAAATGTTTAAACCAATCATGTCGTCCACACTCGTTACGATTGCAGTCTTCTTGCCTATCGCTTTAGTTAGCGGCATGATTGGCGAATTGTTCATGCCTTTCGCTTTGACTATGGTATTTGCACTGCTCGCTTCATTAATTGTAGCGATTACAATCGTGCCAATGCTTGCACATTCATTATTCAAAAAACAGCTTTACTCGACTACGAGTAGCCACAAAGAAAAACCGAGTAAAATGGCCGCTTCTTATAGAAAGATATTAAATTGGACATTAAATCATAAAATGATTACTTCTCTCGTTTCAATCGTACTTTTAGTCGGTAGCTTATTCCTGGCTCCTATTATCGGTGTGAGTTTCCTTCCAGATGAAGAACAGAAAACAATGTATATTACGTTTACCCCTGAACCTGGTGAAACGCTTGAAACTGTAAACAATTATGTTGAATCAGCGGAAGAGTATCTATTGGATTTGAAAGATGTTAACGTCGTTCAAGCTTCCGTCGGCGGAGAAAATCCGATGGCGCCTGGCGCTTCAAACGGGGCTCTCCTGTTTGTGACGTTCGATAATGATACGGCTGATTTTACGAAGGTGAAAGAAACGACAATCTTAGAACTCCAAAAACGCGCAACTAAAGGTGAATGGAAATCACAGGACTTTTCAACAAGCGGTTCCAGTAATGCAGTGAGTTATTACGTTTACGGAAATAACTTAAAAGAAATTGAACCTGTTGTTGAAGACATCGAAAAGATTATGAATGATAACAATGACCTAAAAAATATCAAAACAAGTTTAACTAGAAAATATAAAGAATATACACTCGTTGCCAATCAAGAAAAGTTAACACAATACGGTTTAACTGCTGCACAAGTTGGAATGGTTCTCTATCCGAACGACCAGCAAGAAGTGTTGACTAAAATTGAAGATGGTAATAATACAATCGAAGTATTAATCAATGAAGATAAGAAAGAACATAAAACAATCAATGAATTACTAGAAGAAAAAATACAGTCACCACTTGGTATGGAAATCGCCATTTCTGAACTAGTTGACTTACAAGAAGGCACAACTTCCGATACAATTTCTCGTAAAGATGGTAAATTATTTGCGAGTGTTTCAGCGGAAATAACAACAAAAGATGTTGCAAAAGCGTCTACAGCTATCCAGGAAAAAGTAGACAATCTCGATATCCCTTCAAATATAGAAGTTAATACGGCAGGCGTAACAGAAGATATCGCAGATGCGTTTACTCAGCTTGGGCTTGCAATGCTTGCTGCCATCGCTATTGTGTACTTGATCCTAGTCGTAACGTTTGGCGGCGGACTTGCACCATTAGCAATCTTATTCTCTCTTCCCTTCACAGTAATTGGAGCGTTGGTTGGTTTATGGATTGCTGGTGAAACAATCAGTGTTTCGGCAATGATTGGTATGCTAATGCTAATCGGTATTGTCGTAACAAATGCGATTGTTTTAATTGACCGCGTCATAAATAAAGAAAATGAAGGAATGGCAACTAGAGACGCCATTTTGGAAGCAGGCACTACAAGACTGCGTCCAATTCTAATGACAGCACTCGCTACAATAGGTGCATTGATTCCTTTAGCTATCGGTGGAGAAGGTAGTGGACTTATCTCCAAAGGACTTGGTGTTACTGTTATCGGTGGCCTAACAAGCTCGACATTGCTTACACTTATTTTTGTTCCAATTGTTTATGAGTTTTTAGGGAAGTTCCGCAAGAAAAATAAGAAAATAGTATAACTAAGAAAAAACCAGTCCATCCAGTGACTGGTTTTTTCTTGGTATCTCATTACCTCGAATCATTTGACTTTTCATTCGAAACCATGTAAATTATTCATTAATATGAATAGGCGATGAAGAGAAAAGTAAAGTGTGTACATTTCTGACAGAAAGCTTCGACAGATGAAAAGAAGCAGAAAGGTTCCACTAGAAAAATGGTCTCTGAGCTCTTCATTGAACGTGCAATTTAGCATTAGTAGATGTTTGCGGGTTTTGGTACCCGTTACCAAAACCACAGTTTAGAATCCGTTATGATTGGCTTCTGCACTTGTTGAGGCTGCGCATGTGAATGAGTAGCGAAAAAAGGTGGTTACACGAGTTAATATCTCGTCCTTTTCAATCGATTGGCGATTGATTTGGGCGGGATTTTTTTGTTTAGAAGTACATATTATATAAAAATGAGGAGTGGTTTAATAATGACAAAAGGTTTATTAGTTTTTCAATCGGATTTCGGAAAAAGTGATGGTGCAGTTAGTGCAATGCATGGAGTAGCAAACTCAGTTGAACGTGGAATTCCGATTTTTGAGATTACACATCTAATTCCTCAATATAATATTTGGGAAGCGTCCTATCGTTTATTGCAATCGATTGGTTATTGGCCGAGCGAAACCGTATTCGTATCCATCGTAGATCCTGGTGTAGGTTCTGATCGGCGTGCTGTAGTTGCAAAAACAGTAAATGACCAATACATCATTACACCGGATAACGGAACATTAACGCACGTTTCGCAATTCATCAACATTACTGAAGTCCGGGTAATCGATGAAACAAAAAACCGGCTCCCTAACTCTGGCGAATCCCATACGTTCCATGGCCGTGATATTTTTGCTTACACGGGTGCCCGGCTTGCTGCTGGGGTAATCCAATTTGAAGATATTGGTCCTTCAGCTGATCCTTCAACGATTATTTCACTGCCTTTAAAAATGTCGACAATTACGAATGAAACAATTACAGGGATAGTCGATATTATCGATCGCCCATTCGGCAATCTGTGGACGAATATTAGCAGGTTACAATTCGGGGAAATTGTGGAGCAGTACGGTGATTCAATTGAAGTTTCTATAACAACAGATGGCCGAACCATATATAACAATATAATGACCTTCGGAAGGTCATTTGCAGATTTGCATATCGGTGAGCCCCTCGTCTATGTAAATTCACTCGACAATATCGGTATCGCCATCAATCAAGGTTCTTTTGCGGACGCATACCGTGTTGGCACAGGAACAAACTGGGAGGTTGTTATTCGTAAAACAACGCGAATTGGGTATGAATAACTTTTTATTATTTCACGAAAACCATTATACCGATCAAAAAATGCTAACGCGGAATTCATTCCCACGTTAGCATTTTCCTTTATAAGAATCGATTGTCTATTTCTTCATCATGTAATTTATCACCAAATAATTTTTCCAATCTCACTTTTGCTTTCAATTTCATATCAGCGTCAATATGAGAGATAACCTTATATACAGCAGCTGCAATGACACTCGCATCATCAACCAATCCGACTGCAGGTATAAAATCTGGAATGAGATCAATTGGGAAAATCAAATAACTAAGCGCCCCTACAATTATCAATTTCGTTGATTTTGGTACCGCTGGACTTTTCGCCGCATAATAGAGGAGCAAACTGTAATAAACGGTTGTCTTCCCTGCTTGCTTCCCGTGCTTCTTCACTTTGTTCCAAAAGTTTTCATCAGAGTAATGGTTTTCTGCCACATGGTTAGATAGTTCCGGATTGAAATTCTTCAAAGTATCTTCATAATCATTTTGTTTTTTATGCATACTTAAACCCCCACCTTTAATGTCCGTTCCCTTAATTGTACACGGAACAGCGTGGAGTGTCATTCGACAGGATACGCGCGTCACCTATAAAATACCATTTCATTAGATATTCAATTGATTATATGCTAATGAATGAAGTTTGATTAAGCAATAATTTTACGTAAGGGGTAGTTTATGAATCACATCCAACTTGAATAGTATTTAAAAACGCTTGGCAAAAGTTTCGGGAGATAGATTTTGAGTAATACATTTGAAGTCCAAACAGCAGAAATTGAAGCTCAAGGTTAAAATCTGAAAGCTGTAGAAGCAATGCGCGAGATTGGAATTGATATTAGCGAACAATCTTCTCAGCTAATTGATGAAAAAGTTCTAGTTATAGCTTAGTTACGTCATCACACTATGTGGAGATCCTTACGACAACTGCCCGATAACTCCTCCTCACATCTCTCACTTGCACTGGGGCTTCAATGATCCTGCTCGTGCGACAGGAACTGAAGAAGAGAAATAGATGGTTTTTCAAAAAGTACGGGATGAATTAAGGACTGAATTCAGAAATTTGCTGTGTCCTACAAAAGAGTGTGAGTGAAATTTAGGATTTCATTCTCTGTTTTTTTGACTTTCCTAATCCATCCTTACATATGATGAACTATCTCATATAAAGGAAAGGATTGCTGCTATGGATTTACCTGTATCAATTGCAACAAAAAAATTGCCCCACGCTATACCAAACGTCAAAGTCTATTATCCAGTTGTTACTCAATTGCCCAACTCAAATGTTCAAAGCAAAATTAATCACGCTATTATATCTGCACTGAATAAAATACTAGTAGAGCAAAGTTTTTACGATAAAGACCTTGTGGAATTGATAGCCTATTACGAGTTAAAAAACAATCAGCGCGGTATCCTCAGTTTGAATTTAATCGTTTATTCATTTACAGGCGGTGCGCATGGGATGACTATCATTAAGTCCCTCACATTTGATACAAAAACGGGTGAAATGTATTCGTTGAGCGAATTATTCAAAACGGACAGTAATTACGTAAAAAAGTTGTCAGATATTATTGAAGGGAAAATTAAAGACTGGAATATCGAACTTCTAGATCCTCCTTTCAAATGTATTCGCGGCGACCAAGACTTTTATATTGCAGATACATCTCTTGTCATCTATTTTCAGCTTTATGAAATCACGCCATACTATTGGGGATTCCCTTACTTCCCGATTCCTATACTGGATCTCGCGGATATTATCCAACCAGATGGCCCACTTGACCGTATGATGGCGTTCACTTAGTTTCACAGTAATAAATAGCCTAATTCTAAGAATCCTATACAGTATTAGGCTTTTCTCTTACTTTTTAAAGTAAATTTAAACATAATGGAATTACGCCCAATCTCTTGCTCATAATAAATCTCCTATCGTGTCGATTTATTATTAGTTCGTTTGGCAAACGAGTAAGTTTCGCTTCTTCTGCTTGATTACGGAGTTAATTGAAGTCCGCTTCCATTAGCACTTCACCAATCAGTCGACCATTAATGACTAGATTTGCGTAATCATCAAATAACGTTGGTTCCATATTAACTATAACGAGCTTTGCCCCATTTTGTTTTGCTAGAAGCGGAAACTGATTTGCGGGTGTGACAGTCAGAGATGAGCCTAATACAATGAATAACTCGGCCCGTTCGCTTTCTTCCACTGCCTTCATGAAAGTATCTTCCGGTAGCCCTTCTCCGAATAGAACAACAGATGGTCGCAATTTGCCACCACATTTACAATAGAAACGTTCTTCTTCATACATCTCATTTCCGAATTCTTTCCCACAAGATTCACAATGGACTTGTTGCAGCGTGCCATGCAGTTCCATCACATTTTTCGAGCCAGCAACAGAATGAAACCCATCAACATTTTGGGTAATTACCCCTTGTATAAGTCCATCCTTTTCCCATTTAGCTAAGATCCTATGTCCTTTATGCGGACTACAATCTTTTACTCCAAGCACACGTTGACGGTAAAAGGAAAAAAACCGTTCTACATCAAGATTTAAAGCTTCTGTACTTGCAACTTGATCAGGACTTTCATTCTCCCATAGCCCGGTTTTTGCAGACCGAAAATCAGGTAAACCGCTTTCTGTGGACATACCAGCACCTGTATAGACAATCGTATAATTTGATTTTTCCATCAACTCCACCAACATTCGAAGTCCTCCTTCTTAACAAACTTCAATAATTAGAGATTTTTCATTATTTTTCGGCGAATTAACTGCAGAAGAAACAATGTATGCCTCCATTTTTTTTTCATCGAATGGCATCAATAAACTTTTTAATAACTCGATATCTTCATTTTTAGGATCAAGCCAAGCCGCCTCATTTTCACGTTTTAGTATGACAGGCATACGATTGTGAATTGGTTTTACTAACTCATTTGGAACTGTCGTAATGGCTGTACACGAATGAATGATACTTCCATCCGTTGAAACCCATGACTCCCATAGACCCGCAATAGCAAATAACTCATCAGATTTCAATTTGATGCGCATTGGTACTTTCCCATCCCCTACTTTCTGCCATTCATAAAAGGAGTCCGCTGGAATCAGGCATCGTTTCTTCTTAAATGGATTTCGAAAACTCGGTTTTTCTGAAACAGTCTCAGCTCTTGCGTTGATCATTTTATGTCCAATTTTCTCATCTTTTGCCCAAGGAGGGATAAGCCCCCAACGCAAATGACCCAATCGATTTTTCCTCCCATCATTGATAATGGCAACAACTTGTTGGGAAGGCGCGATATTATAACTCGGAATATAATCGTTTTCCTGAAATGCAACTTCAATGTCGAAGCGTTCGATCATTTCAAAATAAGGGGCAAACAATGTAAATCGACCACACATAGAAATTCTCCTTTGTGAATGGAATTTGTTTACCTAACTCTACCATTGTTGTAGGTTTGAATCATGTGAAACGTCGTTAACTGATGAGTATGTAGTCTAATAAACCAAAAAAATGCAAGCCCTAATCACCTAGAAGCTTGCATTTTTTGATTAAAATTTACTTTTTCTGTTGGTTCCTTCTTTTGGATGAAGGTACTTGCGGTTTATCGGTTCCTGCCTTTTTCTTCGCTTCCTTTTCCACACGTTCAAAATTTCTAATATCTGAAGGTCTGACTGTAATAGGTTCCTTTTTCAATAATTTCCCCATTCCGAATACCAGTAGTAGAAGGAGTACCGTGAATGGCAAGGCAGCCACTAGAGAAGCGGATTGGAGCGCATCCAGACCTCCCGCGTACAATAACACCGCTGCGATTGCAGACATAAGTACTCCCCAGGTCATCTTGACAATTAGGGGCGGAAATAGACTCCCATTTGTTGTCATACTGGCAAGGATATATGTTGCAGAATCTGCAGAAGTGACAAGGAATGTGAATATTAATAGAATTGCCAAACCGGACATTAATCCTGTAAAAGGCATGTGTTCAAATGTCGCAAAAATTGCCGATGTAACATCCGCTTCTACAGCTTCTGCTATTTTTGTGCCGTTATTCAAGTCACTGTAAAGCGCTGTCCCACCCAAAGTTGCAATCCACATACACGCGAAAACCGGTGGAAGAACCATCACTCCAACGATGAATTCTCGAATCGTTCTCCCTTTGGATACACGTGCAACAAATGCGCCCACGAAAGGTGACCAAGCAATTGTCCAGGCCCAATAGAATATTGTCCAGTCTTGTACCCAGCTTCCTCCTTGATAAGGTTGCAAACGTAAACTGTATTGAATGAAATTCGTTATGTAATCACCAAGTGCTAAAGTGAACGTTTCTAAAATAAATACTTTTGGACCTACAATAAAGAAGAATAATAGCATCGCAATTGCCAATACTAAGTTGAAATTCCCCAAATACCGAATACCTTTATTCAATCCTGAGGATGCGGAAATCATATAAGATATAAAGACAATAAAAATGATGATTAACTGTACAGTAAACGTACTTTCAATCTTGAAAACTGACTCTAATCCCCCACTCATTTGTAAAATTCCGAGTCCAAGTGAGGTGGCAATACCCATGACAGTGGCTATAACAGAAAAGGAATCAATGCCAATCTTCACTTTTTTATTGTTACCAATGAGTGGTTCCAATGCAGTTGAAATGAGTCCATCTTTTTTCTTTCGGAACTGCAGAAAACCGATTACCAAACCGACAATTCCAAAAATTGCCCATTGTGAAATGCCCCAGTGAAAGAATGAGTAACCCATCGCAACCCGCGCCGCCTGTTCTGAATGCGGCTCGACGCCCTCAATCGGTGAGGTGAAATAATGACTCATCGGTTCCGCAACACCCCAAAAAACAAGACCTACTCCAAATCCTGCCGAAAATAACATTCCAATCCATGTGAAAAATGGATAATCAGGACGCTCCTCATCTCCACCAATTCTAATTGCACCAAATTTACTGATTGCCAGACCAGCTAAAAATACGACTATAATAAATACAGTTAGGAGGTAAAACCAGCCAAAGTTTACCGTTGTAAAATCATACAATAAATTTGCTACATTCCCGAATTGTATAGGTGAAACCGCTCCTAATAGCACTAGCACAAAAATAACTGATGCTGAAATTGAAAATACTGGATTCTTCCAAAACTTTTTGTCCAAAGAAAACCGACCCCTATTAATTTAGTTAATAACTATATACCCTAAAGCACTTCACTCTAAAGTGCAAATGTCTACCTAAATGAAATTTATTTAAAATATCTCAGTTTTTCTTCAAAAAAAAAGATGAACCCATATATTCAAGGTTCAACTTTCACTTATCTATTTTGAGCGCGAATGCCTTATTAGAGGGAGCCGAAGCCGTTAGACTAGCGGTTAAACCATTTGAGGCGGCTAAGAAAAAGATAATAGTTTGAAAACATATTTTTATTGGGGATGAGACTATCTAAGCCGAGTGCATCCTATCAAATCGACTTTTCTATCAAATTTTATTGGTTTGTTCGATTCTTTTTCTTCTTCGAATAATTAGTAAATAAAGGATAAAGACAACAAATACTAGTGCACTTGACATGACGTAAACTGATTGATATCCATAATGGAAAGCGACCAAACCTAAAACGTACGATCCAAGAGCAAGTCCCGTGTCAAAAAACGTAAAAAATGTAGCAGTCGCATATCCACTTCTTTCATGCTTTGTCGACTGTACAGCAAGTGTTTGAAAACTAGGTATGAGCGCTCCATAACCAAAACCAATAAACGCTCCGGCCACTAAAAAGGACACTGCCGAATCCATATTTGCTAATAGGAAAAGACCAAGTGTAAATGAAATAAACCCAGGAATGATTACATATTGTGAACCTTTTTCGTCAAATAGCATACCTGTAAATGGACGAGTCAGGAGCATCACAGCTGCAAACACTAGAAAAAAAGCGCTCGCGAGTGCTAGGAGACCTTTTTCCTGTGCGTAAATTGATAGATACGACAATACGCTTGCATATGACAAAGCGATTAAGCTACCAAGCATAGCAATCGGCAACGCTCCTTTTTCAAATAAGTCTCCTATTTTCAATTTAGTTTGTCCAATACTTTTTGCAGAAACATTTCCGGCCGGCGCCAATAAGGATGTAAGGACACCTATAACCATTAGAATACTTAGAACAATAAACAACACATCGAACGAGTAATTTTGAATTAGATATAACGCAATTAATGGGCCAAGAACAACAGCTAAATTGGTCGACATATTAAAATAACCAAGGCCCGCACCTCTTCGTTTCATCGGCACTATGTCTGCAGCTATTGACAGCGCCGCCGTAGTGATAATGCTAAACCATATCCCCTGCACAAATCGCAATACTAGAAGTCCTGCAAATGGTTGGATAAAATAATAGAGGATTGTGCATATCAAATAGAGGACTAGGCCACTCCATAACATTTTTCGCTTCCCTACAATATCCAATATCTTGCCCGTAAACGGTCTGACAACAATTGCAGATAGTAAGAATATCGTCATTAATAAACCCGCTTCTTCGTCTGTACGCTTTAACACGCCAACCGCATAAAGTGGCAATGTAGTGACGAGTCCGTAAAATACGGTAAAAACTGAAATATTTGTAAAAAATAAACTTATAAAAGGTTTTGTCCAAATGGCTTCTTTTTTCACTAATTTACTCACTTCTTTCCTTATCAAGGCTTTTCAATAAACCCATTAATAACAGCTCATCTTCTTTTGAAAGATCTTTTAGAAACTCATTCTCAAATTCAATAATTGATGCCTCTATTAGCGGGAACTTTGTTATCGCTTCTTCAGAAAGACATACAACTTTTTCTCTTCGATCTATTCCTTCAAATGTCCTGACCCACCCGAGGTCTTCAAGGCGACTGACAGTCCTCGTAATTGTTGGGGCTTCCACATTTAAATACTTCCATATATCTGTTAACTTCATTTCCTCATGCTGCTTAACACAATATAACACCGTCCATTGCGCCGCAAATAAATCATATTTTTTCAGCGTTTTATTTAACTCTTTACTCAACATACGGGTCTTTTGAAATAGTTCATGAAATAGCGGATTCATACATATTAACTCCTTTGTTTACCTAGCTAACTATTTAATCATACTTCGCCAACCAAAGCTTGTAAAGTAAACAGAAAAAAACAAGCAATCCCAATGTACGGGGATCACTTGTCATAATAATTCAATAGGTTTTTAAGACCTTTCCACTTCATCTAGATGAACAGTGTAAGTAATAATACTGCCAACCTTAAAATATATGGAGATAAAATTTAAGAATACACAATTAATTTCTAAGTATCTATGCACATGTTTAGCTACAACTATTCAAATAGCTGTACGTCAGGATCCACCCCACAACAATGGACTAGCATTGAATGAAGTTGCCCCCGATGATGATAGACATGAGCCACTATTTCTAGCAACCATTCATATCTTGAATATGTAGTCCCCCAATAAGAAGTCATTTTCATATTCAATTCTTCAGCATTAAATGTGGCGAATTTTTCTTCTAAAAAAGTATAATTACTCAACAATGCATCTTTAATTTCTTCTAGAGAAGCCAATTTAATCGTTGAATAATACGCTGTCATTTCATCCCTGCTTGCACCTTCAGCGATTTGGTAATCTGCTACACAAATTGTTGCCAAATGCTCCAATAACTCTCCAATTGAATATTTATTAGGCGTAGGTCTAATTTGTAATGAATGGTCATCTAATTGATCTAGTAACTCAATAATGGAGTTAATGGAAACCTTCAGCTGGTTTAGTGCATATCCACAATATTTATTCATTACTGTTCTCCTTACAAAGCAGTTTCAGCCGTCATTTTCCGATCACGTGGTAGCGCTAAACCGACAAGACCAATAATCGGCAAGAATGAAACGATAATCATTGTCGGGAAAATACCAAGCTGGTCCATCAACATTCCGATGATGACGGATCCAATCGCTCCCATACCAAATGCCAGACCCACTGTCAGCCCTGCCATCGTCCCAATTTTGCTCGGAACAAGTTCTTGGGCATAGACGACCGTAACTGAAAAGCTGAGCATAATGAAAAACCCAATGGTCATGAGTAATAGGGCAACAGCCCATAACGGGACGTATGGGAGCAGTAGACATAAGGGTATCGGCACAGCGAGCGAAAGAACTATGATATTCTTTCTGCCAAATTTATCAGCCATTGGCCCGCCGAAAAACGTCCCCACCGCTCCGAGTGCAAGAAACAAGAATATGTATAATAGCCCTTCTTTATCAATAAGATTATATTTATCCATTAAATGAAAGATGAAAAAGCTAGTGATATTCGTAACGTAAAATGAACGGGCAAAAATGATGACAAGCAGTAATACAAGCGCTGTTCCCACTTGTTTTTTGGTTAGCTTTCCTATGGATGATAGCAACACTTTCTTGCGATTGTTCAACTTCTCCTGATCAAGCTGGTTTTTATACCAAGCGGATATTTTTAGTAAGATGAAAATACCAAGTGCTGCGACAAGCATAAATAACGCCGCTCCTATTTGTCCAAGCGGCACTAGAATAAATGCACTGATCAATGGGGCTAGTGCCTGTCCCGAATTTCCACCTACCTGATAAATAGATTGAGAAAGTCCACGCTTCGATCCTGCCGCCATGAAAGATACTCTTGACCCTTCCGGATGAAAAATTGCGGAACCGAACCCGAGAAACATAACAGAGACAATAATCATCCAGTAGTCCGGGGAAAGGGCAATCCCTCCTATTCCTACAAATGAGAACATCATCCCTATCGGTAATGCATATGGTTTCGGTTTTCGGTCACTGAAATACCCGACAACCGGTTGTAAAACGGATGCAACCATATTCAAAGCGAAAAAAATGAATCCAAGTTGAGTGAAGGTAAGTCCCCTTTCCTTTTCAAGGACGGGAAACATTGCAGGAACCACTGCTTGCAGCGTATCGTTCAGCAAATGGACACCACCGATTGCAAACATGATCGGATATACGGGATTTCCCAGTGGACCTGCTTCTTTTATTTTTGTCATTTGATTCTCACGTCCTTTCTATGCTGATAAAAACTTCATAGAACAAGTATATATCAATTTCAGAGTATTTGGATGCTTTATAATTCGAAATAAATGATTATAGCTTCTTATGTCGATATACTTATGTAGTAATGATTGACCACCAATAGAAAGAGGCGACTCATTTGAACATACATGAAGCAATCAAAACACGAAGAAGCATTCCACTTGTAACGGAACAGGCTGTACCAGTGGAACTTATTGAAAAGATTATTGAATCGGGTACTTATGTACCCAACCATCATAGGACGGAACCTTGGCGTTTCTTCGTATTGCGAGGCAATGGCAGAACAAAGTTAGGTAAAGTCCTAGGAGAGATTACAAGTGCTGAACAGGAAGATCCGCTGTCCGAGAGTAGTCAATCGAAAATTGAACGAAGCAAAAGGAATCCCCTGCGCTCCCCCGTTATTATCGCGGTAGGTATGGAACCGGGAGAAAAAGAGAATATCATTGAAAAAGAAGAATATGCCGCTGTCAGTAGCAGTATCCAAAATATGCTGTTAACTGCTCACGCGTTAGGCCTAGGTGCAATCTGGCGAACAGGTGCAATTTGTTATCATCCGAATGTAAGAGACTTTTTTGGACTATCCGAAAAAGGTGAAGTTCTTGCATTTATCTACCTCGGTTATCCCGAAATGGAACCGAAGTCTTTTAAAAAGACCAATTTTAGTGAATTCACAACTTGGATTGATTAAAAAAATTTGAAGTAGTCAAAATGTAGAAATGAGGAATCGAAATGGACATGAAAAACAACATGATGTGCGACTTAGAAACAGGCATATGCGGGCCTGGTGGTGATACCGTAATGGAATTCATCGACCTCTCTGCACCTACAAAAAAAGTCGATCTGTATTATGTAACGGATCCAATTTGTTCCCATTGCTGGGCATTGGAACCCGTACTCCGCAAATTTGAATCGCAATACGGTCAATACTTCAATATGCATACATTGATGGGTGGATTATTGGAAAACTGGGATGGCTTTTCGGATACTGCAAATGGCATCAATGGACCTGTGGACGTTGCCGATCACTGGAGAGAGGTTGGTGAACATTCCCGCATGCCGATTGACGGAACTCTCTGGCATGATAATCCAATCAAATCATCCTTCATTCCTTCCCGCGTTTTTAAAGTGATACATCAGCAAAGCCCGGATCTTGCAAACGCATTTTTACGACGTGCGCGGGAGGCTCTTTTCGCTTTCAATAGAAACATTGCAGAAGACGACATGTTAATAGAGCTTGTCGATAGTGTCGGACTTAACGGGGAAGAAATCATCAGACAATCGAAACTGCCAGAAGCGGAAACTTCTTTGCATGAAGATTTTCAGCTTGTGCGGCAACTAGGCGTTCGCGGCTTCCCTACAATCGTTATATTGAATGAAGAGAAAAAAGGTGTCAAAATTGTAGGAGCACGTGCGCTTGAACAGTACATTGCAGCACTACAACAAATCCTCCCGGGGGATACTATACAACCGAAACAACTACCCAACTTATTGACCTTAATCCAAAAAGAGAAACTGTTATTCTCACGTGAAATCGAAGAGTTTTTTGCAATTGAGGAAAAAGTTTTTGAAACTTTCGTAAGTGATCAATTGGTCAATACCGAGTTTGAAACAAAGGAAGTACTTGGTGAAAAGTATATTACAATCATCGGATAGCACTACTGGCTGATCAATGCAACGAGACATCGATAGTATTTGAAATCATGAATAATGACAAAAACAAGACCTAGTGGATCGACACTCGGTCTTGTTTTTGTATCCCCTCTTTCACTATCCAACTCCAAATTCCGGTTAAGTTATTCATACGTATCAATCATTTCTAGTTTGTCTCAAAAAACATATCCGCGGGCTTATTTTTCATCATTAATTTGGCAATACTTTAGGATAATCATACAACGGCGGAAGGGAATGCTTTCATGTTTGCTTTGAATGGGGATACTATGCTTTATTACTTTCCTTTCTTATTAATTTTAATTACGTTTGAATTGTCTTTGTCTGTTTATAAATCCACTGGTTTAGAATGGACAACTAGGATTGCAGGCGGAAATTTTATTGTCAATGTACTTTGGACTGCGCTCCTTTTGTCCATTATATTAAATCCGAACTTGTTCAATCCTGAATTTGTACCGTATATGGTAGAACTCTACGACAGCACTACAGAGAAAATCACTTTCATAATCGACATAAGTAAGACTTCAATCTTATTAGCGATCATCGTGACAAATTCAATTGATATTTACAACGGATTCAATAATATCGGAGTTAAAGAAGAAACATAAAAGATTTAATTTCATTCAACATATACGTAGTTTCTGTTTGTTCAATTCAGCTCCATATTTGCACCTCTTACTTTCCCAGTTTTAGCTACAATCAGACTCATTGTTAGACCGGCAAAGAACACTGTCGCAATTGACAATACTATGTGAATTGAAGGTATCAGCAGACTTCCTATTGTAACAATCAGTATATCAACGCTAAATATCATAATGCCTGGATTAATCATCAATTTCCTTGCGATCATTTGTGCCAGTAAATCAGTTCCTCCAATACTAATGTCGAGACGAAGCATCATGCCTATTCCCGTACCGATAATGATTCCACCACAAATGGCACTTACTAGTGGAATAGTTACCAATTCCCTTCCAATCATATGTAATGGATACAACAGATCTATAAGTAGGGATGAAAGTAACATGCCATGGATTCCGTGATAAAAAAACGGACGATAGTACTTCCAAGCCAATATGAAGATTGGAATGCTTACGATAAGAAACGTAAGACCCACTTTAACATCCATTGCATAATGAAAAATTAAACTAATCCCAAGTCCACCGCCATCCAACAACTCGAATGGAACAAGAAACATATTCACTCCAACAGCGACCAACAAACTGCCAAGAAATATCGTCAACGCTTTTTCGAACATGTACGCAGGATCCCACCTATTTTATATACTTTATAGATGTATATGATTGTCTTGGACATTTCTTAACCCTATAACGACAATTCATAATAATTAAAGAAGGAACGGGAATTAATCCCTTTAAAATAGTGCAAAGTATGAATGAAATACCTTATTAAGATAAATCAGCGGTTGAGTTGCATCGCCTACGTTTCATCACATCAAAGAGGAGGCTTTCATTTGTCGGAAAATCCATCTAATAACAAATCAACTGAAGAACATGAAGACACATTGACGAATAGACAGGGGCACCCTGTTACAAACAACCAGAATATAAGGACTGTCGGCAATCGAGGTCCTGCCGTTTTGGAAAACTACGATTTTCTGGAGAAGATTAGTCACTTCGACAGAGAACGAATTCCTGAACGCGTCGTTCACGCTCGTGGAGCGGGCGCACACGGCTATTTTGAAGCATATGGAACAGCTGGCAAGGAACCGGTCTCCAAGTATACACGCGCAAAACTTTTTCAAGAAAAAGGGAAACAAACACCTGTATTTGTTCGCTTTTCTTCCGTTATACATGGTGGGCACTCGCCTGAGACACTTCGTGACCCACGTGGTTTCGCCGTAAAGTTTTATACAGAAGACGGTAACTGGGATCTTGTCGGGAACAATTTAAAAATTTTCTTTATCCGAGATGCTATTAAGTTTCCCGATATGATTCATGCTTTTAAACCCGATCCAATTACGAATATTCAAGACAGTGAACGATTTTTCGACTTTTGTGCGAGCTCACCTGAATCGTTCCATATGGTGACATTCGTTTATTCACCTTGGGGCATTCCTGCCAACTACCGCATGATGCAAGGCTCCGGTGTCAATACGTATAAATGGGTGAATAAGGACGGGGTCGCTGTACTTATTAAGTATCACTGGGAACCGAAACAAGGTATTAAAAACTTGACTCAAAAAGAAGCAAGTGAAATCCAAGGAACTAATTTCAATCACGCGACACAGGATTTATATGACGCTATCAAAAACGGCGAATATCCCGAATGGGAGCTGCTAGTCCAAGTTATGAGCGACGATGAACACCCAGAACTTGATTTCGATCCGCTTGACGATACAAAGTTATGGCCTGAGGATCAGTTTCCTTGGCTACCTGTCGGCAAAATGGTCCTAAACAAAAATCCTGAAGATTACTTCACGGAAGTGGAACAAGTTGCATTCGGTACAGGTGTCCTTGTAGATGGCCTCGATTTCTCTGATGATAAAATGCTCCAAGGGCGTACATTCTCCTACTCTGATACGCAGCGACACCGCGTCGGTGCAAACTATTTGCAACTTCCGATCAATGCACCAAAAAAGCGGGTTGCGACGAATCAGAGCGGTGGGCAGATGCAGCTTAAAGTTGACCGAGTCCCTGGTCAGAACCCGCATATTAACTATGAGCCTTCAATTTTAGGCGGATTGAAAGAAGCTACACAGGATGGAACAGAACACTCACCTTACATTCAAGGTAATCTCGTTAGGGAGTCGATTGATCGACAAAGCAATACAAAACAAGCTGGGGATACGTATCGCATGTTTGAAGACTGGGAACGAGATGATTTAATATCAAACCTGGTGTCAGACCTTTCCAATTGCGACCAGCGCATTCAAGACAAAATGATTGCTCTTGCAGAAGAAGCTGACGAAGAATACGGGCGTCGTTTACGTGACGGATTGGCCCACTCGACAAGAGAAGGTTCGAGTCAAAAACCTCTCGGTAATAGAGACGGTGATAAGGCACCTGATGAAGCGGTGCGAAAGGGTCATAAAGCCGATCCTTATTAAAAAACAGCTCACTCGAATGGGTAATTCCATTTAAGTGAGCTGTTTTATTTTAGGTAATACTTTTGGTTGAAAGAAAGAGTACCATTACTATCACTTTTTTGTGAAATTCTCTTCCAATATAAAATAAGGGTTGTTCTTTCCACTCTTTATTTCACAGCAAAAATTATTTTTGTTACACTGAATTTATAGAATTTTTCGTCGGAGGTGTTTTAGGTGAAGAAATTCAGCGAAATAGTTAAATCAATCCTAACTAATCCTTATATAATCATTTTGACATTCCTATTCATCAAAATAATCGGCTTCCGACTGGTCGTTTTTCATAATAAATCCGTCTTTCATATTGCACTCATTGAATTCCCACTATGGGCATTCTTCCTGTCTCTCCTTATTCTCTTAGCAAGAAAACGAGTATGGATGGGAATCCTTCTATTTAATATTACATTATCCGTCTTATTCATAGCGATTATCTACTACACGCGTTACTTTTCAACGATTCCATCCTATTATGATTTACGGCAGATTTACCAGTCAAATTCTGTGGGAGGAACTATCGGACTTCTTAGCAAGCCATATGATTTTCTATTTTTCCTAGATATTGTGCTGATACTTCCCATCACTTATTACTTTACTAACAAAAAAATTAAACCCTCATTCAAAGTCGGCAGGCGTTTAACCATACTATTCGGTAGCATCAGTCTCATTACAACGTTATTGGCATTCCGGCAACCACTCATCGATGTTTCATATTTTGCAAAAGAGAATGGCTATTTGCAATCACAAGCCGTCCAAGTTTTCACACGTGGCTTCGGAATTGCACTTGCTTCTGATGTTAATTTATCTGAAATTGACATTGAAAAGCTAAAAGGAAATGATTATGTCCCAGCGGATAAGCATGCCTCGTATGGAATTGCAAAAGATCGACATGTTTTCGTCATACAAGTTGAATCGCTGCAAGGCTTTGTAATCGATAAGAAAGTGAACGGGCAAGAAATTACACCGAATCTAAATGCCTTATTGAAGGATAGTGTGTATTTTGATAATGTCTATCAGCAAATCGGTGCTGGCAACACATCCGACACTGAATGGCTTATGCATACGTCCATCTATCCCGAAGGCATGGACCCGACCGTCAATGTCATAACTGGTGATCCCGTTCCCTCCCTCCTACACACTTTAGGGGAAAAGGGTTATGGCACGGCCACGTATCATGCAGATACCATCACCTATTGGAGTCGTGATAAACTATACCCTGCACTCGGTTTTGATTATGTCTATACAGATGAAGAAATTCCGGAAAAACTAGAAGTAGGCTTCGGACCGGCAGATGAAGTGCTGTTTGATTTCGTTATAAAACAACTGCCTTCGCAATTAATAAAGAACAAAAAAATGTATTCTAACATCATAACAATGACGAGCCACACTCCATTTGAAATGCCTGAAACTCTTCAGTATCTCACACTGCCAGGCAGTTATGACGACACGTATGTTGGCAATTATTTTCAATCCATCCGATATACAGATGAACAAATCGGGAATTTTGTTGATACACTGAAAGAGGATGGTCTGTATGATGAGTCGCTGATACTTATTTACGGGGATCATTCAGGAATTCACGGGGCTCCTGTCACAGATAAAGACGAGTCAATACTTTTGGATTTGCTCGGTCATCCCTATAACTTGTCTGACCGTTTTGTCATCCCGGTCATTTTTACTGGAGGTGGACTTTTCAGCGGTGAAACGATTAACCACTTGGGCGGGCAAGTTGACTTGATGCCGACCTTATTGAATTTGCTCGGTATCCAACATCATGAGCAGATGATGGGTCACAATTTGTTTCACTACGAAAATAATTTACTTGGTATGCGTTATTACTTGCCTGGCAGTTCTTTCATAAACAATGACTCATTATACGTTGCACCAAGTGCTAGATTACCCGCAACGCTCTATAACTTGGATACAATGAAAGAGAAACCACGTAACAATAAAACTCAGCAATCTATCGATAACACGCTACAAATCATGCAACAATCAGATCAAATCTTAAACTCCTATACTACTCGAAATAAAAAAGCCGAACACAATAAGTCTGGTAGTAAGTGATTTAATCCAAGCGAGGAACTAAAAAAACTTAACAATGATTAAAAGACACGTTCCAATATATGGAGCGTGTCTTTCGTTTTCACTATTAAATCCATCTACCAACAATCGGATAATCGTACGATTCCCCATTTAGCGCCTTAATAATTCCAATGATTGGAACGATAAGCCACATTAAAAGAAACCCAAGAATTAATGGAATACCAATAATTACGACTATCAGTAGTGCAGATACGAAAATCAATGCTCCCATCACTAATTGAAAAAGGATTGCTTGTATTGCCACTCTTTTAACTTCTAGATCATCAATAATAAGATAAATAACGAATGGAACCAAAAATGGAGCGAAAAAAGCACTCGCATGAACCAATACTTTTAAACCTGTCTTTTCCAAATACAAAAACCTCCCCCATTTATTCCATTAGCTTATAATACGGTTGAAAGAAGGGGAAGTTTCATTTATCTCAAGATTCACTATCACTCCTTTGTTCATGCTGCAAATTTAACCAATGCGGTTTATAACCTGCATCTTTTACAATTCATTGAAAGTGCAGAAACGTATCACCAGCAAAATACTCTTGCGATAAAGGTTTTCCATGTCCCGCCAAATTATCCATTCGGCCACATTTTGTATATTCCTTTAGAATATCACCTATTAAATCATTGTATGGAGGATTCAACTTATCTTCGATCATACTCGTTAACGACTCTTTTTCTACTATTTTAAAACTTTCATTATTTCACTGCTCCCTGTTGTATAGTCCAGTTTCATCCGTTCCAATTCTATCTTCATCTTTTCTGTTTCCATGATATAGTTTTGCTGTTTCAGTTTTTCCAACTCAATTTCATCGCGCATAAACTCCCCTTTTATTTTAACAATACGACGCTGGTAATCAGTAACAATAGCAATAATCGGTACACACATTACAAGCCCAACAATTATGACTCCTTCTAGCATATAAATCCCCCTTTACCATATTGTTAGTTCCATTGTACATTATCTGAATTGTCAGTCAAAAGAAAGTTAATTACTTTATTCAACTTAAATAAGGGTACTATAAAAATTTCGGGGCATACTTTTATAATACATTGCAAGAAAGGCGGGCAAAATGTTGAAATATACACTTGAAGAAGCAGTGATAAAATATGCAATTCCAATGGATTCGGATCCGGAATTTGCCACACTAATCGATGCAATTGGAGATGCTTCGATTGTACTATTGGGTGAATCGAGTCACGGTACTTCTGAATTCTATAAAATACGTGCGGAAATTTCTAAGAAGTTGATTGAGCAAAAAGGATTTACAGCCATTGCTGTGGAAGGTGATTGGCCTTCTGCACAAATAGTCAACCAATATATAAAGGGTTACAGCGAAAGTGATGCAACTCCACAAGAAATTGTCAAAGCATTTAAAAGATGGCCAACTTGGATGTGGGCTAATGAAGATATAGCTGATTTTGTTGAATGGTTAAAAACGCATAATAACAATAAAATCCCGGAAAGAAAAGCGGGTTTTTACGGCATTGATATATATAGCCTATGGGAATCAATGGAAGAAATTATTAGTTATCTAACAGATACTAATCCTGACGGAGCGGACCTTAAGCTTGCGAAGAAAGCTTTTTCCTGTTTTGAACCTTTTAACGGTATGCCGGATCATTATGCAATTTCCACAGCACATTTTTCACAAGTCTGTACTAATGAAGTTAGCGAATTACTATCGTCAATTCGTTCGAATATAAAAAACTACGATGAAACCAATGAAGCCGATTTGAATTTAAAAGTGAACACAATTATAGTTGATAAAGCTGAGGAATATTACCGCACCATGATTAAAGACAATACACGCTCCTGGAATATCCGCGACGAACATATGGTGAATGTAATTAATGAAGTGAAAAATTATTACGGAACAAATTCCAAAGTAATCGTTTGGGAACATAATACACATATCGGAGACGCACGTGCCACAACAATGCAAGACGATGGAATGCTGAATGTCGGTCAATTGCTCCGCGAACAGTATAAAGATGACGAAGTCTACGCGGTGGGGTTCGGTACACACCAGGGCACTGTCATTGCAGCCGAGGAGTGGGGTGTCCCATATAGAGTCATAAATGTACCTCCTGCACGAAAACATTCTTGGGAAGCTTTGCTACATCAAACAGGAGCATTCGATAAGTTATTTATCTTTAACGAAGAAAACAAGGAACACTTCATCAGCTGGATTGGTCATCGAGCAATTGGAGTCGTTTACAACCCTGAGAATGAGGCATACGGAAATTATGTACCTTCCCAAATGGGAAATCGATATGATGCATTTATATTTATAGATCAAACCAAGGCGCTCACCCCGATAGTTGAAGCATAGAAAAAGAACAAGCCAGTTTGAATACTCAATTTGGCTTGTTCTTTTGGCTTCTTACTTTAGATATGCAAAGCGTCAATTACAACGGCATTTCTATCAACGTTTCATGGTGATTAAGTCGCTCTCGCGTTTTCCTCCAATAACAACGAGTAAGATGGTTGCGAGGATTTCGACTATTGTCTTCATTTTCATTTCCCTCCTTGCCCCCTATCTTGTTCTATATAATTATAAGGAGCTGAAATCAGTCTACCCAACTGTTTCATTTTGCATTCATTTTCAATATTCTTTGATTATTTAAATACTAATACGAAAAAAAGCCGACCGCCTAATGGCAATCAGCATGTACTATTATTGTTTTAATGATTATTGTGAAAAGGTTGCCGGCATGACTACTGCAACGACTTCTCCTGTTGCAACAAGTAACTCGCCCGCTAAAACATCAACTGATACCTTAAATTTCTTTGGATGGATTTCTTCTACTGTACCTACCGCTTTTAACAATGTTCCTTGTTTAGTGGGTTTTAAGTAATTCACGTTCAATGAGGCTGTGACGAATCGAGGTGGCTCTATTTCGCTCCCCGGTTCATAACCGTTTTTTCTGTGCAAGGCAAGCGCAGCTGATCCTGTCCCATGGCAGTCGACAAGTGAAGCAATAAGTCCTCCATAGACAAACCCCGGAATGGCAATATGTTTTGGTGACGGTTCGTAAAAAGTTACCGTCTCCTCCCCTAGCCAACCTGTGCGGAAGTGGTAACCGTCTTCATTTAACCTACCGCATCCAAAACACCAAGCGAAATCATCTGGATAGTTATCTTGTATTGCATATACTACTTCTTTTTTCGTTTCCATTATTCCAACCTCCCCCAGTCCATATTAATTATAACATTCTGATAAGTAATTAATCATTCAAAATATCATTTAAAAACTTTTCTCGATGATCAAGGAAGTATTTTGTAATCTGATAGTGCTCTGTCATTTCATATTCCGTTTCTTTTATCACTCCATCATCAAAACTCAAAATGGCTGCGTCAGGATAGCCTAAAATGATTGGTGAGTGTGTGGCGATGATAAACTGACATTCCTCTTCTTGGACAAGATCATGCATGATACGCAGAAATGCCAACTGCCTTTGCGGCGATAATGCAGCTTCGGGCTCATCCAACAGATAAATGGCTTTTCCATTGAAGCGATTTAAAAATAATGACAGGAAGGATTCCCCATGCGACTGTTCATGTAGAGACTTACCGCCATACGCTCCAAGCGCGCCTGGCCCTAAACTGTCAATATGTGAAGCGAAATGATAAAAAGATTCGGCCCGTAAAAAGAAACCTTTTGTCACTTTCGGCATCCATGACAAGCGTAAATAATCACTTATCGCACTTTCAGATGCCTCTACATCGTAGCTATTATTCCTTCCGCCACCCGCAGAATTAAATCCACACAAATCTGCAATTCCTTCAAGTAATGTTGATTTACCCGACCCATTTTCCCCAACAAAATACGTAACACTTTTCTTTAAATCTAGTTTTGACATTGATTGAATGGAAGGTATTGAAAAAGGATACTCATCTAGTGAATTTCCTTCATCATGCATTAGCGTAATTCTTTTCAAAAACATTTGCCCACACTCCCTTCTATTAACCTTTTAGTATGAATAAGCATAATAGTATTGGTCACAGCACTATTCAAAACACAATCGTCTGCGTATACTACATAAACGAGTTACAGGAGGAATTGAAGATGATAATTAGAGGACTTATACTGCTTGCCATTATGTTGGGTGGAACTTACGCAATGGTCCAGTCCTTCCATGATTACGATGACAAGGAGTTTATAGTACTTCTCGACGCTATTCAAAACCCTTTCACTTCACTTATATTAACAAAAGCTTCCCCCTTCGGCTACAATATCGAATATACCAAGGATGAAGATAAAATTGAAAGTTTGCTTGATTTTCTCCAAGACTATAAAATCCGGAAATTGAAGCCGGAAGATATTAGACTTGAGGACAATATCGAAGAGTACAGCATTATGTTACAAGATGAAGACGGTAACGAAATTACAATTATCCTAAATGAAAATTTAATCATCCAAAACTCTTTACTGTATTACGAAGTCGTTGACGGACCACTAGATGTTGACTGGTTAGTTCAGTTATTTATAAAATAGGTAATTTGCAAGGACAAGAAACCTGAAATTTTCTTGTCCTTTTTTTGTTGACTTGCTTATCGTTTTTAATACAATTGTATATTACTCGTTGAATGTTTCAGCTATCGTATATACTTGTTAATAGGCATTAAAAAAGGAGTGTATTTCCGTGATGGAATTTAAAAGTATCGATGATCAAGTCATTCAGAAATATCAGCAGGATGAACAGCTGATGATCAGGTTATTTGTGCAATGGTGTTCAAATAACGACTTAAATCCACATGTACTGTATGGCAAAGCTTATCCAGAGCAACAAGAAAACGAAACGATGAAAAAAATAATAGAAGAAGCAAAATTTGAAGAAGAAATAGACATTGATAATGAAACAATGCTCGATGTATTGCAGCTTTTCGGCAATGATGAACTTGCTTTTATCGTAACCGATGAAATTCAACGGCTTTCAAAGTAACGCTTTCATCTTTCTGAAAGTTAGGAAAAGATAGACTCACTCTTTTATTATTATCAATTCTCCTATATACTAATATTTAGTTCGGCATCCGTAATAAAAGGGAGTGATTCGATTGGTTAAAAGTATGCCGCTGCGTTCAGAAGTACCGAAAGAAGAAACGTGGAATTTAGAGGATCTTTTTAAAACTGAAGAAGCATATAACAATGCAATAATCGAGTTAGAAAAGAACGTTGAAGTATACGTTAAACAATTCAAAGGAAATATTAAGAACGCCGCTTCTGTAAATGAAGCGCTCAAAGGCTTTGCAGCAATTTACGAACAAATTGTTCCTGTCGGTACGTATACAAGTTTATCGTTCAGTACGGATCAGACAGATGATGAAGCACAAATGCGTTCAAGTAAATTCGGTTCTACTGCGGCAAAAATGAACAGTAAACTTTCCTTCATTGACAGCGAACTTTCCCTCTTACCTGTCGATGTATTAGAAAATGCAATGCAACAATCTGATGTGTTCAAAAATTATTTGGAGAAATTAATCCGTAAAAAGAAGTACCAATTGCATCCTGAGGTTGAGAAAACATTGGCTGCTTATTCATCGACATTCAACGCTCCTTACGGCTTGTATAATACAACGAAAATGGTCGACATGTCGTTTGACGATTTTGAAGTCGAAGGAGAAAAGTATCCATTAAGCTATGTATCGTTCGAAGGTGACTGGGAAGCAGAAGCAGACACGGACAAGCGCCGCGCTGCGTTTGACGCATTTTCTACAAAATTAAAAGACTATCAGCATACGACAGCAAAAACGTACGATATGCATCTGCAAACAGAAAAAACAACATCCGATTTACGCGGCTATGACACGATTTTCGACTACTTATTATTCAATCATGAAGTTGATAAATCCATGTATGACCGTCAAATTGACTTGATCACGAATGAACTTGCACCTCATATGCGTAAATATGCAAACCTTCTGCAAAAAGCCCACGGACTTGATAAAATGACATTTGCTGATTTGAAAGTTCCGCTTGATCCGACTTATGAGCCGAAAATAACAGTTCAGGAATCGAAGAAATATATAGATGACGCTCTTGCAATCATGGGCGAAGACTATGTTAACATGGTGGATCGTTCGTATAAAGAGCGATGGATAGATTTTGCTCAGAACAAAGGTAAATCGACGGGTGCTTTTTGTTCGAGCCCCTACGGTAACCACCCATATATTCTTATTTCATGGACCGGTAGCATGGAAGACGTATTTGTACTAGCCCATGAACTTGGTCATGCAGGCCATTTCTATAATGCGAACCGTGAGCAGAATGTATTCAATGCTCGTCCATCCATGTACTTCATCGAGGCCCCTTCAACGATGAATGAAATGCTTGTTGCGAATCATTTGTTAAAAAACTCGGATGATCCCAAATTCAAACGTTGGGTCATTTCATCCATTGTTTCACGCACATACTATCATAATTTCGTGACACACTTACTGGAAGCGGCATCCCAGCGGAAAGTGTATGAACGCATCGATGCAGGTGGTAGTGTCAATGCGGGTGTCTTAAATAACTTTAAACGCGGAGTCCTTGAAGAGTTCTGGGGGGACGCTGTAGAAATTAATGAAGGTGCCGAACTAACATGGATGCGCCAGCCCCACTATTACATGGGATTGTATCCATACACATATAGTGCTGGACTTACGATTTCCACACAAGTGTCTAAACGTATTTTGAAAGAAGGTCAACCCGCTGTCGATGAATGGCTGGATGTCCTCAAAGCGGGCGGTACAAAATCACCTGCTGAACTCTCAAAAATGGCTGGTGTGGATATTACAACAGAACAACCATTACGTGACACAATTGCGTACATCGGTGATTTGATTGATGAACTCATCGTTTTGACGCAAGAAATCGAAGCAAATGAAAATGCCAATGTCTCACAATAAATTCGAAAAAGCTGACGAAACCGTAATGGTCTCGCCAGCTTTTTGCTATCTATTTTGAAATTCTTACTTCATCCACTCGGGTTTACCAAAACCTTCAAAATCCGAATCTATCACTTTTTCAAATTCTGCTGACTCTACGATTTCAATAATATCTTTAGCAAATTGTTTATCGGTATTTTCCGTTTTTACTGCAACAACGTTTCTGTAAATATCAAGCATATCTTCCAGAACCAACGCATCCAATAAATTCATGCTTGCAGCAAGTGCAAAGTTTCCAGGAACAGCTGCTAAATCAGTGCCATCTAGGGAGCGTGGAAGCTGTCCCGCTTCGATAGGTTGAAATACCAAGTTCTTCTTGTTCAATGTGATATCCTTTTCGGATACTTTTAATACTTCTGCATCAGGATCGAATTCAATTAGACCCACGTCTTGTAACACTAATAGAGCACGAGCCCCATTGACAGGATCGTTTGGAATGGCAATTTTTGCGCCTTCCTCAATTTCTTCAATCGACTTGAATTTATTGGAAAATATCCCCATTGGAGCTGTTGGAACGATAATCAGTGGTGACAATTCCGCTTTAGTTTCTTTCACAACATTCTCTAAGTAAGTCGTGTTTTGGAACAAGTTTGCATCAATATCGCCACTTGCTAGTGAGTTGTTCGGCTGAATATAATCGCTGAACTCCACTAATTCCACTTTATATCCTTTTTCTTCAAGGCCAGGAATAATCGCCTTTTTCAACATATCGCTGTACGGTCCTGCAGTCGAACCAAGCTTCAATGATTTATCATCAGATGCTTCTTCTTTACCACCACAAGCGGCAAGCACTGTTCCAAGTATAAGGACTACTACAACAAATAGAAATTTTTTCATATTTTTTTCTCTCCCTATCATCTTTTATCAACAACTTTTGAAATACGATCTCCTGCAAATTGAATTAGTTGTACAAAAATTATTAATATCACGACAGTAACAACCATAATCGTATTGTCGTAACGATAATAACCGAATCGAATTGCTAAATCCCCGATTCCTCCACCGCCGACAACGCCTGCCATCGCCGAATAGGCGACTAAACTAATGACTGTCATTGTCACGCCTTGAATAATACTTGTCTTCGCTTCCGGCAGTAGCACATCTTTGATAATCATCCATGGCGTCGCACCAACCGCGATTGCAGCTTCAATGACGCCTTTATCAATTTCACGTAGCGAAGTCTGCACGATTCTAGCAAAAAATGGGATCGCAGCAGCAGATAACGAAACGCTCGCTGCGCCAGGACCAATCGGAGTTCCTACTATTAAAATAGTCAATGGGATCAGCGCGACTAGTAAAATAATGAACGGAACAGAACGAACCATATTGACGATAAAACCGAGAACTGAATTCAATGCCCTGTTCTCTAAAAACAGTCCTTTTTCCGTGGTGAACAATAGGATTCCTAACGGCAATCCAATAACCAGCGCAATGACAAGAGAAATACCTATCATATAAAGCGTCTCACCAAATGCTTTCGTAATATCAGGCATTAACTCTATAACATGTTGAATATCAATTCCCATATTCAATAACCTCCACTTGGGCAGCCCGCGATGACATATAGGCAATGGCCTTTTCTATTTCGTCATCTTTCCCTTTAAGTTCCATTAAAAAAGTACCTAGAGGCATTTCTTGAATATATTCAATCGAGCCATGAAGGAAATTACCTTGTACCCTAAATTGCTGGACCATATCTGAGATAATTCCCTCGCCCGCCACATCCCCTTTAAACATAACTTTAACGAGTTGTCCCGTACACCTACTCAATATTGCTGATGGAACATCAAATGATACGACACTACTGATAAATTCCTTGGTTAATGTTTCTTGAGGGTTTGAAAAGATATCATATACTTGTCCTTCTTCAATCACTTTGCCGTTTTGCATAATCGCCATTCGATCGCAAACTTCCTTCACTACATTCATCTCATGTGTAATAAGAACAATCGTAATACGCAATTCCTTATTGATTTTTTTCAAAAGCCGTAAGATTGATAGCGTTGTATTCGGATCGAGTGCGGAAGTTGCTTCATCACAAAGCAAAACGGATGGGTTATTCGCGAGCGCACGAGCAATGCCCACTCTCTGCTTTTGGCCACCACTTAACTGTGCAGGATAGACGTCACGCTTATCAGAAAGTCCGACCATTTCAAGCAACTCTGTCACCCGTGTATTTATTTTATCGGGAGATGTTTTTGCAGCTCGTAATGCAAATGCAATATTTTCAAATACAGTCTTTTGGCTGATTAAATAAAAGTGCTGAAAAATCATTCCGATTTTCAAACGCGCCAGACGAAGTTTATTTCCTTTTAGATTCATCAGATTTAAACCGTCGACTAAAATTGTTCCACTCGTTGGTTTCTCCAATAAGTTGAGGCATCTGATAAGTGAACTTTTCCCTGCGCCCGAGTAACCGACGATTCCGAAAATTTCTCCTGTGTTAATGTCTAACGACACATTGTCAACGCCGGTAACAACTCTTTCTTTAGTTGTATATACTTTCGACACGTTTTGTATTTGTATCATGAAAATCTCCTCTTTCTCTAAATGGAAGTATGAAATCTCTGGATGCCTGACCATATAAAAATGCTTCTTTCATAATAAGAAAGAAGCACCGAAAAAGGTTTCAGCTCATCTTTCAGAATGAAGTTCACTCTGTAGGAGTTAGCACCTACCTTGCTTTACACAAGGGGTTGCTGGACGTCATCGGGCCTATCCCTCAGTCTCTCTTGATAAGTACCATTATATTATTGTTTTGATAATATACTATTTATATTAATCATTTCTAATTAATTTGTCAACCTATCATCATGCCATCCTTTTCGGAAGTATTGTCAATTAAGCTTCAATCCATGTATACTAACCTTAAAATAATAGTTTTTACTATATAGAAAACGGGGTTATTAAATGGCACTATCAAATCGATTAAAAAACTTACCGCCGCACTTTTTCGCGTCACTTGTACGAAATGTTGAAGAAGCTCTTTCGGAAGGACGAGACGTTATTAACTTGGGGCGTGGTAACCCCGATCAACCTACTCCACCTCACATTGTAAAAGCACTTCAAGAAGCGGTTGAAGATCCAGCAACACATGGGTACTCCCCGTTCAGAGGTACGCCCGAATTAAAACAGGCGGTTGCCGACTTTTATAAGCGAGAATACGATGTTCAAATTGACCCGACAACAGAAGTCGCAATTCTATTCGGTACAAAACCCGGCTTGGTTGAGTTACCGCTTGCCATAATGAACGAAGGTGAATTACTTTTGCTTCCGGATCCTGGATATCCCGATTATTTATCAAGTGTAAGCTTGGCAAACATTAAATATGATTTAATGCCATTGGTAGCTGAGAATGATTTTTTACCTGATTATAATGCCTTAACGGAAGAACAAAAAAAACAAGCAAAATTAATGTATCTGAACTACCCGAATAATCCAACCAGCGCATCTGCCAATATACCTTTTTTCGAAGAAACTGTTGCTTTGGCGAAAGCCAATGATATTGCAATCCTTCACGACTTCGCTTATGGCGGAATTGGTTTTGACGGCGTTAAGCCTGTCAGTTTCCTCCAGGCGGAAGGTGCGAAAGACGTTGGTATTGAAACGTACACGTTGTCAAAGACTTATAACATGGCCGGTTGGCGGGTCGGCTTCGCTATCGGTAATGCCGATATCATAGAAGCAATCAACTTATTACAAGACCATCTATTCATTGATATTTTCCCGGCTGTTCAGCGCGCGGCTGCGGCTGCGTTAACAGGAAGTCAAGATTGTGTAGATGAACTCGTATCCCTCTACGAAGGTCGCAGAAATGTCCTAATTGCCGAATGTAGACGAATCGGTTGGGACGTCGTTGCCCCAACAGCTTCTTTCTTCGCTTGGTTGCCTGTTCCAAAAGGATATACAAGTGAGTCTTTAACCAATTTACTATTGGAAAAAGCGGACATTGCCGTTGCACCCGGACACGCCTTCGGAAAACATGGCGAAGGTTATGTACGCGTAGGCTTATTAGTAGAAGAAGATCGTATAGTTGAAGCTATTGCAAGGATTGAAAAACTCGGTCTATTTTCTTAAGAATTATTGTGCATGTTGCAATATAGAATACTTATAACTTCGCTTGCGCTTAGGAATGGCTTTGGCTGTCCCTGAAAGATGCCTATGCACAGTTTCTACACCGTATTCACTATTTCCACTCATCTAATTACCATAGTAAGGGATCAAAACTTGTGTAGTTTTAATCCCTTACTTTTTTTATGTTGATTCATATTAAAAATTAATGTTATCCGGGTCTGGACCAACTCGATGATTCTCATTCAAACTATCGATGCGTGCCATATCTTCTGCCGTTAACTTGAAATCGAACACGGTAGCGTTTTCGGCAATGCGATGTTCTTTCGTCGATTTCGGAATTGTGATAACGCCATTTTGTAAGTCCCAGCGTAAAATGACTTGGGCTATGGATTTACCATATTTATCGGCAATTTCTTGAAGTTCCGTATTATCGAGCAACCCTCCCTGCATAAGTGGAGACCATGCTTCCAATTGAATATCATGTTGCCGGCAAAATGCATGCAGTTCTTTTTGTGTCAAACGTGGATGATATTCCACTTGGTTTAGCATCGGGTTAATTTCCGCATTCTTCATCAAATCTTCCAGGTGATGAATCTGGAAGTTACTTACACCGATTGCTTTAACCCGACCTTCCTTATAAAGGGTTTCCATTGCGCGCCATGCTTCTTTATATTTACCAGCTACTGGCCAATGAATAAGGTATAAATCCAAATAATCTACACCTAGTTTAGTTAAGCTTTCTTCATAAGCTGCGATTGTCGTTTCGTACCCCAACTCTGAATTCCAGACTTTTGATGTGATGAATAGATCTTCTCTTGCAACTCCAGATTCCGCCATAGCTTGACGAACACCTTGTCCCACGCCGACTTCATTGCGATAAATCGCGGCTGTATCGATACTGCGATAACCATGTGTAATCGCAGTTTTCACTGCATTCACCAGTTCTTGTCCCTCTTTAACTTTAAATACCCCAAGACCCAACCAAGGCATTTTCACGTCATTTTGCAATGTTGTTGTTGATTGTAAGTTTTCCATAACTCAATTCCCTCCAATGTTGTAATTACCACTATATTGCAATCATTTCTCGTCTAAAATTGCTTCCCTATAATAAAGACTACCATAATCCACAGCAGTAATGATTTCCGCGGCATTCTAGAAGTGAGTGACGTTAAAATTGGCGCACCAATCATTACGCCTAGTGCATAGAGCGAAAAAGGTCAGCTCAGCTGTTGTAACCGATATATCGAGATCTTGAGAAATCAGCGGCAATAGCCCCACACTGATAAACTCTGTTGTTCCAATTGCAAATGCACTGACAGCTAAGGCAAGCAGCGCAAACATACTTCTCTTTATCTAAAGTAATTCTTTTCCTTTCCTATCTATTCTCACGTTGTATGATTAAATCGACGGAGAGCTAAAATTTATGATTAAGCCAAGAACACCCGTGACTTCAGTCGTGGGAGGTTCATATCGTGTAACCCACCGCTTATGTTAGTATGATTCACAAGAGTCATATAGAAAAGTACGCACTTTAAAGTGCTGTAGGAACCAATTAGTGATACAGGTACTTTTAGGTTCCTAAAGAGAAGGGTTATAATGACTAAAAAGAAGTATAATATATCTGTGGAAGCGACATTAACAATGATTGGCGGATAGTGGAAATGTGTGATCTTCTGCCATTTAACTCATGGTGAAAAACGAACCAATGAATTGAAACGACTCATGCCTGATATTACGCAAGTAATGTTACGCAACAATTGCGTGAACTGGAAGCGGATGGCGTTATTAACCGGATTGCATACAACCAGGTTCCCCCGAAAGTGGAGTATGAGCTAAGTGAATATAGTTTGGGAGCATTTTGGATGCGCTATGTGCATGGGGGATGTTCATATCACGAAGCTATATGGAGATAAATTTTCTGTCCTAGGTGATAGAGTTTTGAACGATAAACTGAGATAACTGACTGCATAAAAAAAAGAGATTCCATACACACGGAATCTCTATTTCCACTCTTCAGGGAGATTATTTTCGACTGCAATATTTTCATTGTCATAACATCTCTGCCTTCTTTGTAGTGCGTTAAAAATCACCCTTTATGATTTTTTCGAGCTCACCATAGTCCTGATTATAGCGAATCTCTCCTATATTACCCTCCTTGGGTAATACCGCAAGGCCCGTTATCTCGGCTTTCTTTTTGTTGCCGCCCTCTTTTTTATACTTTACATGAACCGTAAAGCCGTAGTCACTGGGCCGATCCTCGCTTTGTTCCACGTCAATCTTGTCGACAGTAATTTGATAGCCTGAGTTATCAGCTGCAACTTGATAATTCAAAGGGTAAATTAGAATGTGTCTATCAAATCCTAATTCAGTGAAATGCGGTCCGTATATCTTATACAGATAGTTGGTGAACTCTGTATCATCCGGCGGTGTATCCGGATTGTTGCGTTGTTTTTTTATCAAATCGTTAAAAATTTTAATAAATTCTTTGTCGGGAGCAGTAAATTCATGGTCAAGTACAGTTTGAATGGCAATCTTATTTTTGTCTTCTGGCCCCGTTCCCGAACATGCTGCAATCAGCAATGAAAAAAGTGCGAGGGAAAGCAATAATCCGATATTCCGATGTTTGTTTCCCTTTTGAGTGGTAGATGGATCCCTCCTAAAGAATTTACGATACATAAAGTCAACTCCCCGTATAATGTATGGTCAATTTATTTCACAAAGATAGTATCTACTCTTTATTAGCCACAGCTTCAAACGTTATTGCCTGTTTTGGGTTCACCGGATACTCCCCAAAATTATAGTCCGAAGAAATTGTAATATTTTCAAAACCTATATCTTCTAAGATTAGCTTGAATTCTTCTATTCCATACCAACGTAAAGGAAATCGTTCAAGTTCGGTTTGTAAAAGCGTACCGTTACGCCATTTCTCATATCGCCCATGCGCTATCGAGTACTGATGGATATAGTCAATTTCCACAGTTTTATTTTCCAATGTGATACTATCACCGTTTGCACATTCCCAAGTTCTAGTCGAGACTTTGCCTATCCTGACTTCGGACTGCATAAATAAATCAACAATTAACCTGCCACCATCTGCAAGATGACGGTAAAAGTTTTTCAATGCTTCGATAGACTCCTCTCTTTTATGCAGTAATAAAAATGTACCCGCAGGGATAATTATGGCATCATATTTTTTATTTAATAAAAATGACTCCATATCTCCTTCGAAAAGGTTAGGGGTTAGACCCCTTTTTTCACAGTTGGTACGACAGATAGTTAACATATCAGCCGAATTGTCAAATCCATCAACCTTAAATCCACTTTCCATAAGTGGTATCAAGATTCGACCTGTACCGGTGGCGGGTTCGAGAATACGCCCTGTGCAAGAATCTAATCTATTTAAATAATATTCCACATCCCCGAATGAATGCCCTACAGGTTTGTCTAAATCATAGACTTCAGAGGATAACTTACTATAATAACTTAACAATTTACTTCTCCTTTCAACTTCCACACTTATTTACCATCAAATACAATTATTTTTAAATACTCCAACTATTAAAATGTATAGATGACGGTATATTTAAGAACCAATCGCCTATAGCATATTAAATTGGTGATTTTTATTTTAACTTAATAAGGAACTTTCATAGGGCAGTGCTGCACTTCACATTTATTCCCTTATAAAACCAAGCTGTACAGAATTTGCAATTTGTTGATAACCAATTTCTTGGTAGATTTTATTCGATGTCTGATTCAATAAATCTGTATAAAGAACGCAGAATTTATATTCTTTAAGAAGTTCTTTTGTTCCAGTAGCAACCATCGTCCGGGCATAGCCTTTTTTCCTCTCTTCCCGAGGTGTAAATACGAGAGACACTGTAACGCCATGATTTGTCGGGCGCGCTTTTTTCATCATTGATACGACTTTCCCGCCATCCTCCCACAAAAATACTTCCTGTTCTTCTACAAATGATGCAACTCGTTTTTTTACATCTGTTTCAGCTAAAGATGGTAATTCTGCATCTTCTTCAAACAAACTGTACCACTTTTCAATTAGCGGACAGTCATCTTTATCTGCAAAACGCCAGGAACCCGTGCTGTGCTTTAATGACTCATTTACTTTATCCAGTCGGTATAATCCTTGATCCATCAACAATTTATGAGTCATACCTATTTTTGCTTCCCATTTCTCTGCAAAAAAGTATGCCCATGGTTTCAAACTAATGATAGAACTAATTTCGATTCCAAGTTCTATTAATTCACTAATTAACAAATCCATACATTCTTCCAACCTGTCTTCAGCGGTAAAAACAAGGTTTAAAGGATGCGGAGGTGTCATTTGAAATAGTGCTAGCACTTCCCCATCCTCTTCAATTGTTGCCATGAAGGGGTTTTCATACCTTCCTGCTTTGATAGCATTCAACACACCTAGAAAAAGACTGTAGACATCTTCCCCTTTAAATAAAGTCGGTTCCGCTTTTAATGCGAATTCATTCACGTCTACAAATTGCTTCAATTCCATTCACACCAACTCCATTCACAGTAATTAGTTTCTTCAAAATCTTATGCTGATTTTACCATAAACGACCAGTATATTGCAGCGTAGTTTGAAATCTGTTGATTAGAGGAAAGCTTTAAAGATTGAGTCTGACCAGTAAAGGGAGATGAAAACCATATCTGACTTTTGTCCAAAAACATTGACGGAGGAGCCAACCCCTAATCAGCTTGTAGATTGTAAGTTATGCGGTTTATATGAACACGGAACACGGATGGTCTGGGGTGAAGGTAATCCGAATGCGCCCATTATGATTATCCTCGATAATCCCGGAGCACGTGAGGACCGTGAAGGTGAGGAATTTCTTTGCGGGACGCGGCAAACTCTACAAGAAGTTGCCAGTGAGGCAGGCTTAAAATTAGATGATTTTTATGTCACTTTTATCTTGAAAAGAAAACCCGTGCGCACTTATGAAAAGGAGGTAACCCGTCAAATCTGTATGCAACATTTAGATCAACAGCTTACAGAAAAGAAACCCAGTCTAATTCTTTGCTTGGGAAATGTGGCGGTCCAATCTTTTTTTCAAAATACCGAAGCTGATGTGAAGTCATTACGGGGTAGTTGGCATGATGTACGAGGATTTCAGACGGCCGCCGCTTACCATCCACTTGCTGTTAGACGTCGACCTAACTTACGTTCATTATTTTTACAGGACTTGAAGTTCGTTGCAGAACGGTATGATGATTTAACTCCGTGAAAGGCACCCATTCAAATTAGAAACTATTCAGGCAGCTCACTATAAAAACAAAAAAGACATGCAACGGTTAAGATGCATGTCCTTTTCTATGTATGATGAGTACTTCTCATTCATATTCACCAAAGCATCGGTTTTTGAACCATAAGCCAAAGCATAATCAGCATAAGACCAATATATATCCAAGAAGTTGTATTCAAACGATTAAGTATTTTATTTTTATCAGCATCGGGATTTTTAAATTTCCGTAAGACAATTGTAAAACCTTTAGCCAGAAAAACTCCAGATAAAAGCATTACTGCAAGCGTCAAAATTACCCAAGATGTATACCATGGCCAAGGTCCAAATATTAATAAGAGGGCACCAGTGTAGACGAGAGAATGTCCTGCATGCATGACGATGCGGATGATGACGTTGATAACGGATAAATAAGTTTCCTCTATTACAGTTTCAACGTCACGCAATCGCTTAATAATCGGCATTAATATAAATAATGGACCTATGGCGAGGACAGCACTGATAACGTGCAGAAAGACAATCGCACCATAGATTCCCGAATTCATTCAGAACGTCATTTCGCCACGGGGCTATATTCATGCACCCATACGCTCATCTTCGGTAACCATGGCATTTTATCATGCATCGCAAGAATGGATTGTTTATATTCCTCCATCGATGTGTAGCCTTCTTGCTTTGCATTTTCGTCCGTCATTTCACCAAGCGTCTGTGAATATATTGCATCTACTTTGAACTCTTTACCTTCGAGTACCATTATTTCACCAAGATCTGCATAAACACCATTACGACGTGTAGCTGTTTTTTCGCCATTTATCACTTTCTCAACATCTTTTGGAATCGTAACAAGCCTCTCGATCGAACATGTTTTTTCAGGAAGTCTAACATTTGATTGTTCACTCATGTAAATCGCCTCATTTCATAAAATAACAACTCCCTCTATCATAACTATTCCAAGCGAAATTAGCGAGACTTCTGGTCACCGATACTAAAATAGAGACAAAATAGGCTCAGTATCCAGGTAACCGGATACTGAGCCTTCACTTATCAGTAATTAAATCTGTTTCAACAAATTCGCCATCTCAATTGCAGAATTCCCTGAATCCCATCCTTTATTTCCAGCTTTCGTTCCTGCCCGTTCAATTGCTTGTTCAATTGTATCCGTCGTCAAGACACCGAAGATGACCGGGATGCCTTCCTGCAGATTGATGGCTGCGACTCCTTTAGCAACTTCATTACAAACAAAGTCGAAATGCGGCGTTGATCCGCGTATGACTGTGCCAAGTGTGATAACAGCATCGTACTTGCCGGAAGCAGCCATTTTCTTCGCGATTAGTGGGATTTCATAAGCACCCGGTACCCACGCAACAGAAATATCACTTTCATCCACTCCGTGACGATGCAATGCATCTTCCGCTCCACTCAATAATTTACCAGTGATGAAATCATTGAATCTAGCAACGACGATACCTATTTTAAGCCCTGTTCCAATTAAATGTCCTTCATAAATTGTTCCCATTATTATTTCCCCCTCAACTATTTAGTATATGGCCCATTTTACTTTTCTTTGTGTCCATATACGCTTTATTTGATTCTTTTACTGGCATTTCGATTTGAATACGCTCCGTTACTTCCAACCCATGACCACCCAGACCGGCGATTTTACGCGGGTTGTTCGTCAAAAGATGAATGGTTGTTAAACCGAGTTCCCGTAGGATTTGTGCGCCGATTCCGTAATCTCGAAGGTCATCAGGGAATCCTAATTTTTCATTAGCCTCAACTGTGTCGTATCCTTCTTCTTGTAGCTTGTATGCTTTCATTTTATTGACAAGACCGATGCCCCGCCCTTCCTGACGCATATACAGCAGGACGCCTCTTCCGGTTTTTTCAATCTGCGTGAGTGCTGCCTGAAGTTGAGGGCCGCAATCACATCGGCATGAGCCAAAGACATCGCCTGTCAAACATTCCGAATGAACGCGGACCAGTACATTTTCAGCATTTTCAATATCACCCTTTATCAAAGCAATATGTTCATGTCCGGTTTCTGTTTCTTTAAAAGCGACTGCTTTGAAATCACCATAATCCGTCGGCAAATCAATATCCACGATACGCTCGACAAGTTTTTCAGTTTTCCGGCGATAAGCAATCAATTCCTGAATCGTTAAAATTACAAGGTCATATTTATCCGCGATTTCTTTTAGCTGTGGTCCTCTAGCCATCGTTCCATCGACATTCATAATTTCAACTATCACGCCCACCGGCTCTGACCCAGCAAGCTTCGCAAGGTCGACCGCAGCTTCTGTATGACCTGACCTCTTTAAGACACCGCCAGCCTTCGCAATCAATGGGAAAATATGACCGGGTCTTGTGAAATCAGTCGGTCTGGCTTCACTCCCTAGCATCTTCAACACGGTTTCTGATCGTTCAAATGCAGAAATGCCAGTGTGACACTGCGCGTGATCGATACTTATCGTGAAAGCTGTTCCGTTTACATCGGTATTATTATTTGTCATAAGTCCAAGATCAAGCTGTTGGGATTTCTCTTCATCTATCGGCACGCAAATCAATCCACGACCTTCAGTCGCCATGAAATTAATCATTTCCGGCGTTGCAAATTCACCAAGCGCAACAAAGTCCCCTTCATTTTCGCGATCCTCGTCGTCAACAACAATTATCGCTTTTCCTTTTTTCAGATCTTCGATTGCTTTTTCTACGGTAGTGTACATCTTTTTTCCTCCTTAACTGAGGAATCCGCTTGCGACAAGTGTATCCATTGTTAAACCGCCAGTTGATTTCTCTTTGTTAGTAGTAGTCATAAGCCGTTCAATATATTTTGCAAGCATGTCACATTCTACGTTCACTTTATCCCCTGGTCTTTTCCGACCGATGATTGAGTCATCTTGTGTAACCGGAATTAGTGAGATGATAAAACTTCCTTCTGTCACACCAAAGACAGTAAGCGAAGTCCCATCCACTGTTACTGAACCTTTCGGGATGAAATATTTCAACAATTGAGGCGCGATACTGATTTCAACATAAATGGCATTTTCTTTTTGTCTTACTGACACGACTTCTCCGGTGCCATCAACATGTCCGCTGACGATATGACCACCGAATCGACCATCTGCCGCCATTGCACGCTCAAGATTGACGGGACTCCCCGTTCGCAATGCATGAAGCGTTGTCGCCTTGACTGTTTCAGGCATGACGTCGGCAGAAAAATGATTACTTGAGAAGTCAGATACTGTCAAACAGACACCGTTCACTGACAAACTGTCACCTTTTTTAACATCGCTCAGCACTTTAGCGCAACGAATTGATAGTTGCATTGAATTCGATCCTGGTCTGACCGCTGAAACTGTTCCTATTTCTTCGATAATTCCAGTAAACAATTATAGTCAATCCTCCTTCAGGAACTTGTCGTTCAATCGGATATCGTCTCCGATTTGTTGCACATCTAAAAAACGGAGTGATTCTCATCCGCTATCCAGTTCTGCGTGTCGTCCACAAAAATAGATGCCTATTGCCAGTCAATTTCGGTGCCAGTTACAAATACAGTTCATCCGCCAAGTCTTCAGTGATGCAACTGCAAAGGAAACGGATGTCGCCTTCGACAAACAACTTCATGCTTATAATCTTTACATGACGATTTAAAATTACATTCAAAAAAGGTACATTTTCCGAAATCCTTTCAATTGAATCGAGAGGATGTTCGAAAAAGCAGGTTCCGACTCAGGTGAATCGAGTGTGAAAAAAATGTTTCTGTAGCGCAGTCAGTTACGACATTAGCTGTTTTGGGCGTCCTGAGATACCGTTCTAAAATAGTTCGAATTGGATTCTTTCCACCATGGGGCAAACGGGTGGTGAGGAAAGGGTTATTGTGAAGTACGGTTTGTACGCCAACCAAAATAGCATCATGGATATTGCGGAGGTGATGGATAATAAGTAATCCATTTGCTGTCCCCATTTTGCGTTGAAAGTCTACCGTCAAGAGTTGCGGCGGCTTTCAAGGTGTCGTATGGTGTCCCGTATTTGCTAAAATACAAAAATGCTTGTTTTGACTGCTCTGCCTCTTGTTGTAAAATGCCGGAGATGACATCGATTCTCGCTACTTTAAGAAGCCCGACTCCTGTTCCATTGACGGAAGGATTCGGATGGAAAGACGCAACAAAGAAACGTTGAATTCCTGACGACCTAAGTAGTTCTGTACACGAAAGTGTTTTCCAACTATGGAAAAACTGTTCTAGTGCCAAGTATAGATCTGCACCAACAGAATTCAAACCTGTCATCGTCAGTGCCTGCACTTCTGTATAAGGTCTAGCTCGCAAATGTGCACCGGTCCCTAATATCCGACCGTCTTTCGCACAAACAGCACCGACGAGTAGATTCGGCGAGGCTTGTCCCTGTGCAGTTCGCACCAGTTCAAGAGCAACTCTCATATAATGTTGAGGTTTCATTTGCATTCCCCCTTTCACTATTTGAAAGGGCAGAGCTTGCAAGCATAGTACGTATAGCCAAAACACTTCTCCCATCCAGACTGTAACTGTCGGTGCCGGAATTTCACCAGCTCCACCGCCTTCCAAACGAAGAAGGACGGGTCACGGACTTACGAGCTATGCTCGATCACCGTCGGTAAGGAATTTCACCTTGCCCCGAAGAGTTTGTTTATACGTACCGATTTAAAGTTAACATACTTTTATAAAAAAAACAAAAAAACTCAGTTCGTTTCAAAACGGAACTGAGTCTCAGTCATCATTGTCCTTATTCTTTTAAGTCTCCAATCGAATCGATATCAATGTATTACGGAACAACTAGACCAAATTTTGAAACCTTCCTACTTACGCCAAGTTCTTCAAATTTACCAACGGACTTCCAGGATATGCGTTGAAGTTTAATGCTATCTAAGCTTCGAGTGGTGCCTCTGGACTAAAGTCAGCACCCCCTGTTGTGAATGAAGATTTTATTTTACCACTTTCGCTTTCAATTCAATTTCAACATTTCCTTTTATCGCCCGGCTAATCATACAGGATGTTTCTGCCTTTTCCGCAAGTTTATAAGCAAGTGCTTCATCCTTTTCAGTCGCATCCAGTTTCAAAACGATTTGGGGTTTATGTATAATCTTTTTGTATGTAATGACACCGTTTGTTACATCGACAATCCCCACAGACTCCATTGTCAACGCTTCCTTTTCAAGCTTACTGCGTTCCATCATCGCAGCGAGCGTAATAATATAGCATGTCGCGGCTGCTCCTAATAACATTTCATCAGGGTTTGTACCTACTCCTGGACCATCCATTTCAGGAGGTATTGACACTGTTGTCTTCAAATTCCCCGTGTCAATCGTTCCGATATCATTTCGTAAACCTGGCCAATCCGCTTTCAAATAAAAGTGATGTTCTGCCATCGTGTATGCCCCCCTTATATTTTGTTGCTGTAATCATCTGTACAATTCTATTTTACACTTCAGTCTCAATTCGTAGTATTAAATTGATTGGCATTTTCCAATAGCTTATCTGAAAGTAAGGATAGCTCTGCTCCCGTTTTCTCAACTTCTTGCATCGCTTCGACTTGCTCCTGAAACGCCTGTATCATTAGCACTGCATTACTCTTATTTTTCTTTGAAACATTTCCCACTTGTTGCGTAGATTGTTCCAACAAGGGTAGGCCGCTTTCCAATAAGTCTAATTGTTCTTTCATAATGAACAACTTTTGATCCAATAGTCGAATATGATTTGTAGCTTCTTTAAAATTCTCACTATTTTCATAAGTCATGCTCTCAAAAGCCGTCGCTTTCTGTTTCATTTTTTCTATGTAAGCAGTAGAATTATCAACAGATTGTTCCATTTCAGAAATCGTTCCTTTTATTTCTTCTGTTGCATTGGCAGATTGCTCCGCTAAACGTTGTACCTCGTTCGCTACTACTATGAAACCTGCTCCTGCATTTCCAGCTCTTGATGCTTCAATTTTCGCATTTAATGCAAGCATGCGTGTTTGGTTCGTAATTTTGTCAATTGTCGTAACAACTTGTGATACAGACAAGAACTTTTTTTGTAAAGCATCAATCGTTTGAATGACGCTTTTCATACTATCAAAGAAGGTATGCATACTATTAGCAGCTTCGATTGTCGAATCCTCTCCAGCTTTTACGACTTGCTCCGTAACTGTTGCCACTTGAAATACTTCGTCCATTTTATTGAACATTACACCCATTTGCATTTTCATATGCTGAAAAGCTTGTTGCTGAGATACTGAAACTGAAACTGTCTCCGATGCAATCTTCTCTAACTCCGAAACTTGAACTTTTAAATAATCGTTTTTCGTTAGAAGTGTATTTGAATTCTCATTTAAGTGACTCCCGGTCTGCGCTAATTGTGTACTGGTGTTTTTAATTTCCACTAGCATCTGAGACATATTGTTGATCATCATCTGGAAACTTTTTATAAGGGAATGAAATTCGGGTGTAGTTGATTGAATCGATAGGTTGACACTTAAGTCTCCCTCTCTGACCATTTGCATTTTTTGTTGTAATACAGTTATTGGTTTCGTCATTCGGTGAATCGTTGGTGTAATGACTAGTAATGCAATAATTAATGCAAGTAGGATTGACACATAAATTACCTTACTCATTTCTCTCGTATCAGATAAGTAATCGCTGTCTGGAACGACAATAACATATTCTCCGCCTAATTCTTGAATACGGAAAAAGCTAATGGTATATGGATTCCCCTGAATTGTTTCATGTAAAATACCTTTTCCTTCTTTACTAATTTTTTCTGCGATTTGATTAGACAACTTCAGAGTTGAATTTCCATTAACAGCAAAAGGTATCAGTTGATCATCCTTACCGTAAAATATAGTTGGATTATAACCATCTTGCGTTAGTGAAACATGTTGCCTTTTTATGACTCCCTCAAGCTCTTTCATAAAGTTTTCTTGATTACCTACATGCACTAACATCAATGTTTTCGCCATATCGTTGACAATTGTCACTTCTCGTTCCAAGTGTGAAGATACAAGATTAATCGTGCTGGTTTTCATTTTTTCATATGCTGTCAACCCTATCGTAATGGTAGATACTAGTAAGATAGCTAAAATTACAACTAGAAGTCGCAATTTAAATGAGATGGTTGTTAGCCTTAATGAAAAGACTTTCCTTTTCACTTTTTTAAAAAGGGACGAGCCCATTTTAAAAAATTTAATTCTTTTACTCCAAACAGCCTTTTCTTGTACCATTCGCCTCATCTCAACAAGCACCTCACAGGAATTTATACTCAATTTTCTCACAAGCATGTAAAAACCCTGTAAAAGTTGTGTAAAGTTTCTGTAATTTTTGAAGGATTTACGTTAATGATGATAAATAGTTCACTGAAAAGATTACGTATTGAAGATTTATCTGTTGATTACTTGCATGGAACATCAGGGCTTTAAAACCACCTTTTTCACTGGACTATTCTCTGCCCGCTTTCGGCAAATTATAACGACACTTTTACTTAGGGGCGAGTGTGGCATCCCGTTGTGACTAATTGCCTGCCGCGTTCCTTGGGAGAGCGACGGATGAACAAACTTCATTAGATTACCGAAAAAGTAAGTAGGGGATGCGAATTTGTCGCATCCCCTACTTACTTAGACCTCTCGATAAGCGTATAAAACTTGTTCAATTCAAAGCGAACCAAAAGCACATATACAAGTAGTACCTAGTGTGTGATCAAGTTATTTACTGGTTTTCATTAGTTCATCGTCAGATGCGTATTTTTACATAGTAAAAAAACCCTTTATTCAGCGAACACTTGACGCCACTCATCTTTTTTCTCAAGCATTTCTTTCGCCAATCCTTTTGCCCCTTCCAGGCTATGGCTTGCAGCCCAACCACACTGCACTTCATTGCAAGCTGGAACCTCTGTTGCTGTGAGTACATCTTCCAACGTCTTTTCTAACACAATTAGAATATCGTCAAAATCATCATGATTAATAACGGATAAGTAAAAACCTGTTTGGCAACCCATGGGACTTAGGTCGACAACATTATCCGAATGGTTTCGAATATTTTCAGCCATTATATGTTCAATAGAATGAAGGGCATCCATTTTCATATGCTCTTTGTTCGGTTGTTTGAAACGAATATCGTATTTATACACTTCATCACCATGGGTCCCTTGCTTAACACCTGCTAATCGCACGTACGGTGCCGCAACTTTTGTATGATCTAAGTTAAAACTTTCAACATTCATTTTCATTTTTATCTCCCTCTCATTATCTATTGAATTCCTATCTGTTTACCACAAGATATAAATGTTATTACTATTTATATCATAAAAAGGATTTATTAGCTATCAGAATAGTTGAAATAACACAATACTTCTTGGGGGGAAATAAATCATGTAAAGTCATTTTCCCCCTTGATTAATTTGCAAATAAAAACAAGCCCCCTTAACATCGTCAGGGAGGCCTACTCTTACTTATTACATAACTTCAATTGAATGTTCTTCGTGCTCATGTAATTCATTATCGTCTTCTACATGAATTTGTATTTTATGTGAGCCTGATTCTGTGAATTTGTAAGTTATTGAATACTCGCCGGCAACTTTTTCTTCCGCATCTATCCAATCATGTTTGTCAGGATTAGCGTCATCCCAGATTTCAAAACGTACACGCGCTTTTTCAAATGGCTCTCCATCAAATTGCAAGTTCACGATGAATTCATTATCCTCGCCCGACTTTATATTTTCACGTTCCATAAAGTCCATCGAAAATCCGTCTGCGTGGTGATTTTCAACTTCTCCTTCAGCTGCCTTTTCATAATGCCCGCCGTCACCAACTGTAACTTCTTTCACGGGCATTGTGTGCAAGCCTCTCGCTGTTACATGGACTTGAATATGGAACAGTCCATCATGATTAAATGTTTTTTCTGCTGAGTATATTCCATTCTCGTCGTTTGTTGATTCAACTTTTTCACTAGCGTCTTTTTTACCTTCTTCCCAGATTTCGAATACAACTTCATCTGCATCATCTATTTTGTCTTCACCCTGTGTAACGACAGCAGACATTTCTACAGTTCCATTCACTTCAACCTCTTCTGTAACAGTAAGGTCTACTTTAAGTGGTAGTGCTATTCCTGCTGCGTCTTTTTTCACAGCATCCTCTTTACCGCATGCTGCCATTGTTAGTAACACAAGTACAGCCAATACCACTCCAATTTTTCTCTTCATTGAAATCCCCCCGTTGTCTTTTTACTTATCGTAGTTCGCTATGTTAGTAAATGATTAGTTAGAACTTATTGTGAGATAATACGTTTCACAGGTTTTTCATATCTATTGGAAATAATGATTATATTGAAATAAGGTCCTATCTTGAATTCACCCACCATTATAATTATAGCGATGAACAGCAAATGAGGGAACTGATTCGCATGTTTATAGAAAAGAAGATGAATGGGGTAAATTCAAGGACTTAAATTTGGCAGTGACAACTCTATCGAAAAGCTCTTTTTACCTAGTGAGCTTTTCGCACGGGTCCAAACTGTTTTTGTTAAATTGAATTTCCAAAAACACCTCCTGATATTAGAATCAGGAGGTGTTTCGTTGTTAGTATTTTTTTCGAGAGCGACTCTTTACAATACTAATAATAGCAGGCAAAACTGATATAAAAATAATTAATAATATAACAGTAGAAAAGTTTTCTTTAATAATAGGTATATTACCGAAGAAGTAGCCTGCCATTGTACATATCCCTACCCATAACGCTGCGCCTATAATATTGTAAATTAAGAAATAACGGTAGTTCATCCTGCTAGCACCTGCTACAAAAGGAACGAACGTACGAACAAAAGGCATAAAACGTGCGATTACAATTGTTTTTCCACCGTGCCTATTAAAGAAATTCTCAGCTTTATTCATCTTATCCTGATTAATTAATTTCCCCATAAAACTGCCCGGCTTAATTGTCATTCCAACTTTCATACCTATGTGATAATTCACTGTGTCGCCAATGACTGCCGCTATAAAGAAGCCACTGAGTAGAACGACGATATTGAATGCTTCCATCGCTGCAAGCGCACCGCTTGCAAACAGTAATGAATCACCTGGCAAAAAAGGGAAAATCACAAGACCTGTTTCAACAAACACGATTAAAAATACAATTGCATAAGACCAAACGCCGAAGTTCTGAATAATTTCAACCAAGTGCTGGTCTATATGCAATATGAAGTTGATTAGATTTTGAATTATAGTCATTCACAAACTCGCTTTCAAATTTATTTATCAGATAAACTGATGGGCACAACCTCATTCATCATACTTCTTTCAACTGAAATTGTCACGAAGTGTAATAGAATTAGATCTTATGGTACAAGCTAATTTAAACAATAACCCAATTTACTTTTATCATCATTTGAATACAATTCTGTTACAATATGCTTAGATATTACATATTATGTTCAAACTAAAGCTTGGAGGCATCACAATGAATGACAAAGACACACAAAGCGTTTCAACTCTTACATATATTATAGTCGAACGTATTATGGGTTGGTACGACCAAAAAACAAGTCGTACTGTTCACCAAATCCATTTATATAATGATACGATTTCAACAGCACAACACACTTTTAAATTAGACCATGTACATGACATGTCATACAAACCCTTTTCCAGTGGAAACGGTTTTTTCTATTTACACACAACACAAGGTGTCTTTTCCTATGAAGTCGATACAAATCCGACTCACTTCATTCTGACGTATAAAAATTTACGGAGGTAATCATTCCCTTTTTAAAAATTTTGTTTAGTTTCCCCCTGTTGAAGGTATATAAAGATAGAGATAAAAAAATGGAGGGATTTTATAATGACTATTAAAAAAACTGTTGAAAACGCCATTCAGGCAAAGAAAGAAATCGATGAGTTGGTTACACAAGGATATACACATGATGATATTTATATTTTCGCACATGACAAAAAAAGAAGCGACCACATTACTGATGCACTCGATACAGAAACCGTCGGTATGAAAGAACAAGGTTTCTTGGATAGCATGAAGAATATGTTCTCTTCCCGTGGCGATGAACTTCGCAGCAAAATGGAAGGTGCAGGTCTTACAAAAGAACAAGCTGCTTCTGCCGAAGAAGAACTTGATCAAGGTAAACTAATCCTTATTGCAAAGAAATAATTAAAGAAATATCCAATCTCAATTCCCTTCGTTGGGGATTGAGATTTTTTCATAGCTTAGAAAATGATTTAGCCTTACAATGCTTTTATTGGCATTTGAGCCCCATTATTCGATATGATGTTTAATGAAAGCGGGTGCGGTTTATGTTGAATAAGTTGTGGAAGATTGGTTTTTTTACTGGACTTACGAGTTTTGTCCTTCTTATATTAGGTGTACGTACTATCCTAGGCCAAACACTTGTCTTTACGAACTACTTAACGTTCGGTATTTTTGGGTTAATCATTGGTACATTTTCTTTTTTACTATTATTTTACCATTTGAAGATAGCTTTTAGGATATTTATGGTTGCTGTTGTAATCGGTTTTGTAGAGTTTTTCCGTAGTTTACTAATAAACCCCAATAATATGGGTGACGCACTTGGAATTCTGTCTTTATTCATCATTTCTTCCTTCGGTTTGGGACTAGCCTTTATCGTACAGTTTATCGTGATTTTAATGCGTAAAAATAAATAATCAATTTCATAAATACGAGATTCATCGGATTTTCCATTTCGGAATCAAAAAGACACATCCAATTTAATGGATGTGTCTTTTTTTACCTATATTAGACAGTTTTTTCTTTCTTAATCTGCTTACTTCTTAACTGGCCACATGCCGCATCAATGTCTGTACCCTGTTCAAGACGGACACCGCAATTTATACCTTTTCTCTTAAGCGTTTCATAAAATGCTTTTATCGCCTCTGGTGTGCTACGGCGATACTGGTCATGTTCGTCAACCGGATTGTAGGGAATCAAGTTAACATATGACAGGTGACGTTTATCTTCAAGCAGTTTTGCTAATTGTTGTGCTTCCGCAATGTGATCATTCACGTCTGATAACATAATATATTCAAACGTAATTCTGCGGTTTGTTGTTTCCAAATAATAATCAACAGAATCCATCAATTTTTCAAGCGGGAACGCTTTGTTAATTTTCATAACACGTGTTCGAAGTTCATTGTTTGGTGCGTGCAGTGAAACTGCTAAGTTAATCTGAATATTTTCATTCGCAAATTCTCTGATTTTTTGAGGATTTCCACTTGTTGAAACGGTAATATGACGCGCACCAATTGAAAGACCTTTTTGGTCGTTGACAACACGTAGGAAATCCATCAGATTTGAGTAATTATCAAATGGTTCGCCGATTCCCATTACAACAATATGACTTACACGCTCCTCTTCAGCTTTGGCATCGAGGTGATGCTGCACTTCCATGATTTGCTCAACAATTTCCCCTGCGCTTAAATCACGGCTCTTTTTCAGCAATCCGCTTGCACAGAAGCTACAACCGATATTACAGCCGACTTGTGTCGTTACACAAACCGATTGACCGTAAGGGAATTTCATCAAAACAGTTTCAATCAAGTTGCCATCTTGCATTTTGAATAGAAATTTGATTGTCCCATCTTCTGATTCCTGCTTAACAGTCTGTTCCAATGATTGGATGTAGTAATTTGCTTCAAGCAGATCTATACATTCTGTATTAATATTTTTCATGTCTGCAAAATTTGTTACTCGTTTTTTATATAACCAGTCCCAAATTTGTGCGGCACGGAATTTTTTCTGCCCTTGTTCCAGTAACCATTCTGTTAGTTGATCAATCGTAAGACCATATATCGAGTTTTTCATTAATTATCCTCATTTCAAAAAATGCAATCTTAACATTATACTACATGAAATTAGAAATTGGAACAACTAATTTAATTTACTGAGTTTTTTATTTATTAAAAAACCACCTAGTTTTCCGCATTCACCGACGGTTCCACTATGAATGCATTTTACAACAGTATAGATAGATGAAATGAATAAGAGATCCTACTAATCCCGCTTCAGCGCTTTGTGGATGCCTCCCGCGAAGTCGCGCCTTCGCTGGATGGTCTCTATGTAGGGAAACACATTTCGTTATCAGGGATAAGTCCTGTAGCCTGTAGTGCATCTTTCTTCAATGATATTAGTATCAAATAGTAATCACATTATAATCTCAGTCTATAAATCTCAAAATCAATTTCAATAATGGAAAACTCCAGCGCAGGCGCGGCAAAGGTGTAGCCGAAGCCCTTAGACTGTATGCGAAGCATTAATCCAGGCTTACGGTGAGAGGCATCCCCAAGCGCCAAGCGGTCTACAATCCACACTCCTAAATGACGCCTGTTAAATAAAGTTAAAAAGACTAGCCCCCTCAATGTTCCTTAGAGGGTGACTAGTCAATCTTCGTTGTTTATTTCCTATTCATCGAACATCTTTATTTGTTTCTTTTTCTTTATTGATTTTCATTACAAGTGTTAAAATGTTCAATAGCGCAAGAACCGTGAAGAAAATGCCGAAGCCGGTTTGTCCACTTGAAAAACGTGTAAATGCGAAATAACCCATAAATGCGATAAGTGCAAGATCAATGTATTTAGATCCCATGACAGAACCTCCTTTGTTAACACAACTATATCAGTTTCAATACACACTTCACCAAATTATTTCGTTTTCGCATCAAGTAGTTCAATATGAGTTGATAATTTTGACCAACTTATCAATTAATTGCTCCATTTGCTCATCTGTACCAATTGTAATGCGTAAATAATTGTCAATTCCAGGTTTATTAAAATACCTGACTAGTATATTTTCTTTTTTTAATTCTTTATAAAGAATTTCTGCAGGAACTGTTCTATGAGTTGTGAAAACAAAGTTCGCTTGTGAAGGCAAGGTCTTGAAGTTAAGCTGATTCAATAGCTCTAGCGTTTTTTCACGCGTAGCAATTATTTTTTCCACTGTTTTAGTAAAATAAGGTACATCTTCAAATGCCGCCTTAGCACCGACTAATGCTAGCCGATCCAAGGTATAAGAATTGAATGAGTCTTTAATTCGTATCAATGCTTCGATCAAAGAAGGCGAACCCATTGCAAAACCGACACGTAAACCAGCAAGTGAACGCGATTTTGATGTCGTTTGAATGACGAGTACATTATTATATTTCCGAATCAACTCGGTTGCTGATGTTGAAGCAAAATCAATATACGCTTCATCAATGATAACTACTTGATTCGGGTTTTTTCGGATAATTTCTTCAATCACTTCAAGCTCAGCATAAATACTGGTAGGTGCATTCGGGTTCGGTAAAATGACACCGCCCTCCGAGTCAAAATAATCTTTTGCAGACAATGTAAAATCTTTATTCAATGGAATTTCTTCATAGGGAATATCAAATAACTTTGCATACACAGGATAAAAACTATAGGTTACATCAGGAAAGCGAATCAGCTTACCTGGTTCGAAAAATGCCATAAAAGAGAATGCTAATACTTCGTCAGAGCCATTGCCTACAAATATTTCATCAGTAGAAAGATTATAGTGCTGTCCTATCGTTTCACAGAGTTCCGTCGCTGTAGGTGATGGATACAATTGAAGGTTGCGCGCCATCTCCTCCTGGATAGCAATCGATACATTTGGACTTGGAGGATACGGATTTTCATTTGTATTCAATTTAACGATATTGGGTTGTTCTACCTGCTCCCCGGGAATATAGGGTTCTGTTCTTTTCGCCATCGTGCTCCAAAACTTACTCATCCCGAAGTACTTCACTTTTAGGTCTTCTATTTGTCAATTCTTTTTTGACGTCTTCAACAGTTACACCTAACTCTTCCATCAGCACAAGTGAGTGGTACGTCAAGTCAGCAAGTTCACTTGTCACTTCAGCTTTATCACGATTTTTTGCACCAATGACAACTTCGGTTGTTTCTTCCCCGACTTTCTTCAAAATCTTATCTAATCCTTCGCGGAATAGGTACGTTGTGTATGAACCTTCTACAGGATTGGCGCGTCGATTTTTTATTTCATCTATTATTTCATGAACAATGGATCGAGCCGATAATTTTTCTTCGAAAACCGGCTTATGAAAACAAGTAACTTCCCCCGTATGACAAGCTGGACCCACAGGCGCAACTTGAACCAATATGGAATCACTATCACAATCCAATGCGAGACTTTTAACTAGTTGACGATTGCCAGAAGTAGCCCCTTTGTTCCAAAGCTCTCTCCGTGACCTGCTGTAAAACCACGTCTCCTTCGTTTCAATGGTCTTTTGCAACGCTTCCTTATTCATATATGCGAGCATTAGTACATTTCCAGTGCGGTCATCTTGAACAACGGCAGGAATCAATCCATTTTCGTCAAACGAAATCTTGTCGATTTGTATTGTCATAGTTACTCATTCCCAACGGAGGTATTTTTGTTAGCTAAATATGTTTTTAATTCACCTATATTAATGTCTTCGAAATGAAATACAGATGCGGCAAGTGCAGCGTTGGCTTTTCCTTCTGTTAAAACAGTGTGGAAGTGTTCAGGCGTTCCCGCCCCACCACTTGCAATGACAGGGATACTAACTGCTTCAGCAATTGTTCTTGTCAATTCGAGATTATAGCCGTCTTTCACTCCGTCTTCACCGATACTATTAACTACCAGTTCACCTGCGCCCCACTTTTCAGCTTGCTTTGCCCATTCAATAGCATCTATACCTGTGTCTTTCATGCCACCATTTGAGAAGACGGACCATTTAGAAGGTCCCACTTCATTCACATCCATCGATAAAATAATTCGTTCAGAACCGAATCTTTTTGCTGCCTCTTCTATTAAAGTTGAATCGATTAGCGCTGCACTATTGATGGATACTTTATTCCCACCTGCATCAAATACCTTCTGGATATCTTCAATTGTCCTGATGCCGCCTCCTACAATAAATGGCACTGGAACTTCTTTTGCAATTTGTGCAATTAGGTCTAGGAACATTGGACGGTTTTTTGTTGAAGCTGCTATGTCATAAAATACAAGTTCATCTGCGCCATCAGCCACATATTTCTTCGCTAATGTTAGTGGATCCGCAACTTCTTGAACTTCTAAAAACTTTTTACCCTTAACAACTTTACCGTTATCAAAATCGAGGCATGGTATAATTCGATTGTTTGTCATCCTCTACTTCCCCCTAATACTTTTTCTAAAGAGATTTTACCTTCATATAACGCTTTACCGATAATTGCACCATATAAATCGAGGTCCTCTAACTGAGCGATGTCATTCTCTGTAGAAACGCCGCCTGACGCCACAATATTAATGGAAGATGCTTTGTCCATTAATTCTAGTTCTTGAAAGTTAGGGCCTTGCATCATACCATCTTTCATAATATCTGTGTAAATGACCGTTTTAATGCCAATTAGCTCCAATTCATGTAACAAGTCAACAGCCGACACATCACTCGTTTCCGTCCAGCCGTCCGTTGCTACCATTCCTAATCTAGCATCGATGGAAACTGCAATTTTGTCCCCATACTTTTCTACAGCTTGCTTTAAAAATGGTTTGTCCTGAATTGCAGCAGTTCCAATTATTACTCGACTAACGCCCGCCGCAATATGTGCGTCAATGATTTCCATGTTCCGTATACCGCCACCTACTTGAACTGGTATCGCTACACTTTTAGCAATCGCCTGGATTGCTTCCAGATTTAAAGAATTTCCTGTTTTAGCTCCATCTAAATCTACAACGTGTATGTACTCGGCACCTTGTCTTTCCCATTCCTTTGCCATCTCTGTAGGTGAATCATTATAGATAATCTCCTGGTCATAATCACCTTGAATTAACCGAACACACTTACCATTACGAATATCAATTGCAGGAAATAAAATCATGCCTTCTCCTCCTATTTGTAGTAGATATGTCTAAATAAAGTACGGTACTGTTTTTACAGCATTCCCTTTGTTGATGGAACTCCTTTTACATCCGGGTTGATCGTACTCGCTACACGCAAAGCACGTCCAAATCCTTTAAATATTGATTCGATAATGTGGTGACTGTTTTTCCCGTACTGCAAATTAATATGCAATGTCACTTTGGCATGACTTGTAAAAGCATGAAAAAACTCTTCTACAAGCTCCGTGTCGAATTCTCCCACTTTGTCTTTCAATCCTTCTACGTTATACACGAAAAACGGACGACCACTAATATCAATGGATACCGTGGACAACGCTTCGTCCATCGGGGTTGACACCGTTGCATAGCGTTCGATGCCTTCCTTTGATCCGATACTCTCGTAAAATGCCTGTCCCAAAACGATACCAATATCTTCGACCGAGTGATGCTGGTCAACTTCAATGTCACCATCACAATCAACTGTCAAATCAAATCGTCCATGATTCGTAAACAGTGTCAGCATATGATCGAAAAAGCCAACCCCTGTATTAATGTTCCCTTTACCAGTTCCATCAATCGCAAAATCCAAATTAATCTTGGTTTCAGCAGTCTGTCTTGAAATCATTTTTCTACGCATTCTTATCCGCCTTCCTAACTTGAATTGAATTTGCATGAGCTGTTAATCCTTCAGCATTTGCAAGTGCTATAATGTCGTCTGAAACATCTTGTAGTGCCTGCTTTGTATAATGAATGATACTTGATTTCTTCATAAAGTCATAGACACCTAATGGAGAAGAAAATGCGGATGTCCCACTTGTCGGTAATGTATGATTTGGACCAGCCATATAATCGCCCAAAGCCTCAGGTGAATAGTTTCCTAAAAAGATTGCCCCTGCATTGTGTATGAAGGGTAATTGCTCTAACGGATTTTCAACCATTAACTGCAGATGTTCCGGGGCGATCTCGTTTACAAAATCAAAAGCTTCTTCTATTGATTCAACCAAAATAATTCTTCCATTACTCTTAATAGAAACGTCGATGATTCTCTTGCGTTCTGCGACTTCGGTTTGTCGCAAAACTTCTTTTTGAAGTGCCTCAGCAAATCCCCTGCTCGTTGTCACACATAGCGCTGTTGCATTTTCATCATGCTCCGCTTGTGATAGCAAATCGGCTGCGACAAATTCCGGTATTGCACTATCATCTGCCATGACACAAATTTCACTTGGACCTGCAATCATGTCGATCGCGACGTCTCCGAACACCCATTTTTTAGCCCGTGCTACGTATGCATTTCCTGGCCCCGTTATTTTCACGACTTTTTCTACCGTTTCCGTTCCATACGCTAGTGCTGCAATCGCCTGTGCCCCACCGACTTTATAAACTATATCAACACCAGCTTCTTGTGCTGCTACGAGTACATGTGGATTTACATTGCCATCTGCCTGAGGCGGTGTGACCATTGAAATCTTTCCGACTCCAGCAATTTTTGCCGGTATGGCATTCATCAGAACAGTAGATGGATAAGCTGCTTTCCCTCCAGGTACATATATTCCTACACTTTTTAAAGGAGTCACTTTCTGGCCTAACATAATCCCTTGTTCTTGATTGATAAACCATGATTGTTCTTTTTGAATTTCATGGAATGCGGTAATATTTTGTTTCGCTTTTTTGAGTGCACTCATGAACGACTCTGTAACCAACGTCTGCGCTTCTGCGAACTCTTCAGCTGTCACAATCAGGTTATCCAGTTGGACACCGTCAAACTGAGCCGTATAACTTAATAAGGCTTGATCTCCCTCTTTGCGAACCGCTTCGATAATTCCTAACACTGTTCGATCAAATTCAAGGTCAAATGCTAGTCCTGTTGTGTGTAGCGCTTTCTCTTCTATATATTGCTTCAATGATACAATCTTCATGAATTATCACTCCAATACGGCTTTTAAGTCCGAAATGAATTGCTGGATTTGACTCGTTTTTGTAGCGTAACTTGCTTTATTAACAATTAATCGTGCACTGATATCTGCAATTTCTTCTAATACGACCAATCCATTTTCTTTAAGCGTCTTACCTGATTCAACAATATCAACAATGACATCTGCCATACCGATGAGAGGGGCCAATTCAATCGAACCATTCAACTTGATTGTTTCAATGCGAATGCCTTTGCTGTCAAAATATGCTTTTGTTACGGCTGGATACTTTGAAGCAACAGTCAATAGTGAACTGCTCTCCAGTTGTTTATCTGGGAATCCAGCAACCGCCAACTGACATTTTCCTATTCCCAAATCAAGCAATTCATAGACATCAACCGGATCCTCCATTATCGTATCTTTTCCGACAATTCCAATGTCTGCTGCACCTTTTTCAACATAAGTCGGTACATCCACCGCTTTCACAAAAATGAGTTTAACTGTATTTTTGTCATCGTAGATTACGAGTTTCCTACTTTTTTCATGAAAGTCTGAAAAATGAATTCCCGCTTTTTCAAAAAATAGTAATGCTTTGTCGGCAGTTCGTCCCTTTGCCAACGCAATCGTCAAATGGTTCATTTCAATTCAATCCTCCTGCAAGTAAATCCAGTAACTCATTCAAATCTGAAAATGTCGTTGTTTTATCTTTATATAAAAGTGAATTGAGACCTTGCCCCAAACGAATCAAGTATTCGCTTTGCCGTAAATCTGCCAGCTCTTTCTGTTCAGAAAATGATAGAACGCTATACTTACGTTCCCTTAAGTCATTTGCAATAACTATGGCCTGCTCCAATTCGTTATCTTCGTAGATGATTTTAATATCAATCGGATAAGGGGATACAGCTTCCCTGCTATCAGTCGCTTTCACCAACGACTCAATTTCGCAAGCAAATCCGATCGCCGGGAGGGAAGCGCCAAACTCGTTTCCTAATTCATCGTAACGTCCGCCCATTAACACGGGCTTGCCAAATTTCTCGACATAACCTTGGAATATAACGCCTGTATAATAGCCCATATGATTAATTAAGCCTAAATCCATGACGATATACTGTTCCAGTCCATACATTTCCAATATACTATAGACATCCATTAAATAATCGAGCGTTTCCTGCATTTTATCCGTCAAGGCAATTCCTTTAGTACGTTCGCTTACATCCTTAGGATTTCCATATAAAAATGGGATACGTTCGATTAATTCTCTCACATCGTCATCGATTTCCATTTTTTTGAGAAAGGGTCCAATTTCCACAACGTTTTTCGCTTGTATCAATGACTTTAATTGATTAATTTGCGGTGTAGATAGCGGAAGACTCTGAATAATTTCGTTAAAAAAACCCGCGTGACCTAGTTCAATTTTAATATCGTTGAAACCCAAATCTTTCATTAAGTGACACGCAAGTGCGATTACTTCTGCATCCGCTTCGGGAGAGCTTTCACAAAAGTATTCAATACCCGCCTGTGTCCGTTCTATGCTTTCATTATTATCTAATGGCTGGCGAAATACTTCTTGAACATAGAAATAGCGAAGCTCACTCGAAATTCCCGGGAAGTTTTGTACAAGTTCTTTTGTTATCGGAATCGTAACATCGGGTCTCAATACTAAGACTTGTCCAGTATGATCGATTACTTTTATCATTTCATTTTGATTGATTGAACTCTTCACTTTTGAATACAAGTCATATTGCTCGAATGCAGATGTCTTAAGGCGTTTATAGCCGTATGTTGTAAAACGTTTATTTATCGTTTTAATGATTCGTTCAAATCTCTCGTTCTCGCTAAGCATCCTGTCCGGATACACTTCATTTCTAACCAAATTTAGCACCCCTCACTTTATTGCTTTACTAGACTAAAGTTATTTAGTACTATAAAGGTATAACTACGATTTGTCAACAGGAGGAATGATTATTAATGTTTGATTATCACATGCACAGCTCGTTCTCAGGAGACTGCTCAATTCCAATGGAAGATATGATTGATGGAGCCATTCAAAAAGGATTGACAGAGGTTTGTTTTACTGAACATATCGACTATCAATACCCCGATGATTCAATCGTCTTTGATTTTGATAAATTGGATTACACAAATAAATTATTAGAAATGCAGAAAAAATATAAGGGACTTATTGAAATTAAGAAAGGCGTCGAAATCGGCGTACAACCCCATTTATTAAACAAATATGAAGATTTAATGGATAACGAAACTTTCGATTTTGTCATCTGTTCTATGCATACGGTCGAGAGAAAGGGAATGCATTACGGAGAGTTTTTTGAGAATAAAACGATAGAGGAAGCATATGGCATTTATTATGCTGAGTTGCTGGACTGTGTAAAAAACTTTAAACGTTTTAACATTCTTGGTCATGTTGACCTCGTAAAAAGATATACACAAAAGTCCTGCGATAATCCATTCCATGATGAAATAACCGAGATTTTCAATATAATCATTCCTGAAGGTAAAGGTATTGAGCTAAATACATCTGGTGTACGCTATGGATTAGCGAATGGCATGCCAAGTGATGATATATTAAAGCTTTATAAAAAATGTGGAGGCGAAATAATTACGCTTGGTTCTGATGCACATAAGCCCGAAGATATTGCATTTCAATTCAGTGAATCACTCGAATTGCTACAGGCCACTGGATTCAAGTATATCACTACGTTTACCGATCAAAAACCAACCTTCCATTCCATTAGCAATTTGATATAAAATCACAAAACGGTCCGTCACATCCTGACTTCTAAAGATGTGACGGACTATTTTTCTGTTCTATTGCTGTACAGGCTTTAATATAGTTGTGAAATTCACAACTATTTTTGCAGCTTGTGCACGTGTAGTGGAACTGCTAGGCATGAATTTCCCCTGAAATCCTGTTGCAATGTTTAATTCATGGAGCATGGAAATGGCATTAACTGTTTCCGCATTATAATTTCCTAAATCAGTATAAGGAGCTTTTTTAGTAGCTGTATATGCCTTACCTGTCACAACTTTAGATGCACGTTCAATCATTAATGCAAGTTGAGCTCGCGTTACTTCTGCACTCGGTTTAAAGTTTCCTTTGTCACCTTTAATAATTCCATATTTATATGCAGCATTAATTTCCGCCTTGGTTTGTGCAGCATAACCGTTAATATCACCAAATGGAGCAGCTTCGTTTGTTTCTAATTTAAGTGCACGTACAAGGATTGCCGCTGCTTGTACTCTAGTCAAATTCTGATTGGGTTTAAATGTACCATCTGGATAGCCACTAATAATCCCATTCACTGCTGCCTGTTCAATGTACAATTTCAATCCGTTATTTTCTATATCAGTGAATAGTAATTGCGCTGTATCCTTAGTCTTGACTGTTACTACAGGATTATAGATACTTTTATTTCCAGCTTGATCGACAGCTACAATAGAATAGAAATACGTTGTATTTTTAGCCACATTTTCTATTTTATAACCCGTAACATCTCCATTTACTGTGGCAATATGTTCTGTCCCACTATAAATTTCATAACCCGTCACTGCTAGATTATCAGTCGCAGGCTGCCAATTTAAGTTAACTGAATCAATTTCACTCGATTCAGCGACCAGACTGTTAGCTGGTATCCATGGATTCGCAGTAAGCATCTGTGTCCAAAATTGATCTTGCACCTTTTGATAACCAAGTTCACTCAAGTGGATATTGTAAGGGTTTGGAACGTGAGCCAAGTGATCAGTAGCAATTACTTCGCCGGTTGGTACAAATTTTGCTGTCGATCCCGTGAGCCCCAGTTCAATACCTTTATTCAATGAGTTAAGAAGTTGTTCAAGAAATGGTTGTATTTCAGCGGACATATACGGATAAGGATTGTAATAGCCCATTACATAAACTTTTGCATCTAGATTGAGGTTATTAATTTGCTTCAAAATCAGTTTATAGTTTAGTGCTACTTGTTGGATTGCTGTTGCCATCGCTTGCTGATCGACAGTTGCAATACCAGTGGCTGAGTCTATTTTAACAAGGGGTAATACATCATTAGCCCCAGCACTAATTGTAATCACTTCTGCGTCTGCTATTGACTGGTGAAGTTGAACCTTCTTCACATTATAGCCAATACCGAAAACATCTTTAGTCACATCCTCCTGAAGGTCTTTCACTATATCTCCTGTTGTATACCCTGGAAATGAGAAACCTTTATTAAAGGACTTTAATGCACCAATCGAATGCATTGATTGTGCAAGGTAATCCGTATAGCCTTCCCCTAATTCATTGTTTGGAGTTACTCCTGCCGCCAAAGAATCACCGAGTGCCACATAATCGACGGGTACTACCCAAGACGGTGCATTTGTATCAAGTGCGCTCGCTTCTTCAGCAGAGAAATGTAATGGACCTGCAACCATCTGGAAAATAAGTGCAACTACGAAAAGTAATGGTAGTTTAAACCTATTTTTATTCATGTACTTCCCCCAATCTAATTTTGTTCAGCTACTTTCCTTGTTAGTACAATTATACTGTCCAGTCTCCTTATTTAAATTACTAACACTTTTAATTAATTCGCCAAATAGCATCTAATCCCTTCAATTCCACTCAGACAAAAGAAGAGCGTGCATCAGCCAAAGACATCGGTAAATACCCATTTACTTATAGTACAAATCTTTTACATATAATTTTTCGAGTGGGAACTTTATACAATAATAAGCAAGAAAAAAACCTTCTACTATCCTTAGTAGAAGGTTCTAAATATGAAGTAATTTAATTTTTCACTGCTTGTTTGTTATTTACCATGCTATGAACTTCCGTCGGTAAGCCCCATAGTTTTATGAAACCAACAGCCGCAGACTGGTCAAATGAGTCATCAGAAGTATATGTTGCCAAGTTCATATCATAAAGCGAATTTGCTGACTTCCTACCTTCAACAATTGCATGTCCTTTAAAGAGTTTCACTCGGACTGTACCATTGACATATTGCTGTGTTTCTTTAATGAATGCATGCAACGCCTCTTTAAGCGGCGAAAACCAGAGACCATTATAAATCAATTCACTCAGTTTTTGTGAAATAATTGGTTTAAAATGAGCCAGTTCTTTGACGAGTGTTAAATCCTCTAGTTCCTTGTGTGCTTTCAATAATGTAATAGCACCCGGGCACTCGTACACTTCACGTGATTTGATACCGACCAGACGATTTTCCACATGGTCAATTCTCCCCACACCATGTTTCCCGCCGATATCATTTAACTTTAGGATTAATTCACTAAGCGGATATTGTTGACCATCAATACTTACCGGTACACCTTTTACAAACTCAATTTCAATGACGTCCGGCGTATCCGGTGCATTTTCAATTGAAACCGTTAGTCCAAAAGCGTCTTCAGGTGGTGCTGCCCATGGATCTTCCAAAACTCCACATTCATTAGCACGTCCCCATAAGTTTTGGTCAACTGAATACGGACTACCTAGGTCGATTGGTATCGGAATGTTTTTCTCTTTCGCATAGGCGATTTCTTCTTCTCGTGACCAGCTCCATTCACGAACAGGAGCAATTACTTCAAGTGAGGGATCAAGTGCTTTAATAGCAACTTCAAAACGAACTTGGTCGTTACCTTTTCCGGTGCAGCCATGTGCAACAGCCGTAGCGTTTTCTTTATGTGCAACTTCTACAAGTTTTTTTGAGATGAGTGGACGTGAAAGAGCTGAAACAAGTGGATATTTGTTTTCATAATATGTTTGAGCTTGAAGAGATAGTAATGCATACTCTTGAGCAAATTCCTCTTTCGCATCAATTACATAACTGTTAACTGCTCCAACTTGCAATGCTTTCGCTTGGATGAAGTCCAAATCCTTTCCCTCTCCAACATCCAAACAAACTGCAACAACTTCGTACCCCTGTTCTGTTAGCCACTGAACTGCTACAGAAGTATCCAGTCCACCGGAATATGCCAATACTACTTTTTTCTTAATCATAATAAATTTCCCTCCCATTCATCCGCCTGTATCTTTATGCATCATTTTGTATTTTTATAATAACATATTTTAAAATTAATACAATAGGTCTGAATAAATTTTTCATAAACAAAAAGAGTACACAAATACTATTTTGTGTACTCTTTTTAGGGGACTGTCATAACCTTAACTAAGACCATGGGCTACCATTGCATCTGCTACTTTTAAAAATCCTGCAATGTTGGCTCCAACTACCAGATTTCCCGGATGGCCATATGTCTCTGCAGCATCTAAACAGCTCGCATATATATTTTTCATAACGTTTTGAAGTCTTTCATCAACTTCTTCAACCGTCCAAGATAAACGCATGCTATTTTGTGACATTTCCATTGCCGATACTGCAACACCACCTGCATTTGCCGCTTTAGCTGGAGCAAATAATACATTGTTTTCATGGAAAACGGACATTGCTTCCAACGTACAAGGCATATTCGCACCTTCCCCAATCGCTTTCACACCATTTGCAATCAGTATACGTGCAGCTATCTCATCAATTTCATTTTGAGTTGCACAAGGTAGCGCAATATCACATGGAATTGTCCAGATATTGGAACAATCATCATGATATACCGCATGTGGATGTTCTTTAATATATTCAGATATCCGTTTGTTCTCAACTTCTTTTAAACGCTTGATGGTCTCTAGATTAATGCCATTTTCATCGTAAATATAACCGCTTGAATCACTACAAGCCAGAACCGTCGCTCCTAATTGAATCGCTTTTTCAATTGCATATGTCGACACATTTCCTGACCCAGAAACAATAACTTTTTGTCCTTCAAAACTTAAACCTGCTTCTTTCAACATCTCTTCAACAAAATAGACAGTTCCATATCCAGTCGCTTCTTTACGCCCAAGACTACCGCCGTGTTTCGGATCTTTCCCGGTGAATACACCTGCTTCATATCCACCCTTCAAGCGATTATACTGTCCGAACATATAACCGATTTCTCTTTTCCCAACGCCAATATCGCCAGCTGGCACGTCTGTATCGGGACCGATATACTTACTTAACTCTGTAATGAAACTTTGGGTGAAACGCATAACTTCACGATCCGACTTTCCTTTTGGATCAAAATCAGATCCACCTTTTCCCGCGCCAATCGGCTGACCTGTTAAGGCATTTTTAAAAATCTGTTCGAATGCGAGGAATTTCATGATACTACTATTTACGGAAGGATGAAATCGGATTCCGCCTTTGTAAGGACCAAGATCACTATTGAATTGAACGCGGAAACCACGATTTACATGGACTTTCCCTTTGTCATCTTCCCATGCAACTCGAAAAATGATGATTCTTTCTGGTTCTGTAATACGCTCTAAAATACCATTTGTAATATAGTCGGGGTGCATGGAAAAGACAGGTCGAAGCGAATCGAAAATCTCTCTTGTCGCCTGTAAGAATTCCTTTTCATCTGGATTTCTCTTTTTAATCAGCTCATAGACTTCATGAACATAATCATTTGCTCTTTTTTTATTTTCTGCGTGCGTTTCATTCAACTTCGTCATGGGTCACTCATCCCTTTCTTATATAATTAACTGCGGGAACTGCTGAATCCCCACTCTCAAAGACAAATAACATTTCAGAATTAAACGGTTAGTTTTAATAGTATCTCTGAAATCATGATATTATTCAACATTTTTTTGATTCTGAATAAGTAATTATACATCATTTTGTTATTTTTATGTATACGAAAAAAAGACATTTACATATTTCTGAAAATGGTGTATTATCTAATTATTCTAGTATCAATTGACTTTGCATATATTAAACCGTATTGCTGTTAAATGCTATTAGAAAATGACAATCAGGAGAAAGAGGGAGAACGATTATGAAAATCAAAAAAATGATACGTGCATTTGTAGGAGCTAATATAATGTTGATTATGACTTTCGTTTTCCTACCTGCATTAATTTTTAATCCAGATTTAGAATTATTGTCAGCTTTTAACAACTATCTTAATAGAGACTAACCTATTTATCCAAAATATTATAGTGTAGACGATGAAAAAATGAACCGCGAGTGCTTAAAGCACCGCGGTTCTTTTTATTTATTCTATTTTGCGTATAGTAAAGTTATCCTCCAAAAGCAACCAATTTTGTGGGAACGCCAACCCTAACTTCCAATACATAATTCCTCGTAAATTAAACTGTTTAATTAAGTCAAATTTTGCTTGAATGCTACGAGCATCTTCAAACCATACTTCATGTTGAACGCCTGTGTCGTCTGTGTAGTTGAAATGCGGTGCCTGCGCTACATAATCGTACTGAATGTCAACCTCTTCCTCTACTGCAAGTTCTATCGCCTGTTGTGGGCTAATTGCCTTAGCTGCAGATCCGCCTTGACTAGGGTAAGGAGACGACCAGTCATAGCCATAAAGATTTTGGCCCAAGAATATTTTTTCACTCGGGATTTGAGTGACAGCATACTCAACTACATTCCGTACAGGACCGATTGGACTGACCGCTTGCGGATCACTATACGTATATCCCCATTCATATGTCATTAGAGAAACGAAATCCGCGATTTCTCCGTGGGTACGATAGTCATGGGCGCCATAAATCCCTGTCCGGACGTCGCTTGTCATAGGCGCAAGCGCAGTGGAAATTGTGAATCCGGCTTGATGGATAAGATCTCTCGCTTTTCGAAGGAAACTATTGTACAGTTCGCGATCCTCCGGATGTAATAGTTCAAAGTCAAAATGGATGTCCTTATATCCGACATCATTGGCAACTTGGATGAGATTTCCGAACAGACGGTTTTGAGCCTCTTCGTCTGTAAATAATACATGTGCAAGATCAGCATTGAATGTGAACTCTTCCAGGTTCGTTACGACTAGCGCATTTGCCGCACCCGCAGATTGGGCGATATTCGGAATATCATCCAGCGGAGGCGCTTTTAATGAACCGTCCCGCTGTGCTTCATAGCTGAACATAGCGAGATACGTCAGTGCACCGACCCGATTTCTCACTTCATCAATCATCGTTTGAGTTACCGGGGTCCGGGGTTCGACGTAAAGTAATGATTCAGCCGGCTTTTTCGGTTTTGGCGGGATGTATAGTCGCTGGCCGATTTGAAGAGTTTGTGTTGGTGAAAGCCCGTTGATTGTTGCTAGCTCATTGACTGTCATACCATACAATCCGGCAATGACATACAGTGATTGACCTGGCTGAACCCAGTGGAAGCTACCAGTTGTCGGAATGACTAAGGCTTGACCAACAACGAGCCGTGATGGGTCCGGCAATTCATTAGCTTGTGCGATATCCGTGTAATTAATTCCATAAGCCCGAGCAATCCCATACAAACTTTGCCCTTTTTGAACCACATGAATCTGCATACTCATCATCTGCCTTTCATAGACAAAATTGTCCTCTACCTTAGACTATTTTTGTGAGGAAGAAGTTATGCATCATTTTTTTATTGAAGATCTTTGCGTATAACTATTACATGACAAACCATACTACTGTTGATGAAAAACTTTATTATTAGGAGGAATTATTTAAGTGACGCAAAATCCATTCAGTCAATCTCAAAATCAAACTCATGAGAACATGCATACGGGTACTGTTCCTCAACAAATGAACCACGGTGGTCATGAATTATTCGATGTTCATGAGGCACTATCCGGTACAGTGGCAGCTCTGAATCAAGCAATGCTGCTTCGTCCACACGTTCAGGATCCTGAGTTACTTGATATTTTGGATCGCCAATACCGTTTCACATTAGACGAATATAATATTACTGTTGAAACCTTCAAAACGGGTCAGGATCCTTCACATCCGACCGGTAGTTACAAAATGAAACAAGGAAATGATTTTGTATATGGCATGAAACCCTCGCAACCCAAGAAGCCTATGCAATCCGTTTCAGAAATTTCGGACGAGATCATTTCAGGTTTTCTACTAGGGTCAACCAAAGCGGCAGCATCCATGAAAACAATGGCAGCAACGGAAACCTGTAACCCTGTACTTCGCCGTGTGTTGGCCGACTCCGTTCCAAACTGTATCGAAATGGCTTATGAACTGTCAATTTATCAAAATAAGCATCATTATTACCAAGTTCCACAATTGGCAGAGCAAGATATGCAGCAACTACTAAATGCATTTGCATCATCGACTGGTCAACCAGGTATGCCGAATAACAAACTTCAGTAAAATAACTTTAAACAAAAATCAGGTGCCTACTCAATTTAAAGTGGGCACCTGATTTTTGTTTAATGACTAGGTCTTCATGTATATTCCAACCAATTATTTTGATTTGGCAACAAGAGATGATGGTACGTCTGCCGTAAAGCGGACAAGTTCTCCAGTCCGAGGATGTATAATTGCTAACGCAGTTGCATGAAGTCCAATACGTTTGATTGGATTTACAGAAGATCCATACTTTTTATCGCCGACTATCGGATGACCGATATCTTCCATGTGCACGCGAATTTGGTTTTTACGACCTGTCTCAAGTTGAACTTCAAGTAACGTGTAATTTGCATTTGACTGCAGTGTTTTATAATGGGTAATAGCATGTTGTCCACCGTTGTCAGTAGGATTAGAATACATTTTATATGTTTTACTTTCTTTTAACCATGATGAAATTGTACCCTCTTTCTTTCTAACTTCACCTTCAACAAGTGCAGTGTACGTACGTTCCTTCACGACCTCATTCCAAGCAGCTTGTAAACCGTTCTTCACTTCTTCGTTCTTTGCAAATAACATCACACCCGAAGTATCCCGGTCAAGGCGGTGAACAATATAAACACGGTTTCTGGAATTGGATTCTTTTACATAGTCCATTAACTGTCTAATAGCCGTCATATCTTCCGGGTTTTTCGATGCGACAGATAGAAGTCCAGCCTCTTTATTAATAACAATAATATCGTCATCCTCATGTAAAATCGTAACACCAACCAGCGTTTCCTCTTTCAATGCTGCTTGATTTTTAAGGATTTCAACACGCTGTCCCGGTCTGAGGGGATGATTATGTTGCGTGATTCCCTTTCCATCAACTGTAACCTGCCCGCGCGTCAGTATCGATTTCACTGAATTCCTACTGCTCTTAGACATCGACTCGATTAAAAAAGGTAATAGTTCTGTAGGTTCTTTAACCAGATAAATTGCTGTGTCGTCTTTTCTGCTAGAAGAATTCTTATGATTTTTTTTCATAATATAATACGCCTCACTCTCATCTCTTATTATCCTCAAATTGCTACAACAATACAAACGCTGTATGATTAAACATAAGAATTAATTACAAATAGCAAGAAAAAGGGGATTTTTATGCGAGTTGCAATATTCGATTTTGATGGAACACTGTATTCGGATGAGACTTTCCAACTTCTCATGAACCATTTAAGATACCACCCCGTTTACAAATCAAATTATAAGCGTTTTTACCGTGCTATCTTACCTCCATTTATCGGTCATAAGTTAAAGTTGGTTCCAGAGGCTAAGATGAAAGAACGATCCATGCAAGTCTATTTAAACGCACTCGAAATTGCATCCATTGCGGAGATGAATACCTATTTTGGTGAACTAACTGAGAAAGTACGTGAAGGTTTTAATCCTGAAGTCATTGCACGGCTAAAGAAGCATGCGAATGACAATGTACATATAATGCTTGTTTCGGGAGCGTATACTTCTCTTTTAACATCGGTAACCAAAGAATTGCAATTTGACACAATTATCGGCACCGAGATTCCTCTGAAGGGAGAAATCATCGATTATAAAACACCTATTTATCACATACAAGGACTACGTAAAAACGAAAAAATCAAGGAAGTTTTAGATGGCTATGATATCGATTGGCAAAATAGTTTTGCATACGGTGACAGCCTGTCCGATTTATCCGTCTTGGAACTCGTTGGTAACCCCGTGGCTGTTAGACCTGAACCAAGGTTACATGCAATTGCTACTGAACGGAAATGGGAAATAGTTTAAACGAAAAATATATTGAAATTAGCCAGTATGACAGATTTTAAGCGTACCCTACGTCCAAACTACAAAAACCAACATCCACTCAAAAGGATGTTGGTTTTTTGTTTATTTCTGTCATACAAATTCGGTTTCTAAGTTTCGTTACTGGCGGATAGATGATATGAATAAGTGGTCCAATAGCAAAGGTAACAATGATTGTTCCAATGCCAATAGGTCCTCCAATAAAAAATGCCAAAACTAGGATAAATACTTCCATCACTGTTTTTGTTACAGCCAAACTTTTTCCTGAAAGTGATTGTAAGGCCATCATCAAGTTATCCACAGGATTTCTAGCAAAACTTGATTGAAGTTTAAAGCAAATACCTATTCCAATAATAACAATTCCTGCTGTTAATAAGATGATTCGCATAGCCATTCCGGTTACCGAGTACGTAGAAAATACGATTAGCAACCAAAAATCGATAAAAGAACCAATGATTAATATTGTTATAATCGCTGAGAAATCCGGTACTTTTTTTAGTAGGACACTATTTATAATGATCAATAGCACGCCAACAATAAAGACCCAACTTCCTACCGTGAATCCAATAATATCTGAAAGCCCCACATACAAAGCATCCCAAGGTCCCGCACCCAAATCAGAAAGAATCATTAAACAAATCCCTAAAGACAATAATGCAAGTCCTATTAAATAAAACAAACTAATAATTACTATATTTTTCATAAAGTCAGCATCTACTTTCACATTTCTAATCTTAGTTGCCTGCCCCTTTTAATGTACCATATTTTTTTCTTGAAGATTCATTATTTCCGATAATTTTATTAAATGAGCTTTTTTTCGAATTTTTTTTGATTTTAAGCAAACACTGATATAAAAGCAATGTAAGCGCTCCATTCGCTAAATTTTCTAATTGTACAGAATTTTCACTCTTGCATTATTATCTGCTTCATGTTAATAATTTATAACAACAGATAAAAACACTACAATGGAATGGGGTATGTTAAATGACGAGTTCTTACCGGTCATCTTTAGAAATGCATCAAATTCACAAGGGCAAAATGGAAGTTATTTCAAAGGTTCCACTTGAAAATAGTAGGGATCTTAGCCTAGCTTATTCACCAGGAGTTGCAGAACCGTGTATAGAAATTGCCAAAAACCCCAACGCAGTATATGACTACACAATCAAAGGGAATTTAGTAGCAGTGATTACAGATGGATCTGCTGTGTTAGGTTTGGGTGATATTGGACCAGAAGCGGCACTTCCTGTAATGGAAGGTAAAGCTCTATTGTTAAAGAGATACGCCAATATTGATTCGTTCCCAATCTGTTTAGGTACAAAAGATGTGGACACCATCGTCCAAACAATCAAAGCTATAAGCCCGACATTTGGCGGAATTAATTTGGAGGACATTTCAGCCCCGCGCTGTTTTGAAATTGAAAAGAGATTACGCGAGGAATGCAATATCCCGGTATTCCACGATGATCAGCATGGTACTGCTATCGTCGTCGCCGCAGGATTAATTAATGCTATGAAAGTCGTCAAAAAAAATATGGCAACTCTTAGAATAGCTGTAAATGGAGCTGGTGCCGCCGGGATTGCAATTGTAAAACACCTGCTGAACATTGGTTTTGAACAAATTGTCATCTGTGATTCAAAAGGCATTATTTACACCGGCCGTCCTGAAGGCATGAATCCGACTAAAGACGAAATTGCACAAATTACAAACCCAGACGGTCTACAGGGGTCTTTACAAACCGCTATGACAGGTGCTGATGTCTTTATTGGCGTTTCTGCTGCTAATATTTTATCAAAAGATGATATCGACTGCATGAACACAGATCCAATTATCTTTGCTTTAGCTAATCCCGACCCTGAAATTGCACCTGCTTTAGCGAAGGAATTAGGGGTACGTATTATGGCAACAGGTAGATCCGATTTTGCAAATCAAGTGAATAATGTGCTTGCATTTCCAGGTATTTTCCGAGGCGCTCTAGATGTGCGTGCAACTGAAATCAACGAAAGCATGAAGCTTGCAGCTACTTTTGCCATTGCTTCTGTCATTGACGATTCCGATTTGCATGAAGACTATATTGTTCCTGATCCTTTTGATGAACGCGTTGTAAAAGCGGTCACAGAAGCTGTGAGTAAAGCGGCAATAGAATCAGGGGCTTCTGCCCTTTCTCTCGCTGTCCATTAAATAGAACCAGTATAAAAACGTCGTAAAAAAGGGATATCTCCCTTTTTTCGACGTTTTTTTCAACTTTCCACATTTTTCTTCATTTCAATTTGGAGACTGCCGTCCGTTTGTACTTCTGCAAAGAAAACGTGTTCAACTTTACCAACACCCTGCTTTTTTTATTGTTCGTACAAGCACTCTTCCGTCAGATTCAGCTCTCTTAAATTCCTTGTAGCAATTTTCCCTTCTGCAATTAGTTCAGTCGGAATATATTTGGGAGCAGGAGCGTTAGCATTTACGTCTTTTTTTGTAGCCCCCGTAATTCCACTTTCTTTAAGACACTTAACTGTCCATTTGCTTCAAGAAGCGCATAATGGACGTTTGTATATGTAAAAATATTTTGTTCACGCAACATCATCGTTAAATCATTTAAATGCAGACGTAATTTCTTCATTGACTCTTCAACGAGTTTTCCTTCATATATGACAATAGTCGGCTGATCATCTAGTATTATTCGTGATTTCTTAGATTTAAATGCAATATAACTCATTAGCATTGTCAAAAATGCCCACCAAATCATTGAGATTACCCCATATAAAAATGGCGTTCTGGATTCTCCTGCTATATCCGCTGCAATTGACCCAATTGTAATACCGGTAACATAATGGAAAAAAGTTAGCTGAGAAATTTGCTTTTTCCCTAAAAACCGGGCAAGTATAAGAAGGACTAGAAATGCAGACGTTGTCCTAATAATCATTTCCAAAAATCCACTTCTAAAAATTTATCCAAAACCACACCTCCACTATAGAGGAAGTGTTCCATTATTACCTATCGCCTATACATGTAAGTATCTTGAAGTTTAATTATTAAAAAGAGAGCACATCCAATAGCCATGTGAAATGACTGTTGGACAGCTCTCTCTATATCAATTACCATGCTTGAATTCAAATCAAGTGAGCGTCACCTGTTCATTCAGTATTTTCCTCTTTTTCTTCCTGCTTGTGATTTAACATGAAACGTGTCGAATTTTGTTCCTGTCCGCTCAGTACTTTAGGAACGCGCGAAGTTGTCGTATTATAGCTGCCTTCTATTTTTCTTGTTAAAAAGGATGTTCGCTCGTAAAGGGCAGAGCGGAGATTATCCAGTTGTCTAACTACCTTCTCCAACAATCCCTCTTGGTTGTCCAACCTTATGATTACATCCTTTTGAACGTTCTTATGCTGCGAAAATTGGTGAGATAATTGCTGTTGCTGATTCATCTGCTCATTTATTTTAAAGAGTACTTCCTCGTTTGCAGATGTAATTATTTCAATGCGCTTTATAATTTCTTGATTTGATTGACTTATCCCCTTTACTTGCACATTACAATCCTGATTCAAATTTCTCAGGTTCCAAAACCTCTCAAGAAGCACTTGATTCTTATCTTCTAATTTCGAAAACGAATTTTGTGCCCCCTTCTCAAAATTTTCCCGGCGGATATCATTTTCTTTTAATTCCGATAGTTGATCATGAATTGATATCATTCGATTTGATTGTGCTTTACTTTGTCGTTTCAGTAAGTTCTCCATCATATTAAACCGGCGGTTGGTTGTTTCGGTCGCTTCCTTCTGTTCTTTCATCCATTCCGCTAAAGGGTCTAATTTGAAGTGTTCTTGATTTTGGTTTTTAATGTCCTCATTATTTTTAAAGACATTCGGATGCCCTTTTTCATTGATAAACAACCCCACACTTTTTCCCCCTTTGTCGTATTATCTTATGCACTATACGATAAAAAGGTCATTAAACAGTTATTCCCACACATAAGGCGTTTCTTGATAGACATAATAATTAAGCCAATTTGAGAAAAGCAAATGAGTATGTGAGCGCCATGTGTTCAAAGGTTCTTTAGTGGGATCATCATTCGGAAAATAGTTTTGTGGTATCTCAATGTCTACCCCTCTTTTAAGGTCACGTGCATATTCCTCCGCAAGTGTATCCGCGTCATATTCCAAATGACCTGTAACCATAATATGTTTGTTGTCTTTGGAAAGGACTATAAAAGCTCCTGCATCTTCAGACTTGGCGAGTAGAAGTAAACGAGGGTCATTTTCAATTTCTTCTATTGAGACAGACGTATAGCGTGAATGCGGCGCTCTGAATTCATCATTAAAGCCTCGTGAAAGATTGATGGTAGGATCGGATAAACGATGTGTAAAAACGCCTGAGCATTTTTTCGGCAATTCAAATTTCCCGATTCCATAATGATGATAAAGAGCTGCTTGAGCACCCCAACAAATATGTAAAACTGATGTTACATTTAATTTTGACCATTCCATAATTGCCGTTAATTCTTTCCAGTAGTTAACATCTTCAAATTCCAAATGCTCAATGGGTGCACCGGTAATGATCAAGCCATCGAAACGGCGATGTTTCACTTGTTCAAATGTCGCATAGTATGCATCTAGATGTGTTTTACTAACATTTTTCGAATCATGTGTTGCTGTATTCAAAAATGTAACATTTACTTGCAACGGTGTATTTCCCAGCAATCGTAGAAGCTGTAACTCAGTTCTTTCTTTCTCAGGCATTAAATTTAGAATTGCAATAGTCATAGGACGTATATCTTGAGATGTTGCACGTTCTTCATCCATCACGAATATTTTTTCCTTCTTCAATAGTTCTACTGCCGGTAATTGTTTCGGTATATTGATTGGCATTTGTCGTCTCCCCTTTTCGATTTTATATGTATGATTTTTTAAATAGCGGTAGGCTCCTGCAACTCGATGCAATTCATCTTGAAAACCTTATAACTTCCTACCTTTTTAAAATATAAAAAACCCTTTTTTCTGTAGGATAAGAAAAGAGGGTTCTTTTTAGGCTCTAAGCTCTTATCTCTCAAGAATTGATCTTGTTGGAGGTAGCACCTTCCTGACTAGGTCAGAGGTTGCTGAAGCTTCACAGGGCCAATTCCCTCTGCTTCTCTTGATAAGAATATTTAATTAACTTCCATTATACTACTTAACTTACTATTGTAAAAGGTCTTTTTCTATTGCAAAAATTTTCATCGGATAAATCCCTCTTATAAAGCCACCTTAACAAAGTACTTATTGAAATGAAAGGAGCTGTTACAATGGGGAGAGATGACAACAAAACTGGCGGGAACAATGCGCGTTCGTTACCGCAGACACCGAAAAACCAAAAAATAAAACCTGGTGACATGAGTGAAGAAATTGCTCGAGAGTTTGCTGAACTGAGTTCCCTGAAACCAAAGCGTGAACGCATGAATCCAAATGAAAAGAAAAGAAAATGAGTAACCTAAACAAAAAACTGTAAGTAAAACGATGAACCCTCGCGCCAGCGTCATGCTGACGCGGGAGTTTATTTATACTCAGTCTGCTTTCTGCGCTTGCTTTAAATCTGCCTTCATCCCCTATAATCGCTCGGGATGCTGCCTTCCTTTTCTACTTCCACATTCCATGCAACAATTGTTGTACTGTCTCGTACATTTTGTCTTTCAATTTCCTTTAACAACTGTGAAATACCTTCATCAAGTTTTTTCATTCAGCTCAGCAACAAGATTTAATGGATTCGAAAAAGGTTCGCCTGGGCATTCCACCAAACCGTCAGTCGTCAAAAAAATAAGGTTGTTCCCTTTTCTCAATTCTCTTGTTCCTGAAGTGTAGCATGGTACTGCTTGCTCAAACGTATTCACCTGACCAATCCACTCGAAGAATTGCCTTTGGTTGAGTTGAAATTGGTTCAGCGCAATCAGATCCGGATGCAATACGTATACTAGGCAATCTCCAACGGAAAACCACCATACATAATTAGCTTTCCTCACTACGATAAGACAAGCCGTTTCTCCTGTGACACACCTGCATTTGTCCAAAAACTTCTCGGATTGAAAAATTTCAAGGAGCTTCACTTCCAAATATTTAAAATCCAGAAAACCCTTTATGTTTATAATCTCTACAAAATCACTTTTAAACTGTTCAAGTGTATCAATGACAAGTTTCGCACTTTCGGCACTTTTATGTGCATCCAAAATAGCCGCGAATTCCCAATCCTCATTTTGCCAAATAACAAAGCCATCCTCATTCTTGGTTTGTCCCGCTGAAGAATTACCTCCAAAACGACCAACTGCCATACGATTAACCCACCGAACATCCCGTTCATCGATAAAGTCCTTTTCACTTCCAACCCAAGAGTGATTATTCATGAACGCTCGACCAATCGATATGGCCTCACTTCATAACCCTCATAGGCAATCGTCACTTTATTCAAGGCATCCTTCACTCTAGAAACGAATTGCGGGCGTTTTATCCAGTCTTCTACTTGTTCTTTATCAAAGTCAACAAATTGTACGTCAATCGTTTCAGGAGGCTGCGCAGCCGTCACACCAGAAATGACTCTCCCACGGAAAACTATACAGATGATGCCCGCCGTGATATTTTGATAAACGCCGACCATGTCACCGATTTCAGCGTAGTTGCCTGTTTCTTCTAGCACTTCCCGTTTAACCGCTTCTTTTAACGTTTCACCTGGCTCGACTCGTCCACCCGGCATTTCATATGTATCATTTCGGTGATTGTTCCGTACAAGCAATACCTGTCCTTCCTCATTTACAATGTAACCACTAACAGCAACAATCTGTTTAGATTGCCCATAATCCCCTGTTGAAGTGAAAAACTCTTCATTTGATGAGGTATATAACGAACCGAATGTTTTTCGATGTCTTTGCGCTTGTGAATGCATTTTAGAAGCTCGGATGGCGGCATCCACCGTTTCATAATGTGCTCTGCTATCGTATGACCATAATGCCATAATCTCCGTCAGTTCTTCATTAACCCACCGTCCAACCAGCTGCGCCCCATGCGTCAGCTGATTCGGTAGCAAATAGGTGTGGAAAAACTGTGTAAACGTTTCGTACATCGGCGGTTCTATCTTGTACGTTTTTCTGCGATACAGCATATAATGATTCTCCCTTAAACAAATACATATTTAACGAGCATTTTTCAATAACCGAATTAGACCCAATGTGAAAACAGAAAAGAGTATTAAAGTGAATTTAGGGTCAATGATAGGTCTAAACCTAACTTTTTCCGAATCTATTTCATAGACCCCTAGAGGTCGGATGGCAATACGCCCCCCACCTCCTTCTCCTTGGCCTACCGAAGAATTTCCAGTTTCTTCCGAATAACCCCCTCCCCCGCCAACGATATAATTGAGCTTTGCTACAGGAAGAACTTTTTTGTTTTTAAATTCAACCGGTTCACCGAAAACCAACGATACGTCCCGCTGCCGTCTAAATTTTTCAAATATCCTTCCAACTGGTGATTGGTATACAGCAGTTTTTTCAGCGTCCATTTCTCTCCTACTCTCTTAAGTTTTCGTCATTACTGGGATTCCGTTTTAATATTGAAATTCAACTCTTACAGTAGCGTTAATCGTGATTTGTCCTTGTTCAATCGGAGTTGCCACTGCCATTTCCTTCGCTGAAAAAGAACGATATAAGATGGGTTCTGCTTTTAATTCTTCTACAATTTTAATTGGCTGAGGGTCAAGTTGCAGCTGCATTGTCGCAGCAATGGTTTGCGCTTTAACGAGAGCATTTTTCAATGCTAGGCTCAATGCTTCTTGATAATGAAGTTGTTCATCTTCAACAGTGAACTGAATGTTTGAAACCCTGTTAGCCCCGTTTTGAACAGCCACGTCTATCACATTTCCAACTTGATCAATATCTGAAATTTTTACAGTGATTGCATTTGTCACTTCGTATCCTCTAAATATTTGTTCACCTTCAATATAGTCATATTCAGGAAGTATATTATACGAAACTGTTTGTATATTTTTCCTTGCAATTCCTAATTTTAATAATGATTCAATGACTTGATTCATCAAATAAGCATTTTCTTGCTGTGCATGGCTAAGTTGTTTAGCTTCTGTAATTACTTCCAATTGAATTTGAGCTGTATCCGGGGCAACTGAAAGACTCCCAATCCCTGTAACAGTCATAACGCGATGTTGCCGTCGACTCATTTGTTGTGCATACGGATAATACATTTGCCTCCACCTTTCCTGAGCATCATTATGCTTCTTTAGATAGTATGCTAATTGCTTGGAAAAGATAATTGAAGTAGTACTAAACAGAGAAACGAAACCTAACTTCTAACGGAGATGCATCCATTTTTCGAGAACTTCAAAAACATCTGCATTGGATTTCTTACCAAATATTATAATGATTATAATAACCTAGAAAATGGATGTTTAATTTCCGACAGGTTCTTTACTTCTATTCCCGTGCATACCTTATCTACACAAAATTGCTTAATTATTTCTCGGGCAATAATCTAGATAATCTTCTCGAATTCCTTATTTTTACATTCCATCCCATCCATATGCGACTTCACACAACTTCTTATCATCAATTTCAATTTCTCCGTGAACGATTTTCTTTCCACCTAACGCTTCATAGAATAGGCAAGCCGGGTTCTCTTCTATCGCCCATATGAGCATTGAATTAAAATTATTATATTTCAAATCTTCCACAACCGCCTGAAAAAGTAATCGCCCAATCCCTTGTCCTTGGTATTCTATCAAGAGATAAATTGCATATAATTCCCCTGTATATGCTTCATATTTCCCGGTACGTTCTTTTCCACCTGTAGAAAATCCTATGACTTGACCATTTTCATTTTCTGCTATGTATACGTGATTCTCTGTTATCTCCTTTTTCCAAATCAGCTCACGCTTCTCGTAGGAAAGGCTTTTTAAAAAAGTGTCCGGTACAATTCCTTTGTATGTCGTTCTCCAAATATCCACATGTACTTTTGCAATTCCTTTTGCATCTTCTACCTTTGCTTTTCGAATTAATATCTTACTCACTCCTTTCATTGTTGTAAGAAGACCTGGCAATGGTTTAGCTAAGTATATTTCTCTCTCGCTTTAAAAAGTTATTCCCCACTAATTTTACATATATTAGCTACTTTTAAAATCAGTTATGTCGGTCCATCCATATGCGATTTCAATCAACTTTTTACCCCCCATTTCAATTTCTTTGGTATCAATTTCTTTTCCGCCTAGTGCCTCATAAAATTGGCATGCTGGATTTTCTTTTATGACCCATATGAGCATTGAATTCAAATTATTTCTCTTTAAATCATCTACTACCAATTTAACCAGTGATCTACCAAGCCCTTTTCCTTGGTGCTCTTTCAAAATGAAAATCGTATATAATTCACCTAAATACGTTTTGTAGGTACCCGTACGTTCTTTTCCACCTGCAGAAAATCCAATCACATGACCATTTTCATCCTCTGCTATGTATAAATTATTCTCGATAATCGCTCGCTTCCAAATCGGCTCCCGTTTATCATATGAGAGGTTATTCAAAAAATCGTCCGGCACAATCCCTTTGAATGTCGTCCTCCAACTATCCACCTGGACTTTTGTTACACCAGTTGCATCCTCTCTATTTGCTATGCGGAAACCCATTCCAATCCCCCTCAATTTGACCATATAAATTAAGAATCGCTTCCATGCAAGGCACAGAAACGATTCCGTTGACAGCTACTATAACTTCAATAAATGTGTCGTCTCGGAAGCGGAGTCGTCCAGTTCGAATCCATTTGCCCTATAAAAAGCATCTGCTTTGAATGAATCTGTTCGTACTGTCACTTCATTGAACGTACTTCGTGAATGGTCGACGATTTCTTTGAGTAATAGGGATCCTACACCTTGCCGCCTAGCTTCATCCAGCACGTAAAATCTTTGCAAACGAGCAACTTGTGTATCCTCGGAAAAAGGTGATTGATTCACCCCGCCGATTGCTACTACATTACCTACTTCATTTCTAACAGATAATAAAGCTTCACCCGGTTTATTGAACGTATTTGTTCCATCCTGATAGTCATTGACCAACCGTGTTAAAAATCGATACCCTTCTGTTTCACTTTCCTTCACTAAATGGGCAATATCTATTTCCCCTAAATTATCAACCTGTTTTACTGTATAAGACATCTCTATTCCTCCCATCAATCAAATAATTTAAACATACAGTCTATTTCGACATCCGCTACAATAAAACCTTTTAACAAGCAAAAATGACTTGATACGGATAAATGCTCTCCGCGTCAAGTCATTTTATTGAAACTCATTTCATATCGTCTACGTCATATTGCGCTTTAGAAAAGCCCCTGCCGAGAATTTCAGATGCATTCAAGAAGATGACAAACGAAGTCGGCTCCTTTTTTTGAAGAAGCTTTTTGAAATAGACGGCTTCTGCTTGTTCGACGACACATAAAATCATTGTTTTCTCTTGATTGGAATAGCCGCCGATTGTTTTGATTTTCGTTAATCCTCGATTGATTTCATTTTTGATGATGTCTTGGATTTCCTCTTCTTTATCCGTAATGATGAGAACCAATTTAGTCGGTGACGTTTGCAACTGAACAAAGTCAATTACCTTACTCGTAACATAAATTGCGATCATCGCATAAAGTGCAAGTTCGAAGTTGAAGACAAATGCCGAAGCGACGACAACTAGTCCATCTACAAGCAACTGGGAAAAGCCACTCGAAAGGCCGGTGTATTTCTTGACCAATTGAGCGATTAAAGCAGTACCGCCTGTCGAACCGTTTCCCCTGTACACAATGCCGAGACCGACACCAAGCATAATGCCTCCATAAATCGCACTCAACAATGGATTGTCGACAGCGAGCTTCATGTCCATTGTTAACCAAATGACAAACGGTACAAAAAATGTACCGACTAGTGTTTTTAAACTGAATTCCTTGCCGACAAGTATGACTCCAAGAAATAATAATGGAATATTAATAAGCCATTGCACGTACGCCGGATTAAATAGGAAAAGTTCATACAAAATTGTACTAATCCCGGATACTCCGCCTGCAGCTAATCTAGTTGGTAATAAGAAAATATTGAAGGCCAAACCAACAAGTGCAGCCCCGAAAATAATCTGTATGTATTCAAATAAGACCGTTTTCCTGAATTTTTGTATTGCCATTTATTTATGTTCCCTTTCCTTCGCCTTGCTCATTTGAAAAAAAGCGAGCGATGACATCATTTTTTAGATTTAACAAGATTATATATAGAAACCGAATGCTTCGTATCCAAAATAAAATGATAAAAGCGATAAAATACTAAATACGACATTTTCTACGGCGCCACCTGTCCTCGTCGTCAACGGAAAGCGTACAGTCATCTTGAGCGGAAATAGCAGTTTAATGCCATTTTTTGTCACCATATCTAGGATGTAATGACTTACCATTCCTGCCATGAATCCCGCCTTGACAGCTTCATTAGGAATGAATGTATTCAATAAAGCTGCGATTAGTACTAAAAACAACAAACTGTGCGTAAATGTGCGATGACCGAATAGCATATTGATAAGTTTCGATAACAAAGGCAATTTCCTTCCGATTTTACTGCCGCCGTGGCAGATGTCAGGAAGCAATGCGCCAATCACTCCTGCCCCTAGCATGATAATCGGATCATGATTTGTTAATTGTGCATAAGCAAGACTTGCTGCAATGCCGCCTACGATGTGTGTTTTCCCTGTCATGCTGTTTTCTCCTTTTCCCCATAAATCTTTCCTTACTAGTATAAACGTTGTTACGTCACCTGACACGGAAATCATACAAATGTTTTGCAATGAATTTCCAATACTTTCATTTGAAATTACAAATCGGTTGATGTAAACTATATTTACAAGCTGCGTTGTGCGTATACCCATTAAGTTTTAACCTTTAAGCTGTAAACGGGAGTTTTACCTAGAAACAGAAATGGCACGCCCAGTTCTTTCGACAACTGGGACATACAGGAATGTTTCTGCGAACACCCACTTTGAGGAGTGGTGGTTTAAAACTTTCTAAGACCATACGGCAAAGGCGGCTATGCTTTATAAAGCTATTAGCATCAGTTCTTTTCGAAAAAGCATCATCCTTCAATGGGTGATGCTTTTTCGTTGTTATTATTAATCTGATACAAATGCAACGCATCCTTTGGTTTAGTAATTTTATTCCACCATTAGAAATTCACTTCTAAATCTTTAACGTAAACAGCATTTCCAGTAATATCGATATCATAACTATCTTTATTTTTGGATACCCGCACCATAACCCGACCATTTTTTTCAATTTCGTGCCCTTGCTCCACTATTAGATTTAGAGTTTTTTCAAAGCTGCTGTTTATGTATTTAGCATAATATGCGCCCATTACCCCCGAAGCAGTTCCAGTCACTGCATCCTCTGTAGTACCAGAATATGGTGAAGAGAAGTGCCGAGCGTGCATATGTGCATTGGAATCATAAGTTTCCAAACAAAAAGGATGGATAGATGTTTTTGGCATTTCTTTTAATATAGTGGGGAATAGCTTATTAATAGGTTTCATTTTTTTAAATGCATCAAGTTTATTTATAGGTACCAATAGTGTCCAAGTACCTGTACTACCGTATAGAATCGGTAAATCATCATCAATGTCCTCTTTGATTAAACCAATTGAGTTGGCTAAATCTTCCTTTGAACCTCTAAATTCTTCAAACTGTGGCGGGATCTGTTTCATCGTTATGTTTATTTCATTATCAGCTGTTTCATTAATCTTTATTGGTAAAATGCCTGCTTTTGTTTCAATCGTAATATCTATTTTATCTCCCAACAAACCTTTTGTTCTTAAAGCATAAATTGTAGCTATTGTTGCGTGTCCACAAAGATCCATTTCATGACCTGGTGTAAAATAACGTATTCTAAGGTCAGCTACCTCAGATTTAACTGGAAAAACAGTCTCATTAAATCCTACTTTTAAAGCAATTTCTTGCATCATCTCAGCTGTTAGGTCATCCCCATTAAAAACAACTCCTGCTGGATTCCCTTTATTAGCTTCTTTACTAAATGCATCATAATGATAAACCTTTACCGATTTCATTCTTCATTTCCCCTCCACATATTTTGTTTTTTCATCGACCAGTTAAAATAATTTCATAAGTTCCTTTAATGAATAATATTAAATCACCGAAAAAGCCTATGCAAAAGAACACGAAATAGTAGCTTGCATTTGTAATTTCCATTTTGAATAGTTCTTTGATTGCCTGAATAAATAACTTATTAAAGTTAAACCAACTCAATATCCATCCAATGAGTAGAAAAGTTACAATCGCCATTTTGAAATCTCCTTCCTTCTTTAAATTTCACCAATTTACTATACGTTGACTGGGAACTTTCCACTAAACAATCCTGCTTCGTTACCGTCATAGCTGCGCGCAATCAGATTGGCTCTAGTAAAAATGCTTTATATTTCAACTCTAATTCTCTACGAATTTAATTTTCCTCATTACTTTTTGTATTACTATCGGAAAAAAGTAAGCTCCGAAGAAAGCAAATACAAAAGCCTGTAACCAAGTTTTTAACCATGAAATTAAAAACGTGTTATTATAACCTCTATTTATGGAGACTAAAATAAATGAAATAAATAAGGACAGACTAAAGGCCATTAAAAACGCAAAAATAATAGGTTTGTATTTAACATTAATACTCATTTTTCTCCACCTTTCAATTAAATACTTTCAGGATTTAAACATAACATAAACCCGACTACTATTAACCAAACTGCCTGAATTCGAACCATGGTAGCCAGCATTTACTACTGTTGCTTTGACATTATGCTTATCCATCATATCACTTCAACTCCGGTATCATGCTCTTGGAATGCACACAAAAGTTCTTCCAGAGCAATCAGTCCATTCGAATATCAATATCGCCATGGAGACGTAATGCGTTTTGTATTTTAAGAAACAAAAAAACAGCAGTAGAAGTCCACTGCTGCAAGATGTTTCCTGTCAATAACCTGAGTCCTCGGATGTAAAGTTCTCAATCATTTTGTAATCATATTTTTTTAGCGGTTTTTCTGCAGGACCTTCAATTACTTCTCCAGTAAATGAAAACCTAGACCCATGGCACGGGCAATCCCAGGTGCGGTCACCGTTGTTCCATTCGACTTCACATCCGATATGAGTGCAGGTTGTATCTACAATATGCAGTTGACCTTCATCATCTTTAAATGCACCTTTTCGATGTCCTTCAAGGGTGATTACAGCACCTTCCCCCTTAGATAGATCTTCCGGCTTAGTTTTTGGTGAATCCAGCTTCCCTTTAATTAATTGACCGACAACGTTGGCGTTCTCCTTTAAGAAGTTTTTCAAACTCGGATGCGCATAGAACCGCGAAGGTGTATATAATTTTTCAAACGTGTTCTCTTTGCCAAGAATCATATCTCGGAATAACAAAGCAGCGACTGTTCCATTGGTCATTCCCCATTTCCGAAAACCTGTAGCAATCAGGATATTCGGCTGTCCTGATGTTAATTCACCGATATAAGGCAATTTGTCCAGCGTAATTAAATCTTGTGCAGACCACCGATAGACGATCTCCTCAAGTCCAAAAACTTCCTCACCAAAAGTCTCTAACGCTTTGTAATGTTCCATCGTCTCTATTCCTTGACCGGTCTTATGACTTTCCCCAACAATAAGGACCATTTCTTCTCCGTTTACCATTACAGATCGGAGTGAACGTGTCGGCTCATCGGCACTTAAATACATTCCACCTGGAAATTTCTTTTTTGCTTTGATAGCAAGAGCATATGATCGATCTGCATGCATTCTTGTAGAATAAAGCCCAAGTCCCTCATAAAACGGAAAATGAGAACAAGCAAGTACATGTTTGGCGGTTATGCTATGTCCTTCACGAGTAAGTACGACTGGCTGATCTCCAGTCTCAATATTCACTGCTGTCGTGTTTTCAAAGATAAGCCCGCCTTTTTCAGTGATGAGTTGTAGTAAATGGACCAGATACTTTGTCGGGTGAAACTGAGCTTGTTTTTTCATGACAAGGACCTTTTGAAAATCTATTTCGAAAGGTATACTATCAACCAATCCCCCATCTATGCCGAGCTTCTCATAGGCTTCCGCTTCCTTTTCAATCTTGTGTGCGTATTTTTCTGTAGTGGCGTATATGTACGCATCTTGCGGGCTAAAATCACAATCGATTTTATGTTGGTCCACTGTTTCTTTGATAAAGTTAAGTGCTTCCGTATTCGCCTCATAATACAAACGTGCGTTACTTCTTCCAATGTTATGAATGAATTCATCGTATATTAAATCATGTTGAGCAGTAATTTTGGCGGTTGTATGACCAGTTGTCCCGTTCAACACTTTTCCCGCTTCGATAACAGCGACTTTCAAGCCTTCATTAACTAACAGATAGGCAGATGTAATTCCGGTAATACCTGCACCTACAATAACGACATCAACTTGAAGATCTTCCTCTAAACTTGGAAACTGTGGAAACTCAATATCGGTCCTCCAATAAGATTCAACTTGCTCCGGCAACTTTCCATTTTCATTTTGGGTCACAATTAATCCTCCATTCAATACTCATATAAAGTAAGGCTACACAAACAACATAGCCTTACTTCTTTACATTTAATCCAATAATCGATTATTTTCGTCGACAGCTAATAGTCTTGTTTCCTGAATATCATGCCCGATATAAGCCGTTATGACTGAACTACATAAAGTACAATAATATTTCCATTCTTCATCATCGGAAAGTAGTCCTTTCCTTCCCAATCGCATGCTTTACATATATTTCCGTCTCCACTTTAATTCTCATGAAAATCAGGAGAACTATATTCGACAATTGATTTCGATTACTCCTACGGCATACATTCATCTTGAGCATATTCCTTATGTATTAGACTATTTTTGTAGAATTTAATGAGCCATATTATTTTAGATGTATTGCGAAATGAAGTCTTTTGGTCTTATACCTCAAAGCAGTGTGGACCCGAAAACGCCTATGTGGGAATAATAAATTGAAATATATTGAACCAAATCGACATAATTCTCCCGTAAATCATGTACGGATACCCACTTTTTCGAAAAGTGAATTTATCATACACAACATTGTTATCCCTAGAGAAACCTTAAACAAACAAAAATCGAGCGAACTCCAACTACATCATGGAGTTCGCTTAGATAATGAAATAAGGTTATATTTCAATTATGATTGGAAGAATCATCGGCCTTCTTTTTGTACGATCATATAAATAGGTCTCAGTCGATTTTTTTATGTTTTGTTTTAATATATTTCTTTGGTTTCGATCGCTTCCCTTTAAATTGCTAACGGTCTTTATAACCAGCTGATTTACATCATTCATAAGTTCTTCTGAATCACGACTAAACACAAAACCTCGGGAGATTATATCTGGATTAGAAACAAGCAGACCATCCGCCTTATTTACAGTCACTACAATTACAAGCATTCCCTCTTCAGATAATAGTTTTCTGTCACGTAATACGATATTTCCTACATCACCAATTCCCAACCCATCTACAAAAATATTTCCTGATTGAACTTTTCGTGTTTGGCGGGCAACCTGATTTTTTATATCAACAACATCTCCATTGTTAATAATAAAAATATTTTCTTTTTCCACTCCAATTGATTCGGCCAACAAGCTGTGATGATGTAACATTCTATATTCACCATGTATAGGAATGAAATATTTCGGTTTCATTAACGTAAGCATTAATTTCAGTTCTTCTTGAAAGGCGTGTCCTGAAACATGCATTCCCGTTTCTTTTCCCGATCCATAAATCACTTTTGCCCCTAACAGAAATAAATTATCGATAATTCGTGAAACGCTCTTTTCATTTCCTGGGATAGGACTTGAAGCAAAGATTACGGTATCGTCTGTATCGACTTGTACCTGACGAAAATTCGAACTGGATAAACGCGATAGTGCCGCCATAGGCTCTCCCTGACTTCCAGTACAGAGAATGGCTACCTTTTCTGAATCCATTTGCCTGATTTGATTTTTTTCAATTAACATTCCATCTGGAATAGTTAAATAACCTAATTCAGAGGCAACCGAAACAACATTTACCATACTTCTACCAAGCAAAGCTAGTTTTCTGTTCGTTTTCTGTGCAGCGTCAACTACTTGCTGTACCCGGTGAACATTAGATGCAAAAGTCGAGATAAATACTTTACGACGAGCATTCCGGAACGCCTCTTCTATGTGACCACCTATAAATCGTTCAGATGTATTAAAACCAGGACGTTCCGCGTTGGTACTTTCCGACAAGAGAAGTAATACACCTTTGTTGCCGATATCAGCCATTTTATGGATATCTGGATATTCGTTATTAACAGGTGTTAAATCAAACTTAAAGTCGCCAGTATGTACAACTGCGCCTTCAGGTGTATGAAATGCAATTCCTAAACAATCGGGGATACTGTGATTTGTTTTAAAAAACGTTAAACTCATCGTTCCGAACTCTAAGTTTGAATCAGAGTTTATCATGACCAACTCAGTACCCCTAAGCAGTCCATGCTCTTTTAACCTTAGTTCAATTAACCCTAACGTTAATCTTGTCGCATAAATTGGTACATTTATTTGATTTAAAAAATATGGTATGCCTCCAATATGATCCTCGTGCCCATGTGTAATGACTAATGCTCGTATTTTATCCTTATTTTCTTTTAAGAAAGATACATCCTGGATTATCAAGTCAATTCCCATTAAACTCTCATCTGGAAATTTAGAACCACAATCAATTACCACGATATCGTCTGCGTACTGTAAAACATACATATTTTTCCCTATTTCGTTAATACCACCTAAAGCGAAAATTGATAAATTACTATCTGTTGTCATCAAAATAGATTTCCTCCTAATTTAGATTTCTATACGAAGTATTCCCATTTGGTTTTTATTTATGATTGTTACTATTCAAATGGAATAAAGTTTTTTAAAGAATAAATGTGTTGGGGTATAGACGAATGTTCATTACTGACTCGTATTATTCCTAAAACATCAAATAACCTCTACTCGATTGAGAAGAGGTTTTTAATAAAAAATGACTCCGGAGGTAGGAATCGAACCTACGACCGATCGGTTAACAGCCGATTGCTCTACCGCTGAGCTACTTCGGAATGGATATTAACTTTGTAAACGTATTATATCCAAAACTCATTATGTTATACATTACATTCATCAACAGAACATAAGATTTCCAAACAGATGATTATATCCAAAAAGAAAATTCCAACTTTATGGAAACAGTTTGGATTTTGTTCCTGATTTCAATCCATGTTGCATGACATGGATATTCACCCTGTCCAAAATAACCTTTACAATATTAGGGTAAGCGTAATATGAACTCTAGAGACTTACCTATATTACGAACACTATTCATGGTAAAATGATAGGTAATCATTTTTTAACTGGTAAAGGAGGCGGAACGTATTCTAAAACGATTGGTCGTTACGGGGTATAAACCGCATGAACTTGGTATATTTGATGATAAACACCCAGGAGTACATTTCATTAAAAAGGCTTTGGAAAATCGACTCGTAACATTGCTAGACGATGGATTGGAATGGGTTATTATTAGCGGTCAACTAGGTATTGAAACATGGGCAGCGGAAATCGTAATTGAATTAAGAAAAGAACATACCGGATTAAAATATGCGATTATCACCCCTTTTAAAGAGCAAGAGAAAAATTGGAACGACATGAAAAAGGAAAAGTACCATACGATTGTTGCTTTGGCCGATTATCATGTTAGTTTAACGAGCAAACCTTACGAGGCTCCATGGCAGTTTATCGAAAAAGACAAATTTTTCATGCGTAATTCTGATGGAATTCTCATTGTCTATGATGAGGAAAATGAAGGATCTCCAAAATTTGTGAAGAAGGCAGCAGAAAAACACGCTGAACGTACGGACTACCAAGTACTCACAATTACCGCGGACGACTTACAAGTAATCGCGGAGGAAGAACAGATGGATGAATGGCAATGAATCTTATGTTACCTTGACAGATGATATTATCCATGATAAGATGATTCAGTTAACAATTAGGTAATCGTTATGATTGAATATCTGGCATTCTATGTACTGTTTTTGAGAATACTTATTCACACTGGCGCGACTAAAGGGTCGCAAGGACGTAAAAGTAGGCAGGGTTTATGTTGCTTAAGTTAGAAGACACCCAGTGGAACAATGACCGCGGCTCTGAAAGCTTATCCTTTCTATGGAAATTATTCCCCGAATTTTCGGGATGAAAAATTAAATTCAAAATAGTAGTGGTACCTAACAAAAAACAAAGGGATGTCCTCAATTGAGGACATCCCTTTTCCAATTTACATTGTTTTCAGCAAGTAAATCAATTGCTACTCCATGATGAAAGCCTTACAATTATAGGTAAATAAAGGAGGTTTTAAATTGAATATTTATGCTCATCGCGGCTCATCAGGAACACATCCCGAAAATACAATTGCTGCCTTTCGGAGAGCTGCTAAACTGCAAATATACGGCGTAGAATTTGATGTTCATCTTACAAAAGATGGTGAACTGGTCGTCATCCATGACGAAACAATTGATAGAACGTCTAATGGCCATGGTTTCATAAAGGATATGACGCTATCAGAACTAAGGATGTTTGATTTTGGCAGCTGGTTTTCTTCCGAATTTCAAGGGGAAGTCATACCTACATTACGTGAAGTACTCGATATTTTCTCTGAAACGTCTCATCATCTAAATATTGAACTCAAATCAGATATTTTTCCATATGAAGGAATGGTCAAAAAAGTTACCGAGCTAGTATCGGTTATGAAACTTGATAGTCGTGTCGTAATTTCTTCATTCGACCACGGAGCGGTTCAAATGGCAAAAAAAATAGCCCCCCATGTAGAAACCGCCGCCTTGTTTATGGAAGTACTTGTGGAACCGCTTGATTATTTGTGCTCAATTCCTGCAGATGCCTTGCATATAACATTACCATCCGCTCTCCGACCGTTTGCTAAAATGGTTATCGATAAAGGTGTTTCCATTCGTGTATTCACGGTAAATGAGTATCAATATGTAGATGCTTTGACTCAAGTCGGTGTCACCGCTATTTTCACAGATTACCCAGAAAAAATGATGACTTATTTGAACAATAAAAAACTGAGCAAATGAACTGCACCCCAGCTAGTAAGTGTGACTACCAATTGGGGTACCGTTCAAACTAGCTCAGTTTTTTTTACTAGCAGACGCACTAATAAACTTATCAAATAGCCGTAGGGAGACAGAATCTCCTTTTGCTGATAATAATTCGGGATGCCACTGAACACCCAGTACAAATTCCTTACCAATGCATTCGATTGCTTCTATAATTCCATCACTCGCCATACCAGTAACTTTGAAAACAGCAGCTACATCTTTCAAAGATTGATGGTGGTATGAATTAACTTGAATGCGCTCACTTCCCGCTATCGTTTTTAGCAAACTTCCGTCTTCAACCATCACATAATGAGATGGATGTGAATTGGGTGCTATTTGAAAATGCTGAAGTGTTGGACTCTCGTTTTGTTTATGTAAATCTTGAAAAATCGTGCCCCCAGCTGCAACATTCAGTACTTGGAGCCCCCTGCATATACCGAGAATAGGTTTACCTGTTTTGAGCATATGTCGAGTAATTTCCAGCTCGATTGAATCCCTGATTGGCGAAACTTCACCCAGATAAGCATATGGCTCTTCATTGAAAAGCATTGGATTAATGTCCTGCCCTCCGGATAAAATAAGTCCATCCAACATTCCAAGCAGTTGACTGACATCTTCCTCAATCCCAACCGGAATAATAAGCGGTAAACCACCCGCTCTGATGACCGATTCGACATATTCATTACCTAAAACGTGCTTGCCACTTTGTTCGACATCTGTCGTTATGCCGATAACCGGTTTCATCAACAGTCCCCCTACTTAACGGTATTTTATTTATCAGGGTTACAAATTGCAAGTTCACGTCAATCAAATCACGATGTATTAGGCAGACAAGCTGTTGATAAACTCTTCAATCTCTGCTTGCGATTTTCGATCCTTACTGACAAAGCGCCCGACTTCTATGCCGTCATGGAACCCTATGAAACTAGGGATTCCAAAAATATCAAGTTCCCCACATAAATCGATAAACTCGTCACGGTCAACCAAGATGAATTGATATTCAGGATAATCCGCTTCAATTCGAGGTAAAATCGGTTCAATGACACGGCAATCCCCACACCAATCAGCTGAGAACATAAAGATTATACGCTCCTCACTTTTCAATTTTTCAAATTGCTCGATCGATTGCAACTTCTCCATTCGAATCACTCCTTATTTTAAATTATCTATAATTTTAATTCTATCATCAAAAAAAGTGGCAGTCACCAACTCGGCCTTTAAACGACTCATTTTTTTAACAACCAACTATTTTTTGAAGCTCCACATGGACCATTTTCCGATGTCTACAAAGCCAATCCGTTTGTAAATAGAACCTGCATCGGGATTATCGTAAAACAGACATATCATCTTACCTTCTTTGAGAAGTTCTTCGCAGATCACCGACATACAAAATGAAGCCAACCCTCTTTTTTCGTGACCTGGTAACGTTCCTACACCTACAATCATTGCAGACTGGCTATTCTCAGCCGTACTCGATGCAGAACTAATTATTCGACCGCCCTCTTCGATGAAATAAGACCGTGCTGACCCATTGCTAAGTGAATCACGTTTATGTTCAACACTCATCGTACTCATTGCAAATTCAGGTATCCCTTGCATTTGATCAATGATTATTTCAGCGTCTTCAGGTACAGCTTTCTTCACAACTATTCGTGCGGGAACTACCGGCAAGTCATTTGCCTTCTCACATTTCGCATAATAAAGTACTCGAGGATTGGTTGGTTTCAAAGTCAAATGCGGTTCCAATTTAAGAACAATATGTTCAATTCCAGATATGAACTCGTATTTTTCATCAAAATTAATTATTTCTGCTATTCCTTGCGCATCGAATTCCCCAGGTGCATAGACTATGAAGTTTCCAGCATATTTTAACAGAACACCACGTAATTGATCATCCTCTGTGACATCTCCCCATAATTTCTGAATGGGATTATCAAACCCATAGGCTTCGATATCTCCAATAATAAAAAGGTTTTCTGTTGGTTTTTGAGAGACAAAATCTAAAGTTAGTTGCCTGTCTTCCTCAGTAAGTAGTCGAATCAATCAGAACACCTCTTTTACTTTTATTCCTAAGTTTACCAAGAGGTGCTCGATTTCACAATATGAAAAGGACCTTGTCAATAAAGCTGACAAGGTCCTTCTAATCCAGACGTTAGCTAGGAACACTTTTATGAAGCGGCGGAGGAATAATCCACCCTTTTTCTTTATTCAAAGTTAACAATTTAAAACCGAACAGCATTTTATCCGCGTGGAATTTACTGAACATCATTGCGACATCTTCCCGCAAGCATTGTCCCATTACTTGACTGCATGACACAAGACCCTGCCCGACATTAATGGACATTGCAGCACTGATTTCTGGGTCCATAAATCTCGCTCCGACCGGTATCTCTTCTGCATTCGCTTTAGGTCGTTCTGGCAATGAAGGGGGCAATGCGATTCCATTCTCTTTCAGAACATTTTCAAGCTGCTTGTTTTCTGATTTCATCGTTTTTATTGCCTCTTCTAGGAGTTCAATGAGATCTTCGTCACCTGCATGATTAACAAATGCTTCGTAGCCACTAATTAGCCCATTATTGGCCAAAACAAATGCCCATGATCCTATTACTTCTCCGTAGTGCAACGGTTGGTCTTTTGGATTTCCATCTAAAATTCCCAAATTAATTATCTCTCCTTTTTTCTCCACTTGTTTAAATGGATCTCAACCTTATTATGTGAAGATATAAAAGTTATATACATCATTTTGTCTAACTCGGAAATTTCACAATGCTACACAGTTATGAATTAATCAATTTAGGGAATTCTAATTAAATGGCTTAAAAGGGAGGGTATTTTTGTGCGACATTGGATTTTGTTTCCGATGTATATCATCACATTGTCGTTTCTATTCTTTACTGTTGTTGTAGCAAAGGAAGAACCATCAAGAGAAACAATTCTGGAAGAACGAATGCAATATTATTTACGTTTCGAGAATGTAACTGTTCCGTGGTATTATTTAGCAGCCGTCGATCAGTATGAACGTAATATCCAACAGGTTCGAACTGATATACCCAAGAAAGATGGAACCATCGCAATCCACTTTTTAGATGAGTATTGGATTGGCTCACTTAATCCAGATAAAGACGATACATCTTCTGAATCGATTGCCTACTTTGGCGGAAATGGCCTTGATGGTAATGGAGACGGTGTTGCAGATAATAATAATGCAGAAGATGTGCTTTTTACAATGGCCACTTACTTAAGTAAGTATGGACAAGATGAAGAGGATTTCAAATTAGCTTTAGAAAATTATTACAAGCGTGAAGAAACTGTTAGGCAAATCATGACGATCGCGAAACTGTATAAGCACTATGAAACGCTGGATTTGGATGAACATGCTTTCCCTATTCCCACCAATTATAATTATAGTTACAATGGAACCTGGGGGGCAAAAAGAGGCTGGGGCGGCCGAAGAATTCATGAAGGAACCGATTTATTTGCAGGTTATGGTGTCCCCGTGCGAGCCACGTCTTATGGAGTAGTTGAAATAATGGGCTGGAATGAATTTGGAGGTTGGCGGGTCGGTATTCGAGATACACATAATACGTACCACTATTTTGCCCATTTAGCTTATTTCAATAAAGATATCACAGAAGGTGACATCGTTGAACCAAGAACAATCATCGGTTCAGTAGGCAGCTCAGGTTATGGTAAAGAAGGGACATCAGGTCGTTTCCCTCCCCATCTCCACTACGGGATGTACAAATATAACGGACGGACAGAATGGGCTTTTGATCCGTATCCTTCGCTCAAAGTTTGGGAACGACAAGATAAGCAGAGATGAATAAAAGTGTAAAGCATCGGTTATCATACCGGTGCTTTTATTTTCGAATTTGTTTCCCCCTCTTATCTTCCCAACGTCTATCATCAATATTTACCATAAAAAGACTTTTATTGAGTAATTTTTCATGGTAAAAAGCCGCACCCCTTCATAAAGGTCGCGGCTTTTATTTATTCAATTCATCAATTCTGCAACAATTTCATAAGAACGCAATCGATCTTCATGATTGAATATTTGCGTGTTAATAATTAATTCGTCTGCTCTCGTTTCTTGAATGAAACTTTCGAGCTTTTGTTTTACAGTTTCCGGACTGCCGACGATTGTTGTACGAGAATCAAGCGTTTGCGCAATAGATGCCTTTTGTTGTGGTGACCAAAAGTCTTCGATATTGTCGACGGGTGGTTTTAGTTGTGACGGCATTCCCGTAGTGATACCAAGGAATTGTAGTTGCTGTGAAGTTGCCAACCATTGAGCCTTCTCATCCGTCTCCGCTGCGATGACGTTGACGCCAAGCATGGCATACGGTTCCTTAAGAAATTTAGATGGTTTGAAATTCTGATGGTAAAGCTGCATTGCTGCCATTGTATAGGCGGGTGCAAAATGACTTGCAAAAGAGAATGGCAAACCTTTCTGCGCTGCGAGCTGTGCACTGAAACCGGATGAACCAAGAAGCCATATCGGAATATCGAGTCCTTCACCTGGAAATGCGCGAACACGGGCTGATCTGTCCGGTTCAAAATAAGATTGAAGTTCTGCCAACTGTTCAGGGAAATCATCGCCAGTGCTTTGCAAAGTACGGCGTAGCGCAAAGGCTGTTGCCTGATCCGAACCGGGTGCACGACCTAAACCGAGGTCAATTCTTCCCGGATAGATTGATTCGAGTGTACCGAACTGCTCTGCAATGACAAGCGGCGCATGGTTAGGTAGCATAATTCCCCCCGAACCGACGCGAATCCGTTTTGTCGCTCCAGCAATATGCCCGATAAGGACTGATGTCGCAGAACTTCCAATACCTGGCATATTGTGATGCTCAGCAAGCCAGTAGCGGTTGAACCCCAATCGCTCTACGTGCTGTGCCAATTCCGCACTATTTTTGAAGGACTGCGTAGCGTTGCTGCCTTCATTTATCGGAGAAAGATCTAGAACTGAAAATGGAATCGAATTGAATTTTTTTATATTATCAACAACCAAATCTAATCACTCCTTATTTTGTTCTCACTAGAAAGGATACCGTTTCTGCATGTATTGTTCTATCAATTGGTCTCAGATAAAAAATTGATATCTTTAAAAATGATGCTTGACATTAGTTTTTCATTTGTTATGATTAATTCTAATTCCATAACTAATCTAACTATTTTGATGGAGACACACTTTATCTACTGAAATCTCAAGAGAGCTGATGGATGGTGCAAATCAGTGATTTCTTTGTAGAGTAGCACTCCGGAATAGATAAGCCGAAACATTTAGTAGGTTTATCCGTCACATGCGCGTTAAGCATGCTAACTAAGACTGTCGCTTTTATTGGACAGTAAAAAGGGTGGTACCGCGTGAGTATTAGAGCTTTTCGCCCCTTACATTCATTTGTAAGGGGAGGAAGGCTTTTTTTATATTTATTTTTATTTCCATAATCGAGAGGAGAATGAAGATGTTACAAGACCAAATGCTACTACGAATTCCGGGACCGAGCCCCATCTCACCAAGTGTACAACGGGCGATGAGTCAACCAATGATCGGCCACCGGGGACAAGAGACATCGACTATGCTTAGAAATATCAAGCCTGGACTGCAAAAGGTTTTTGGCACGAGTCAAGACGTTCTAATATTGACCGGCAGCGGGACAGCAGGTTTGGAAGCTGCCGTTGTAAATATTGTCAATCCCGGCGATGAAGTATTAGTCATTGTAACAGGAGCATTCGGTGAACGTTTCACAAAAATTTGTGAAGCTTACAATATCAAGGTTCATAGTGTGGATGTCGAATGGGGACAAGCACTGGATCCTTTGCAGATTAAAGGTCTATTGCAAAATAACCCCGATATTAAAGCCGTATTTTCTACATATTGTGAGACGTCATCGGGTGTATTGAATCCTATTAAGGAGCTGGCACAAGCAGTCCATGAAGTCTCGGATGCTTTAATCATTGTAGATGGCGTTTCTTGTGTCGGTGGTGTAGAGACGAAAATGGATGACTGGGGAATCGACGTATTAGTGACAGGTTCTCAAAAAGCGTTCATGCTTCCAGCAGGGCTCGCTTTTATCGCAGCGAGCGACCGCGCATGGAACATCATTGAAAACAATCCCCAACCTCGCTATTATTTGGATTTAATTAGATATCGTGACAATTTGTTAAAAGATACAACTCCATTTACACCTGCATTATCTTTGTTATTCGGTCTGGAACAAGTGCTTCAACTAATGGAGAATGAAGGATTCGAACAAGTGAACGCACGTCACACATTGATGATGAATATGACGCGCGCCGCTTTCCGTGCGTTAGGAATCCCTTTACTAACAAGTGACAAGGATGCCTCCCCCACTGTCACTGCCGTAAAACCGGATGACTTCGATGCAGAAGCGTTTAGAAAAGTCATTAAACAAGAATTTGGTTTAATTGTTGCAGGCGGACAACAACATTTAAGCGGCAAAATATTCCGTATTGGCCATATGGGTTACTGTTCACCGGCAGATGTTCTGCAAACGATAAGTGCAATGGAAATCGGCCTACTCAAAATCGGCAAAAAGATAGATTTAGGTAAAGGGACTGCAGCAGCACAGCAAGTCTACGTAAACGAAGGAGTGTTGGTCTAAATGACTTTTAATATACTAATCAGCGATCCATTAAGTGAAGATGGTATTTATCCGTTAAGACAAGCTGAAGGTTTGAACATCGTTATTGAAACAGGTTTCTCACCAGAACAATTGGCTGATAACATTAAAGATTATGACGCACTGCTTGTCCGTAGCCAAACACAAGTGACACGTGAAATCATTGAAAAAGCGACAAATTTGAAGATCATAGGACGTGCTGGTGTCGGCGTCGATAACATCGATTTGGATGCGGCAACTGAACACGGAATTATCGTCGTCAACGCTCCAGATGGCAATACGAACTCTGCTGCTGAACATACAATGGCAATGTTGATGGCTCTAGCACGTAAAATACCACAGGCATTCAATTCGTTGAAAAATCAACAATGGGACCGTAAATCATTTATTGGCGTTGAATTAAAAAACAAGACGCTGGGTGTTGTAGGACTAGGACGAATTGGAGCGGAAGTTGCAGCAAGAGCGAAAGGACAACGCATGAATGTCATTGCCTATGATCCTTTTTTAACTGAAGAAAAAGCGAAAAAAATGGGAATTACAGCAGGTTCTGTTGAAGACGTGCTAAAAGCCGCTGACTTCATAACAGTTCACACCCCACTTCTGAAAGATACTCGTCACATGATCAATAAAGAAGCATTCGACTTGATGAAAGATGGCGTCCAGATCATTAACTGTGCACGAGGCGGTATTATCGACGAAGATGCACTCTATGATGCCATTGTTGCTAAAAAAGTAGCAGGTGCTGCACTCGACGTTTTTGAAACAGAGCCATTTGTTGGTCATAAACTGCTGACACTTCCCGAAGTAATTGCAACTCCTCACCTAGGTGCAAGTACGATTGAAGCGCAAGAAAGTGTGGCAATCGACGTAAGCCAAGATGTTGTAACATTTTTAAACGGCGGAGCTGTCCAGAATCCTGTTAATCTGCCTTCCGTTTCTAAAGAAGCACTGGCCAAAGTTGAGCCATTCTTTAACTTAGTTGAAAAACTTGGTGTATTCCTGTCCCATTTAGCAGAAGGTGTCATTCAAGAGGTAAATATATATTACTCAGGAAATCTCGCAGAATCTGATGTCCGCCCTTTAACTCGAAACACGCTAAAAGGACTTTTAAAACGTAACCTCGGTACACATGTGAATGATGTAAACGCGAAATTTTTGGCAGACCGTTTTGACATCAAGGTAAATGAACATAAAACTTCAACATCTAAAGGCTTTTCAAATTTAGTTACTGTAGAAGTATCGACAACGAAAGGTTTAAGACGTGTTGCCGGAACTTTGCTTAACGGTTTAGGCGCACGTATTGTGAAAGTCGATGACAACCTCGTAGATGTTACACCTGAAGGTCACTTGTTGTTCATTAACCATAAAGATCAGCCCGGTGCCATCGGGCGAGTTGGAACGTTGCTAGCAATCGAAAACATCAATATTGCGACGATGCAGGTTGGTCGATCGAATGTCGGCGGAGATGCCATAATGATGCTAACCGTTGATAATCATGTTGAACAGAATAATGTTGATCGATTGAAAAAGCTTGAAGATATTTTCGATGTTATTGCAATAGACTTGTGAGTTTTATTTAGTAAACGGACTTACGTTATCACAAACTCCACTATTTCCATAAAAAGAACGAGCATCATTTTACATTGATGCTCGTTCTTTTTTCAGTATATAACTGATACATGTCTTTTGGTTAAAACGTTTTACGCATAGACTTCATGAGAAAGCTAACAATAATCACAAAAATTAGTGCCCCTATAATAGCAGGAACAATATAAAAGTCCGCAAGTTTAGGTCCCCAATTCCCCAGCAATCTTCCACCAATCCATGCACCAATTACACCAGCTATGACGTTACCTATGACTCCGCCCGGCATATCTTTACCTAAAATGATTCCTGCAAACCATCCAATAATTCCGCCTAGAATTAAAAATAATATCAAACCCATACTGTACATCTCCTTTTAAGTAATTTGGATTTTCATGAATCATTATTCCAATGACTATAGTAATTGAAACTTCGGGAAGGAGAACTAAACCTAAATCTCACACTAAATTAATACGCTTCAGAGACTATGAATATACCTTTTCGATAAAATCCTCAAAAAAAGATCTATTCACAAAAGTGAATAGATCCGGGAAATCCCTAAGTATTGAATTGTTTAATCTTCAAGTTTCAGAGTCCCACGCGTCACAGGTTCCCCACTATTTAACAGTTCACTTTTTCCTCAACTCTTCTAGTATGGGAAATAGTTCTTCTAAATGACGAATCTCATAAGTGGGTATTATTTCTTCACTTGGTTGTTTGTTCTCGCGGTTAATCCAAACGGAACGCATTTTCACTCGAGAGGCACCTAAAATATCTGTCATCAAATTATCTCCAACCATGATCGCTTCATCCGCGGTTACATCGGTTTGAGTGAGGACGTGCTGGAAAATGGATGGATCTGGCTTTCCAATTCCAAATGCGCCCGAAATGATAATCTTTTCAAAGTAAGGCGCTATTTCCGAAGTAATTTCCAGTTTCGTATATTGTAAACTTGGAGAACCATTCGTCAGTAGAACGAGTTTGTATGTATCTTTCAATAGATCTAGCACTTTTAATGATTCTTCATATACAAACGGACTTTTTTTCCGTTCTTCGGGGAATAGTTCGGCTAAATCACTTCCAAGTTTTACATCGTCAATACCAAGCCCCTTAAGTCCTCTTGTCCACGCTTCCTTCCGATAGCTTGGAACAATTTCTTTCATTCTCTGGAAGGAGTCGCCTTCATCATTAAAATTCCCCCAAAGACCTTCAAAAGGATTAATGCCAATTGTTTGTGTGAATTCATATATATCATAAGTTTCATAAATTTTCCTGGCTTCGAACCTGACAGCTTTTTCAAGTACCACCGGATCAATATCATGTTTCTGTGCGGCAATTTCACAGGTTTTCTTGAATGCAACTGCGACACTTTTATTATCCCATAGCAACGTATCATCCAAATCAAAAATAATTGCTTTAATCATAAATGACCATCCCCTATTTGTTTTATATATTAGTATACATTAGAATACAAATTCTTTATCCAAACTACAAATATCAGTATTGTTAAAAATGCATATAGTTGATATCAGTTTGGGCTGCTTGTCGTTTAACTACTAAATACTTTGCTTCATCCAAAGAAAAGGATAGCACCTTAGAGGGCTACCCTTTTCTACTTTCTAATTGAAGAAACGGTTACGCTTTTACCGGTTCAGTAACTTTGACTACCCAACCAAATGGATCTTCTACTTTTCCAGTTTGAATACCTGTGAGTGTATCATAAAGTTTTTTAGATAATTCACCGGTTTCATTATTATTAACGACCATTATATCATCGCCCCAATTAAGTTCTCCAATTGGTGATACAACTGCTGCCGTTCCTGTACCAAACGCTTCTTCTAACGTACCATCCATATGTGATTGCCTTAATTCTTCCATTGAAATTTTGCGTTCAACGACCGGAATATCCCAGTGTCTTAGTAACTGAAGGATTGACTTTCTCGTAATCCCTTCCAAAATACTGCCATTCAGAACTGGTGTTATGACTTCGCCGTTTATTTTGAAAAAGACGTTCATGCTACCAACTTCTTCAATGTACTTTCGCTCTACTCCATCAAGCCAAAGAACTTGTGAATAGCCTTTTTTACTTGCTATCTCCTGTGCTCTCAGTCCTGACGCATAGTTACCTGCTGTTTTTGCATTTCCCGTTCCGCCTGCAACTGCGCGCACATATTCATTCTCAACTAGAATTTTAACCGGATGGATTCCTTCTTTATAGTAAGATCCAACAGGTGAAAGAATAATGATAAATTTATATTTCTTAGATGGTGCAACACCAAGATACGGTTCAGTTGCGACCATGAAAGGTCTTATATAAAGTGAAGTTCCTTCTGTTTCTGGAATCCAGTCTTTATCGATATTAATTAATTGTTCCAAAGCTTCGATTGCAATCTCTTCGTTGAAATGTGGCATACACAAGCGTTCGCTTGATCTATTCATGCGTTTCATGTTTTCTTCCGGACGAAACAGCAGAACTTGACCATTCTGACCTACATAAGCTTTTAGTCCTTCAAATACTGTCTGGCCGTAGTGGAAAACAGTAGATGCTGGATCCAACTCAAGTGGTGCATACGGAACAATTCGATGATCCGTCCAACCTTGTCCTTCACAATAGTCAGCCACAAACATATGGTCAGAAAATACTCTTCCGAACTCCAATTGGTCGGATGATGGCTGTTGTTTTTTCGATTCGCTTAATGTGACTGTAATTGTATGGGTCGTCATGATATGTGCATCTCCCTATTCCTAATTTTCCGGCCATTCGCTTTGGCCATTTCCGTTTAGTTGTCGATTAAAAAGGAATACCAAGATAAGCGACGTGTAACCACTTCAATTATATCCCTTTATTTGGATATAATCGCGGAAATTATTATCTAATAATATTGATTATATCAACTTCTTTATAAATAAGCTATCTAATCCCCTAAAAAATATTTGTGAATGTAAATGTCTTTTCTATGAAATTGCTGAGTTGATGAAGATCTTCCGGGCCACACTAAGGATGAATCATCAATTCCATTTTAGAGGAGGAACAAGAGTGTCCAAACATTATTTCATCGGTATAAAAATACCATCGATTTTAGAAAATCATGTTGAGGGTTTTAAGAATAAATATGATCTTCAAACAGCTTATAAAGTGATTCCGCATATAGAAGATTTGCATGTAACTTTGCTGTATATAGGACCCCTGTCAGAGCAACATTTGCCTTTACTAACGGATAGACTTTCGGTAATTGCAGCTGGTCATCATTCATTTTCCATGCATATCAATGGATTATCCTATTTCGGTCCTTCGTCCGGTCCGCGAGTCGTCTATTTGACAGTTAGCGAAACCGTGGAATTACCACCTTTACAAAGAGAAATTGAGATTAATGTCGCCAAACAACTTGATATGCCAATCTCGGATCGATTCACTCCCCACGTCACAATTGCCAAAAAAAAGAGATCGAAGGATAAACTAACCATTCAAAAAGAAAATTTTGCACCGATTGAAGTTCCAGTCCTCTCGTTTTCCCTGTTCACGATACATCCGGATAAGTCTCCCAAATATGAGGCAATAAAAACATTCCAACTGCAATCATAGGTTGAATACTAAATCACAAAACATATTGTCTAGTGAAATTTAATATGAAATTCCCACCTTACTCATCACATAATTATCGTTTAATAGTCAATAATAATTAGTATTATTGACTATTAAACGATATGTAAGGATGTGAAGATATATGGATTTTTTTCATGGACAAGAAACACTCACGTCAATCCAGTGGATTTTACGGGCAATAATTTCATTTCTCTTCTTACTATTCGCGACTAAAATAATGGGAGCACGATCTATTTCACAGTTGAGACTAATCGATTTCACCGTTGCTTTAATTCTCGGAAATATTATTGCTCATCCATTATCGGATGAAAAATTGGGGATGAAAGGATCCTTGATAACAACCACAGTGTTAATTGTCTTATACATCATTTTTATTTTCCTGAGTTTAAAATGGGACACATTCAGAAAATGGTTTGAACCTTCTCCTTATCCACTGATTAAAAACGGTGAAATAGTTTTTACGAATTTGGCAAAAGCAAGGATTACAATCGATCATTTATTGTCGGAACTGCGAAAAGAAAAAATTGATGATGTCCAAAACGTTGCTCTAGCACAATGGGAACCAGATGGAACCATTTCATTTTTCCTGTCACCTCAACTCCAAGCTTTGACTCGTGAAGACATGCAATTGATTAAAAAACCATATTCTTTTCAAAGTATAATCATTAAAGAAGGAAAAATCGATTTTCAGGAGTTACATCATTTAGGGAAGGACAATCATTGGCTGGAAAGTAAATTCACAATCTATAACGTGGAATTAAATGATGTTTTACTCGCTACACTTGATGATAGCGACGATATTAAAATTTATTTGTATGACTAATTCAGCATGTGGGGTAGTTTCGAAGGAATAGCAAAGTTGCAAATACAAACTTTACATGTACTTGAAAAAGTTAACCCAAATCAATGGTGACTGGCACCGTGATTCAGTTTTCCGATTCAGCCACCCTTTTTACTCGTTCTAGAAATTCAACAACAACTTTATCGTTGGAAAACAGTAAAAACAACTTCACAAACCATTTTAAAGGACGATTCGTCATAGTATATGTAAAAGAGGTTCTATGCGCACTGAGCCTAACCAATTCATAATACGCTGTAATTTCAAACATATTAGCAAGCGTGAAACCGGCTTTCATCTTTTTTTCATTTGGGAAATCTTGATATTGCAATGTTTCTACTTCGTACTCCATCACGCGCTTACCTTCTTTATATTTTTGTAAATACACACTTCCTACTTTTTCTTCTGTTATTGTTATTGGTTTGTTATCAACCACTTGCGGCATAATTTTTCTCATATTTTCTGTAGTTCCATCAAAAAACTTCCAGACCTGTTCAATTGGTGCATCAATCTCGATTTCTCTTGTCCATTTTTTCAATATAAAAACCACCTTCAAAGTTTTTCCGCCTACTAGTTAGTATCTAACTTTATCACACCAAATGACTAAACAATTATTTACTTCCGAAAAAAGGAAAACAGTAAAAGTGAACTCACCTCACTCATCTGCTTTCCTTGCTATCTGTCGGCCAGACTAAAGCACTTTACTTAAAAATGCTTTTGTCCGCTCATTTTTGGGATTATTAAATACTTGGTCAGGTATACCTTCTTCCACAATAACTCCTTGATCCATGAACAATAGGCGGTCGCCCATCTCTCTTGCAAATCCCATTTCATGCGTGACAACGACCATCGTCATCCCTTCAATAGCTAGCTGTTTCATGACATCCAGCACTTCCTTCACCATTTCCGGATCGAGTGCAGAAGTTGGTTCATCAAATAGCATAATTTTTGGTTGCATCGCTAATGCCCTTGCAATCGCAACCCGCTGCATCTGCCCACCGGATAATTGTTCAGGGTATGAATTCGCTTTATCAGCAAGCCCAACCTTTTTTAACAATTGATGAGCCAAAAGTTCTGCATCAGCAGGATTCATTTTACGGATTTTTCTTGGTGAAATTGTAATGTTATCGATTACCCTCATATGTGGAAATAAGTTAAATTGTTGAAAAACCATTCCCACGTCTTTTCGAATTTCATTGATATCCGTTTTTGGATCATTTACTTTTACGCCATCAATATAGACATTCCCAGCTGTGATGTCTTCCAATAAGTTTATACAACGTAAAAATGTACTTTTCCCAGAACCGCTTGGACCAATAACGCAAATGACTTCCTTTTCCTTCACTTCATAATCGATTCCCTTTAAAACATCTAACTGCCCAAATGATTTATAAAGGCCTTGAACTTTAATCACTCGATCACCTCCCTACTTAACGCCTACTCGAAAATATTTTCTTTCTTTGTGTGGGAACATAACTATTACTGAACCGATTTTCAACATACGTTATAATTTTTCCAAAGATATACGTTAGACATAGATATAGAATGGCTACCGTGATATAGGGTTCCCAAAATCTTGAATAAGCTCCCGCGACTACTTTCCCTGCATATAATAAATCATTTGCAGCGATAATCGTGACTAATGAAGAATCTTTGAGAAGTGCAATTAATTCATTACCAAGCGGTGGAACCATTCGCCTAAAAGCCTGTGGGAGTATAATATTTTTCAATGCAACATTTTGTGTCATCCCCAAAGACCTTGCTGCTTCCATCTGTCCTTTCTCAATCGACTGAATGCCCGCTCGGATAATTTCCGCATTGTATGCAGCACTATTTAAAACAAGAGCAAGTGCACCCGAAACAAAATAACCTAATGAGTGACCGAAAATCCCAGGAATAAGTGCTAAATGTATTAGTAGAATCTGTACGAGTAATGGTGTTCCGCGAAAGAAGTCTACATAGTATTTGGAAGGGTAATAAATCCACTTTTTCTTGGATAATTTCCCCATGCCTACGAATAGGCCTAATACAAAACCTCCCAAATAACCAACAATGGTAAGTGCTAAAGTAATTCCTATTCCACGAATGAACAATTCGCGATAGTTCCAAATCATATCCCATCTTATATCTAGGAAATCCAATTCAATCACTCCCATGTAATGACTTGCTGTATGCAAACCGTTTTAATAAAAACGATTACTCAACATCAAATCCTGTGATTTCCTTCAATTCCCCTGATTCTTTTATTTTCTTTATTCCTTCATTTAACATATCAAGTATTTCCGCATTCCCTTTTTTAACCATTAATCCATAATACTCTTTTTCGAAACTGTCATCTTCTATCGTTTTAACCTTTACGTTCGGATTATTTGCTTTGTAATCAATAATGACTGCATTGTCGCCTATGGATGCATCAGCATTTCCGTTGATCATTTCACTAATTGCTAGAGGCATAGACTCTGTTGCAACGATTTTAGAACTTGTATTCCCTAAAAGTTCCTTTGTCACGATATGACCCGTTGTATTGATTTGAACAGATACTCGTTTGTCTTTCAATTCCTCAAAGTTCGTGACTTTTGAATCTTCAGGAACTAGAATCAATTGATTCGCTATGAAATAGGGATCAGAGAAATCATACGATTCCTTCCGTTCATCCGTAATTGTGATTGAAGAAACTGCGAAGTCTACTTCCCCACCTTTTAATGCTGGAAAAAGAGGCTCCCAACCATAGTTTTTAAATTCAACTTCAAATCCCGCTGCTTCTGCAATCGCTTTCACAATATCAATATCGATACCTACGATATTACCTTTTTCATCCATGTACTCCATCGGCGCATACGTAGCATCTGTCCCGACTTTTAATACTCTTTTTTCGCTAGCTCCATGTGTCGATGTCCCAGAATCTTCCTCAGCTGTTCCGCAGGCAAATAATAGAATGCTTACACTTGCCAATAATAGTCCTAGAGTTAAAATGCGCAATTTTTTTGTCATTCTTTTTTCCCCCTTGTATTTTCGAGTTTTCGAACACAAACCGATAGAGTTATCCGAAAGTTCAGGATAGTAATTTTATTATATACGAGTCGTCTTTCCTATACAATAGGGAGATTGGAGATATGAAGTTGAATTATTCAGGTATTTCTATAGTATAAGAGTCATGGATAAGAAATATAGTTAACACTTCGTCCATCGTGCGTTAAATCGCTTCGTAACTCAACGCAAGCTAACCATATTTGTAGCACTGGTAATATGCAGTTCATGCATCGGTCTAGTCATAGTCACATAAAGCAATTTCCGATCGATATAGTGATTGCGGAATGGCTCGTTAAAAGAGGCAACAATGACCGCATCGAATTCTAGCCCTTTCGCCAAATGACTTGGAATGATGAGTAGACACTCATCGCTGATACCAGATTGTTCTCCGAGCAATTGGACTGGCATCCCGAACTTTTCCAGATGGCTATGAATCTTCTTCGCATCTTTCCGTGTTTTGCAGATAAGCGCTACTGATTGATGTCCGCGTTCAATAATCCCATCATAGATGCCCTTAATCCTGACACTATCAAACTCAGGCATATCGTAGAATTCAGGATCTCTCCCATGGCGTACGACAGGCTCTACAAGCGGCATTTCTTCATCCATCTGCGTAAGCACTTGATTGGCCAGATTCATTATTTCAATTGTTGTCCGATAGCTTTTTTGAAGTGTCGTATAAGTTGCTCGCGGAAATAATGTCTTAACAGGTTCCCATGATGTTAATGATCTATAACTATGGATTCCCTGGGCTAGATCTCCAACCATCGTAAACATATCTGTCTCAAGTCCATCTTGTAATGCGGCAAGCTGAAACTCGCTATAATCCTGTACTTCGTCAATGAAGACAACCCTCATCTTCCACTTATCCGCAACTCCTTTTAATAACGCATGCAAGTAATAAATAGCTGCTAAATCCTCAATTTCCCACGTTTCTTTTTCATGTGTTGTGAAAAAAGCCTCTCTCTCACTGTCGGACCACTCAGGCGCGAGCTCTGTTTGCAACTGCTTATTTGACAGCCAATCCCGATACAATTTTTTCACATTAAATTTTTTGAATCTACGCATGTAGGCGGAAGTAGTCGTTTTTCCTTCCTTTTCAATGATGGGAAGCCTTTCGTCACGCTCCTCCAGAATTCTTGTGAGCTTGGTTCTCCGTTTCTCTTCATCCCGAATTCCGTAAAGTGCTTTATCAAGTGCGGCATCGTATTTTGTTGTCAGCATATTCATAAGCTGCTTCCGTTTTCGCTTTACGTCACCATCGATGATGATCTTAATCCGCTCAATTCGTTTTTCTACTGGCATATATGAAAAATCTTTGAGAAAGAGCTGTCTCAAACGGGAGGCTTTCACGATTCGATACTTTTCAATGTAGACATCTTCAAACTGTTGAGCCATGTCGAGTTCCAATTTTTCTACATAACGTTGCATCATTCCCCTGTATTGAAGTGAACCCTTTAAGCGTGTCACAAATAGCAAACCCTTTTCTAAGGTTTCAGATTCAGTTAGCAGTTCTAGCTTTGCATCCGGATCTGTCAGCTTCAGTTTTAGCCCTGTCGCGTTCAGCACGTATTCCGTGTACGTAGTCTGACAGATACGTCCTACTCCTAGTTCTGGCAGTACGTCCGCGATATAATCCATGAATAACTTACTGGGTGCCAAAATCATCAATTTTTCAGACGGAAAGTTTTCACCCATTGTATAGAGGAAGTAGGAGATTCGATGGAGAGCGATTGTGGTCTTTCCACTTCCGGCTGCCCCTTGTACAATTATGGGCTGTTTCAAATTTGCTCGAATGATGGCGTTTTGTTCACTCTGAATCGTCGATACAATTTCAGTTAGTCGTGTATCAGCTTTTCCCGCAAGTGCCTCCTGTAAAAGTTCGTCATTCGTTGTCAGATCCACATCACGGATATCAAGCAACTCGCCCTTTTCAATTCGGTATTGCCGTTTAGAATAAAGGTGTCCTTCGAATTCTTCATCTCTTACTTTATAAGAAAGAGCACCGAGTCTACCATCATAATAAACATTTGCCACAGGCGACCGCCAATCAACAATGATGGGCTCCTGCGTTTCACGGTGGAACAAAGAAGTCTTGCCGATATAAAGCATTTCATCTGCTTCATCTTCCTTTTGAAAATGAATGCGGGCAAAATAGGGCTTTTGCTGAATCGCTTCAAGCCCTTCTCTTTGGGATCGGGCCATTTCAAAAAATCTAGCGTTTGTTAAAATGTTGATGTAGCTTAAACTTGAGTCTAAATAATCCAAGTCTGCCATGGACTGTCGTATCTGCTCTTGAGAAGATTTCACATCACGAATTGATTCTTCCAGAAGTTTTTGCATATATTGTTTTGTGTAATCTAAACGTTCCGATTCAAATTCGAAATCAGGATGTTTCTGCATCATAACAGGCCCTCCATTTTACGTATTTGCGTTCTATTTTTGTCATTTCGTTTCATTTCGTTTGACAGTTTTTTGCGGAAATTGGATAGTATTGTATTTTATCATTGTTACCAACCCAGTGCAATCCACTTTTGCGCAGTACTAAAGCATTCAAAACTGGAAATGAATCATTAAATCTATTCTCCTACATGAAAGAAAAGCCGTTCATCACTAAATGATGAACGGCTTTTCTGCTTCTATGTTTTTTTAGTTTTCTGCAAATATAAAGTTACTGCCCATTAGTTGCTTACATTGTTTCTTCACTTCACTCACCGTTTTTGCCAAATCATATGTAGTTTGAAAATGATGATTCATTATACCGGCGATTGAAATTGTCAACAATGGAAACAACTCATCTTTTCCATGTCTATTTTTTGATGCAATCCATCCATTTTCAACGTCTTTTTTATTATAGAACTGTTTAACGGATGCTTCGAACTGGTCTATAATTTGCTCGCAATACATCACACTATTTTCTGAGGATACAACGACGATGAAGTCGTCTCCACCAATATGTCCTACAAATTCAGTCGGTAACACAATTCCCCTTAAAATATCGGCAAGTTTCATAAGCACTTTATCACCGTTTTCAAAACCATAAACATCGTTGAATGGTTTAAAATTATCTAGATCTAAATAAAGGATACCATAACCATCTGTTGTTTCAATACAGTGCTGCAACTGTTGCTCGATTAATAAATTCCCCGGTAATTCGGTAAGCGGGTTCATATGTTTCGCAAAGTTAACTTCAATTTCCATCGTTTTCTCTAACAATTCTTTCACAGTTACAATTCCATAATACTGTCCGTTCTTCGTTACAGTAATAAAGTCATATAGGCGTTTTGGATCTCTCTTCATCGCAAGCTCTGAAACCTTGTGAAGGGGTGTATTGACATCCACTTGTAAAAAGTCATGATCCATTATTTCTGTTATTGCCTTATTGCTAAACAAACTATATCCATAAGGACCACTAATTTTAAAATGTAACTGATTTCGTGTAATGACACCCACCAACCTATTTCGATTAACGATGCAATAGCCCGGTAGAGTATGGTCTAGTTCCATTAATGATTTGACTTCATCGATTAACATCGTTTCGTCAAGCGTTACTAAGGGCGTCGCTATTTTTTTCACGAATGTATCCGTTATTCGATTCCTAGATTTACTTTGTTTACGCTTGTTTTCATCTACAATCAATGTAATTACCTCTTCCCTTATCGGTAATAGGTTGGATTTTGGCTTCTGGATAAAGTAGCCTTGACCAAAATGAATGCCTAATTCAATAAGCTTAGACAATTCTTCCGTTGTTTCAATTCCTTCAGCAATGATACTTATCTGGGAAATTGACGCAAATTCACATAAACTTTTCACAAGCGACTGTTTTGTTATATCACTATTTATATTGCGGATTAAATGCATATCCAACTTCATAAAGTGAGGGTGAATATCTGTTAATATATTCAAGCCGGAATAGCCAGATCCAACATCATCAATTGCAATTTGATAAAACTGCTCTTTATAGTGATTGATTGTATCTTTAAAGTGGGACAGTCTGGAAATAGCTTCTCTTTCCGTTATTTCAAAAACAATTCTTCCCGAATCCATATTAAATTTACTTAAATATTCTCTAGTAAATCCATGCCTGAATTTTGGATCACTCATAATATTTGGGTTTACGTTTAAAAATAACTTGCCTTCTGATTGAAGTTTGTGAGCAGATTCCAATGCTTTTGAACGACATAAGTGTTCCAGATTCCAAAGTTGCCCCTGCTCCATTGCATAAGTAAAAAGTTTTTCAGGGTTTTGTAATGACGTATTGACTGGCCCTCGACTTAAAGCCTCATACCCCAGTACCTCACCATCTTCTAAAGAAATAATCGGTTGGAAGACCGTTTGAATGTCTTTGTTACGAATGATGCTGAAAAGTAACTCTTGCAAATGATTTTCTTTTAACATGATCAATAGTACTCTCCCCATTCAATAGGTCATTATAATTAGTATATATACTATTCATTAATCCTTTATCACAGGAAGGTAATTTTTACGTAAAGAATTTGTAAACTGATAAGTGACTTTCAATTTTAAATAGAATTACATAATAGTGCTCGTTGTGTAGGTTTATTGTCCATTGATTTTGTTTAAAAGTTCATATGCTAATAAGAATGAAGAAAGGAGGTTATTATATGGATAAGCATTATTATCCGGACTGCCATTGTCAAAAAGCAAGTCATCACCATGATTACGACCTTGATTACAAAAATCGTTCGTGTTCGCGATGTTGTTCGCATAAATGTAGTCCACTTCAAGGCTGTCATGAAAGATGTTCCTGCCACTGTCACCGTAGCCGTTGCAGTTGCCGTAAAGACTTATGCGATACTGATTTTTCAATTCGACTAAGCGGGTTACAAGACGGGTTAAACTTCCGCCTGCGTCAGCTACTATGGTGCGAAGCTGAGTTCGAGTTAGAAGCCGGAAATACAGTCAGAGGGACGATTGTCTCCGTAGGTTCCAATTTTGTTGAAGTACTTGTAGAAGAAACCTTTCCGTTAGAAAGCCCCGACCATGTTGAAGGGGAAATAGATGAGGCTTTCGAGGAAGACTTGGACAAAGAGTCAACAGAGAAAAAACCTGAAGAAGAAAACGAACTTGATGAGGAGTATGAAGAAAGGAAACATGAAAAAGGTAAGTCATGGATCTTTTCCGTTGATAAGATAGCAAATATTAAAGTGACTGGTTCTTGCCATCGTCAATGCACATGCTGTTAAATTTCTCAATATAAATAGCATGTCAGCCTAAATGAAGCGACACTTCATTTAGGCTGACTTTTTTATTTTATCGATTAATTGTAATGAGTGAAATCTTATCTATCGGGATGATATTTATTTCATCCTCCACTTTTAAAACAATCGTTTCTTTATTCACGTCTGTTAGAAGCCCTTCCACTGTTGAACCGTCAACTTTCACTTGAATTCGTTTAGCTTCTACTATAAGCAAATAAATATCTAACTGAATTCTGAAGAATAAGTGAATTAATTCTGGTGATGACGAAACGACCTCACCAAAGTTAAATGTTAAATTCCGACGTAAACAAGGATCTATCTCGGTTAATTTTGGATCAGGATAAGGCTCTGCATATCGGCCAGAAGGCTTTATCGTTTCAATTTGACTATAAGGCAAAATTGAAACAATTCCCTCTTCCTGTAGGACGACAAAAGTAAATCCAGCTAAGGTTACTATTCCTTCAATCGTCTCACTTAGTTGATTTGTAATTTCAACTCGTAAACCGATTAATCCGTCAAATACTTTTTGAAATGTTTCTTCTGGCGACCGCTCATCTGCTAATGCAAGATCCAGTAGCAGTTCATTTGCATCTCTAATTTTTTCAATAACTCTTTCTAAAACTTCTGTCGGCAGACAGTCCACGGGGGAAGGGAGTCGCGGAGAAGGAAATCGTTCTGGACAACATCGCTCTGGAATATAAAAATCATTTTTTTGTTCTTGTTCCATTTTCTCACCTCCTTTCTTAAGTCATTTATGTAGAAAAAAGAGAAGAATACTCTCTTCTCTTCTTTATTGCTCTAACGGTGGTAAGTGTTCATTTGGCTCACTGTGCACCCTCATAATCCCCCACATGCCTTGCTCGATGTCCCATTGAATATTTCCAGAACGGTACATATAATCTCCTGGGGAATTCCCGTAAGCACCAGCCCCGCCCAACAGCTCCATGTTCCGTGTAGCCCCAGCTACGTTAAATCCAACAAATGATTCTGTTCGAGTATTAATATCCTTGGTATCAAAACGCCAGCGATGACCATGAAGATGGAACGTGTGTGACCTTCGTCTTTCTGCTGGCGTGACCAACCGAATTGTTACTGGATCCCCTGCATAACTTTCAAACAGCGGAGTAGCTGGATCACCGAACACATGTGAACTAAATAAATCGTGCAACACCGGATGTTTTTGATAACGATTAATTAATCGTTCGCTTCGATAATTAAAGCCCCTCGATCCTTGATCATACGTATCAACTACTTCTTCTTCAGCATCTATCGGTGGCAAGAGAATTCCAGCAATTGGGTCGAGAATAACCCGATCGTTTTTATCAAGCAGTCTTACTCCATCATGCATGATGATGACAAATTCCCTTATATCCGGTAAAAATGGGTTGCGTAAAATGACATTCGCTCCAGTGCGAACCGGCTTTAGTGTATATGGATCCAAATATTCCGTTCCCCTCGGTTCTGCAATAAACGCCCCGAAGGCACCGTGAGATTTATGGTTACGGATATCTGCCATATCCCACATGCCACATGCCCCCACTTGATCTACCCACCAGCGATACGTCCTTTTCTCTCCCGGTCCAACGGTTTGGTCGCCATTGAACCCAACAGTTTCGCCTGCCGAGGTTTTCACATCATACTGAATCAATTGAGGATGCAGCGAGATACGTAAAGACGGTGGATAAAAGGCTTGCTCTTTCACCTCTGGATAAGGATATATGCCATCTTTGAAGGGAAATAAATCGAGCTTCAATTGACTTGTCAACGTCACTTCTACTGTATCTCCAACATTGGCCCGAATGATTAACGGCTCTAGCCTTTTTGTTCCTTTTAAAATAGCATCCTTATCTTCCTTGAGTGCAAAGATGATTCCATTCGGATCGTGATCACCGAAATCGTTGTAAATAATCGGGAGTTGAAAAGCCACAATATCAAAATACCGAATTGGCCCATTTTCGACAGGAACTAATGTGGGGTCTTCTGCTTGCGGCGGATTTGTTCCAGTACATTCAGGCAGCGGTTTTGTTCGCTTTAATGGCTCTGGTCGGTCCGTTAAAGGAATTAAATCCGGCACCTTTTCGTCAAATGCCCGAATTAGCCCCCAAAGTCCGTTCCATAAATCTTCTTCGGTCTCGAACGCCCACAAATAATCTCCAGCTCGTGGAATAAACGTTTCCATCGTAAACGATTCTGAAATACCGATATGCTGTTGCTCATCCATATTAGAATTCAGACTGCCGCGCTCCCTCATCCACCTTAATCCATGGACATTAAAGCTATGGGATTCTTCTTGAGCTCCTTGAAGGAGACGAAAGCGTATCGAATCCCCTTCATAAGCCTTCAAAATTGGGGTAATCGGATCACCATTCACATAGGAACTGAACGTAAAAGCAGGGTCGCAATCCGGACCTAAACGAAATTGCAGTGGTTCGTTTTTATAATTTACACCGAATAATCCAGGGTCATCTTCAGAACCTGGAAACTTTGGCGGTTGGAGCGGTTTTCCATTTTTATCAAACAACAAGGCAAAATCCTGAACAAATAACACAAAGTCACGGTAATCAGGAATTAATGGATTAGTCGCAGTAACTTGTGTGCCATGAACGACTTCCTCTCCTGATGTTGAGTCGAGAAATTTCGTAAAGCGAGGATGAATAACACCCGATCCAAATACACCATGCTGTTGATGAGCATTTGGATATAAATGATCATGGAAGAACCATGCTTTTAATTCGGAATCTGCATAATAGGAGTACTGTATTGTTTCACCCGGCAAAACGGAGGAATCATAATTCCATCCGACATTCGCTCCGTCATTCACAAGAACATCAAATTTGACAAAGTGGATATGACAGCCAGTTTCGTACGTTCTTGTGACAAGTTGGAATGCATCACCATCGAGAATATGAGGCAAACGATTCGTGAAATTAATTTTAATGCAAGTATGTTCTGGAGAATGGATTACGAGGGGCTCCGGTTCTTTTTTACCTGAACAAACATCTTCTAAATCTTTATCGAGAACATATATCCGTCCTTTTGGATCATGCCAACCGTGTTTGTTGTACGTGATTGGTAACTCGATTAACGAGAAGCTAAATTCATTCACCGGTGCCTCTTCAGGACAAGGATCAACAAATACCGCCCCAGGTCTCGGCTTTTCAATCGCCGCATGACGCTCCAGTTCAGTCAATCCTCGCCCGCCTTTTATACCTAGTGGTGGCCGCGGCGCTTTGTGTCCAACTTTACCAGGAATGAAATTCGGGAATCCAGGTTTTAATTTTGTCGGCTTTGGCGGTGCTTTTCGGTCCGGCAATGGCTGTAGCGATTTAATGGGAACACCATTAGGATAACACTGGCTTCCATCTTGAAGCGTATTAAAAACCCGGTTCATTCCCCACATTCCAACCGCAAAATGTGGATATAGATGGCAGTGAATAATAGCATCACCAAAAGAACCTTGCAAACTACCTAAACCATATAGCGGTTCAACCGTGTAATGAGACTGTGGACTGGTCGCTTGCGCATCAAAAATTTCAGATTCGAGGTCTTGCGGATCGCTTAACCATTGATGAACATGATAATGAAAGACATGTGTTTCTTTTGTACCGCCGTGCATGACTCGTATTTTGGCAGGGTCTCCTACATATCCCCGCAAAATCGGTGTGGATGGATCGCCAAATACCCATGAATCATGGTGAACTTCTTCTCCTTCAGTATTTGGACCAACGACCCCTTCTGCGATAAGCTGTTGGCGCCTGTTTATCGGTTCGAACCGGTAATTAGCACCGTGAAATGATTCCTCATCCTGATTCGTTAAATGATTGATGGGACGATTCCCGGTTAAATCATCCACTTCCATTTCATCATGAAAAATCCAAGCATATTCCCGGAAGGAAGGTAAAATCGGATGATGAACATCAGCATACACGCCACTATTCATCAGCTTCCCAGTCTCAGGATCCGTCCACCAGGAAAAACGTTTCTCGACAAACAACGCTCCAAACAGACCGTTTGAATTGGAACCATTCTCACTGCTGGACGGATTACCTAAATCAGAAAAGTAATATGTTCCTTCTTTCACAACATTTATTCGATACAAAATCGAATCGAAAGGAGCTACTGTACTGTCTTTGTTTAGTCCAACATTCGCTCCGTCAGCTTGGTCCACTTCATACTCTGCTTGCTGAAAATGCATACCTATGTTAAATGATAGTTTATTTTCAAGTAAAATTTCCACTGTTTCTCCTTCATTCGCCCGGATCACAAGAGGCTGAACAACATCAACTGGAGTGAATAGATTTTTTTTGACTAACTCCTTTACTTTCTGTTCATTTTCTTTTAACACATACATCATTCCATTTGGATTATGATCGCCAAATGTATTCAAGACGATTCGAATCGGAATGGCTACTACATGGTACTTTCTTATCATAATGACACCTCTTTTCTAACTAATCTTTTAAATTAGGAATTTTTGCTCCAGTCCCCGTTTCAATATAGAACACATCAATTGAATCGATATGCACGTACCATTCTTTTTTTTCTAAAGCTGGTACTGATGTCGTTTGCACATCTAATACGACGATATCTCCAAGTATTTCTTTTATTTTCCCTATAAACATAAATGGAAATGATTCAGTCAATATAAAAACTCTTCTCCCAATATTTTTACTAAAATGATTGACTAGAGCTACCTCTCTTGTCGCATTAACTGTTGTGGCATTAACTGTTCTAGCTTCATTCTGGTTAATCATTCGATCATCGCTCCTCTATTATGCTAATGGGAATACCAAGTCACTAGGCACTTCAACTGAATAAGAGACAATTTGCTCAAGCGGAATACTTAGTGGAAACGGGAATTTATAAAATGGAGCATTTACCATTTTAATGATGACGGGCGACAGCGTTATATGCCCTTGATGGACTTCGAAGATTGTTCCAGCGAAAACGGGTCGAAATACTTGCCCCAATAAGTTAAGCTGCACTGCCTCTGTGATAACAAGCACTTCTTCCCCCATCCACTTTTTCAATTCCAAAAATAACTTATCTTCAGTTTGTTCCAATCATAATGCCTCCCATTTTCAAAATTTATTACTATTCATTTGATCGTTTATTTAAAAATAGACTTTAACACCTTTTTCCATATAGGAAACATTCCAATCGTAGACACATATCGAATATCGCTTAATTTGATAACTATCTCTGTCTTAAACAATTGAAGGAATAGCTCTTTTTTCGTCGTCTTTGTTAGTTTTCCAAAAAATGCTTTATCAGCCATTTTCACTTCTACCCACATTCCTCCCCATGAGTGGAGATTTGTGCGTAAAGATTCTTCAAAAAACTGTTTAATTAGCGCTTCCCTTTTAGCCACTGTCTCGCCGAATTGGAGCACGAGCTTTTGCTGCAACTGGTTATCATATATAAAGTGTTGATGGGTGTTTGAATAGGTAGGGAAACCGAAGGGTATGTTTGCGGATTCGATTGCAGTATATGGGATCCAAATTCTTTTTTGAAGGTTAGTTAGCATTACGAAGTCTCTTCCGATTGTTGCGACTTTTCCGTCTGTCGTCACAATTACATCTTTTTCGATAACAGAAGATACTACCACTTGTTGATTTCGTTTCATTTTAAAAAACTGTTTCAACATAAGAGGCTTCCTGCGTGTTTCATCCCGATTAACTACGTTAAATAAATTTTTCTGACTATTGTATTCTGTAAGAATTCTCGTTTCTTCTAAGGAAACTGCACTTGTTGGAGACGAAAAAGATGGAGGACTCTTCGATTGTTCCTCTGTCTTCTTTTCCGTTTCCAAAATTTCAAGATCTTCTTGCACCGTGTTTACCTCCAAACTACTCCTTTTTCATAATGAATGAATAACGAATGAATGAATGAATAATGAAAAATTAAAAATCGGAATATTTCACCTCCTTCAAGAGAATGCATCTGCAGATTATTTTAATAGCTTCTGCAAATGATCTGCAATTTCTTCGATATTCACTCGTTTATTACCTATTGCCATATCGTGATAAGCTCTAACTCGATCATTTGTATCCACTACATACATAGACGTTGAATGAGTTACAAATCCCCCCTCACCTTTTTCATAGAAAAAATTGAAGTATTGAGTAAATTTCTTTGTTTCTACTTCCGAACCTCTTAAAAATAACCAATTGGGGCTATCAATTTCAAAATTTTCCTTATACTGTACTATCCTCTCTTCCGTATCGTATTCAGGATCTAACGTGACTGCTAGGATAAGATACTTATTTTCTGAAATACCTTTTTCCTTCATTAATTGCTGCAAATCTTTTAAGTCCCACATTGTAGTAGGACAAATGTCTGGACAGTTTGTAAAGAAGAAAGTAATTAGCTTCGGTTTTGTTTGAATGGACACATCTTTTCCACTCACTTCAGTCAGTGTCCATTCCTCTACAGTGCCAATTTTCGGCAAATCGATTGATTTTGGCCATAAGAAATAGAATGCAGTGAATCCGATAACTAATAAGAGTACACCTATAAATACTTTCACTAGAATTCTCCCCTCGGTCTCTTCATTTAAGGAAGTCATATTACACCTTTAATGAGTAGCGGATGAAATGACTTACGAGCGCATGAAGACAAGCAGTGAAAATAGCAAGACTATACATGTTTGTTGCAATCACTGCTTCAGACTCGATTGGGATGTTGCACAGAGCTGGATTTTGAAGAACAGCACCGAGCATCATTCCCATAATCCCTCCCATTGCGCCGTTATAAATACCGTTTAGAGCAGCCGGGGCTTTTATGGTTGAACCGAATTTCCAACCGATAAATAATCCAACTACTATAGGAAGGAGATAAAAAGCCTTTAGATCTGCTGGAAGCAACAGTTTAAGGTAAAGTGCCAAGACAAATGAAGATATCATGGTGATGGCCATACACATCGTCTGCGTAAAACGATCATCAAATAATAAATGTTTCTTTTTAAAAATCCTATATACAGAACTTACTTCAAATATGCTCCAGATAAACAATAGGAAGATGAGTAGCAAGGCTGACATCACGACCTTTTAATTGAAATAAAAATAGTGAATAAACTTAAAACCAAAAATCCATGAATGAACCAGATAAACAACGATGGCATTTCTATAACTGTTCCGATCATCGGTGACATCAACCCAATGATTATTCCATTCGTTAAACCCGTCACGAACGTTTGATAATCGAATAACAGACCAAACAATGCTCCAGTTAGTAATCCTGCCAGTGTGGAGATAACGGTAACTAAGGTGAAATGAAAGGGATATTGGAGTATCAGTAGTACACCAGACAGTAAAGCAATCATGCCCCCCATAACAATGCTAATATTCATCCCTAATTGAAACCCGATAAGCTTCTTGATTCTACGTAAATACAAATAAAAACCAAGAAATATGCATATATCCACATACATAAAAACCAAGATTGCAGTTTCAGACATGGCCCCACCTCTACATAAGTAATGCTATAGGAGGTGCAAACGAAACTTGTCTTAGTGGATAACGCATAGTAACCCTATCAATTTACATCCCCTCTACATAGACTATGTTGTGAAGGAATTAATTAAATAATTTCTAAACACTTCGTTAATTTAGAGGAGGAGTTTTATGGAAGTCGGACCAATTAATGCATTTGATGGTTTCCCCGTTTGGTATAAAGATGAGAATGGTTTACGCCTTCAACTAAACTTTGACCCTACTGACCCTTTCTCTGGCATTACATTTGCTGATTTACCTAATCCAACACAACCCGTTTCTTTTCCTGACAATTATCCGGGTGAAGCTTTTTATCATCAAGTCGAAGCTGAGATGACTACGGGTACGGGTGAAAGAGCGAGGCTCGTTTTAGCATTAGAAGCTGCATTTGTGAATGAAGTGCCAAGGGTCGATGAACAAGTTGTATTTGGTAGAGTTCGTATTCGTATTTTCGGATTACAGCCAAATGCAGAATATACCGTCACTCACCCGTACGGAGTCGATACATTCATCGCGGAATCTGATGATGGAACTGGCGAAATTAATTTCACAGAAGATATTGGTGGATTTAATGGTGGAGATTTTGAACTTGCACTGAACAGCCGTGTATTTCCATTTTTGCAATGGGATCCGAACATTGCACCTGCAGCACCTGAAGGTTATATTGGCGATCTAAATGTTCCACACGAAATAGTAGGTAGCTTGTTTGTGGATCAATTTGGGCAACCTCAAAACTTCTTTAGGATTGAAGGCCCTGGAATTGGTATAGGTTCACCGGATCGTTCAACAACACCAGGGATCACACCTGATAATTGTATTGAAACCAGATTATTTACAGTCGTTGGTAAAATTTCAACAATCTCTGGTGTTGACGTTTTGAGAGCCACTTACACACAAACCGTAAGTACAGACGGATTAATAGATGTTTTTGCTACATCAGATGATACTTCTCAAATTATTGAAGTGACTGGTAACGGTATTAATCCAACGCAATTACAAGGCAATGATGGACACTATTTTGCACGTGTTGGATATTCTGGAGAAACGCCTCCCGCTTCGATTACTGTCACTAATCTAAGTGATAATCCAAACAGTATAAAAGAAGTAGTACCTGTAGATTTTATTACTGCGACCGCTAATTTTGATACGGATTCGCAAAATCTTTCGATTACAGCTTCATCAAGCGATTCTGTTCGGACGCCTATCCTAGTTGTCTCGGATTTTGGATTGGGAGAACTAACTATTCCTTCAGAAGGAATTCTTAATACGAATCTAACGTTTACACCTCCTCATGTAATTATTACGTCTTCTGCTGGAGGCGAAAGAACGATACCCGTATCAGTAACAGGATTACCGAATGGTCCGATACCCGTAACAGCCCATGCTGGTGATGACCAAACAGTCCTATTCGGTTCACCAGTTACACTTAATGGTCTCAATTCAACTGGTATCATTACTACATTTAGTTGGACTCAACTATTAGGGACCGAAATTACGCTAGAAGGCGCGGATACGGCAACACCAACCTTTACAGCGCCAAGTTCTGAAACAACACTACTATTTGAATTAACCGTCGATGGAGAAGGAGGACCTTCCATTGATACTGTAGTCGTCAACATTATCGAATTTGCCTCAATACCGATTGCCAATGCAGGACCCAACCAAAGTGTCCAACAGGGAGAAGTTGTTACGTTGTCTGGGAGTGCAACTGGTACTGTTACAAACTATCAATGGGAACAAATCTCAGGCCCTACTGTTCAGTTAACAAATGCAAATACGGCAACAGCAACATTTCAATTTCCCAATCAAACAGCTCCACTTTCTTTTCGACTAACAGTTAACGGACCCGGTGGCACTTCATTTGACGAAATCCAAGTGACGACTGTCCCCTTGATTCTTTCAATAACTCGTGCTGAGTATCGAACAGACGATGCGGAATGGCGAATTAGTGGAAATTCGGATGTGATTGGAATTGGTGCTACTATTTCTATCTATATTGGCAATTCGTTGAGTGGTCTCCTTCTTTCTCAAGTAGCGGTTGATGCACTGGGAGAATGGGCATATCGAATAGAAGATTCTATTGTGCAACCCGACGAAACGAGATCAGTTTCTATTCAATCCAGCTCAAGTGCAACACTCATAAATGTTCCACTCGATATTAGAAGGTAATAGTGATGAAGGTAAAGGGAGGTTAATAAATGGAAAACTGTAAAAACTGCGGAGGGGGCCAGCCCTGTAAGTGTCAACGTGGCCCTAGAGGCCCGAGGGGTTATCAAGGCTTTACTGGATTAGATGGTGAAAAAGGAGAAAAAGGCGAAACAGGAAAACAAGGCGTCAAAGGGGATCGAGGTCCCCGGGGCTATGAAGGACCACCTGGATTAGTTGGAGAACGAGGGGAAAAAGGAGAGCAAGGCGAAAAAGGTCATAAAGGTGATCAAGGTCCCCGGGGCTATGAAGGACTGCCTGGATTAGTTGGAGAACGAGGAGAAAAAGGAGAACAAGGCCCCCAAGGGATTCAAGGAGATAAAGGTGATACAGGACCTGCAGGACCAATTAATGTTGCTTATGGCTTCGCCTATACGGAATTGGAAAGTTCTGTAAATGGCAATGTGAAATTTAGTATTGCTACGCCGCTGCAGGATGTTGAAAAATCCCACGAAGGCTTAGTGATAGGTATAGACGGAATTTATCAAATCAGTTATAAAGTATTATTGGTATCAAAAACGATTACATGTGTTCCTTCAAAGTTTCATATAGAAATCAATGATAAAATTAAGGTATCATCATCAATGACTGAATCCACTACCGCTAATACACTCACTTCCAGTTTCTTGCTTTCGTTACAAGAAGGAGATCTTGTAAAACTTGTTGCTGACTTACAAGAAAACTTTAGCTATAAGCTGGCGACATTACAACTAGTTCGTGTGGGATAAACTTTTTAGATAGTAGTTTTCAAATATGGATTAAGTAAAGTAAACAGGTCTGTTGATTGACCATTTACTAGCATAAATTGCTGGAGAGTAGGGCTTAAAAACCACCATTTCCACTGGATTATTTTCGGCCCGCTTTCGGCTAATTAATCACGACAGTTTTATCGAGGGGCAGGTGTGGCTAGAAGTGACTTCGTCACTTCTAGCCACACTCTTTTCGGTTATCCTGTTGTGAATAATTGCCTGCCGCGATCCTACAATATTTAAGTGAAAAATGCAGTTTCTTTATAGAAAAGAATAGATTACTTTCTATAAAGAGCGTAAGTGCCTGAAGATGCAATTTCGGGCACTCTAGCACGTTTTACATTGTATTCTCTGCTTATTTTAGCAAAGATTAAGTTATGTTCTAATAAGAAGGTGACACTTCCCTAAACTAAAAATAGAGATACTATAGGAGAAGGCTTGAGCGGTCAAAATTGTATCTTTGACCGCTTTTCTTCAGGTGAGAAGCGATTTATTCTTTCGTCCCGAAAAGCTTTGGCACTTCTTGTAGCTGTTTCTTTGGACAGCGATGGATGAACAAAAAACATACGGTTACCGAAAAAGTAAGTAGGGATGCGACTTTGTCGCATCCCTACTTACTTAGACCTCCCGAAAAGCGTATAGATGTTGTTCAATTCAAAGCAATCCAAGAGCAACTATACAAGTAGCGCACAGTATTTGATTATATTTACTGGTTACTTTTAGTTAATCAACAGGCGTGTAAAGTTAACATAAATCGCTTCAGACGCTAATCCACTCTGCTTTTGTTATACTCTAAGAAGTATGTACTAGAATGGAGTGAGCAAAATGCAAACTATAAAAGGTAAAAACGCAATAATTACTGGAGCAGGTAGAGGTATCGGTCGTGCGACAGCAATCGCTTTTGCGAAAGAAGGTATAAACGTTGGTCTTATCGGGAAAACAGCTGCTAATCTTGAGAAGGTTGCAGAAGAACTTCGTCAATACGATGTTGAAGTGACGATGGCTACCGCTGATGTATCAGATAACGAATCCGTCATCGCCGCTGTCGAACATGTTAAATCTGAACTTGGCCCAATTGATATCCTCATTAACAACGCAGGCATCGGTAAATTCGGCAAGTTCCTTGAACTATCACCGGAAGAATTCAAAAATATTATCGATGTCAACTTGATGGGCGTCTATTATGTCACAAGAGCAGTTCTGCCAGAAATGATTGAAAGAGAATCAGGCGACATTATTAATATCTCCTCTACCGCCGGACAAAAAGGTGCGCCTGTTACAAGCGCATACAGTGCCTCAAAATTCGGCGTTCTCGGACTTACGGAATCCCTTATGCTTGAAGTAAGAAAGCATAACATCCGTGTTAGCGCATTGACACCGAGTACGGTAGCAACAGATTTGGCGATAGAAGAAAATCTTACGGACGGTAATCCTGACAAAGTGATGCAGCCGGAAGATCTAGCTGAAGTAATGGTTGCCCAGTTGAAACTGCATCCACGAATTCTTGTTAAATCGGCAGGTTTATGGTCAACGAATCCTTAATAAAACTTAATACATTTCTTCAAAACAAAAGGATCTTTTCATAAAGGTCCTTTGTTTTTGTGTTTCTTATAGCTAATGATAATATTATTTTCGCTAAACTTAAACCTCACCCTGATCCATAACTCCGTTTTCTCCTCAAAAGTATTAATAAAGCGATAGCAAAACAAATTATTGAAAAAAGCCCTAAATACTGTATAGGAGGCTCTCCACCATAAAAGTATAAAGAATATGGCATTGAAACAATACCAAACCCTAAAAAACTTTTCCAACTCCGAACTATTATTGCTTGAAACAAAGCAATAACTGAAATCATAAATGAAAATCCAAATAAAACAGGCAGTAAAATCTCCATATTTACCTCCCTCTAAACGTTCTGTTCGTTTAGTTAAATAACTTACTTTTATAAGCTAGTTCGGCATCCTTACACGATTTTTCTTTATTTAAAACGGTCCATTTTGCTCGTCTCGCCACGCCGCCTCTCGTAGTGAATCTGATCCCGCTGAGTTCTGATTTAATGATTTTTCCTGCTCATTAAAACTGTATTTCCGCCCAGTCAGAAAATCCACAAGATAGCCGCCTACTATCAAAGTTACCATGGAGCCCCAGAAAACCCACATCACCCAATGCATAACATACCCTCCCCATTTCAACAGATACGTAGCTTTTGGCTAATTGTTACGTTTAATTTACTAAAGAAATAACCAGCCTTATTAGTTTAAATACTCCTCTACTGATTGCGGAAAATCTCCCATTATCTAGTGGAATGAGATTTATTTCAGCTTTTCATATGATGGTCAAACTATTAATCAAATTCAAAAAAATAACTTGTAAATTACATATCCAACTAGTAATGAAATTATTAATAGCCCCATACCTTTCCAACCCAGTCCACCTGCTAAATCAACTAAATTGCCATTTTCAGCTCGATTTAATCCTTCTCTCAATGCACCTGTTGGATTTTTTTTGAGTTCTTCTTGTCTTAATCTCTCTCTTTTATCTGCCGGAGTTTCTTGTCGATTATTCAAACCAAACACCCCCTAAACAATACTGTACTATCAGGTTTTTTGCTGTTAATAGAAGAAGTAAAACTTAAATCCTGATTAAATGCCCAAGCATATTCCCCTGTTTCAGTATCGAATTTACTTTTTTAATAATCAAAGAGAAATAACGTTTGTTGTTTAAGTGGAGCGCCCGGTAAGTTAATAGTAGGTCTATTGAACTTCAATAATGAACACATAACTTGAATCACCTTCTTCCCACCTCGCATGAACGTCATATACATAAACACCTTTCTTGCTAGGCACTGTCAGTATATTTCCTTTTAAGTTTACGTTGTCTGCTTTAGCATCGTTTATCCATATATTCGCACCTAATGTACTCTTTTTAGGTTTATTCTTAAAATCTATTTTCAAATTGGCTTCAGGCGAAACGACAACTGCTTTCAAATCATGATGTGCTACGATTCCAGGTGGAGAAATCATATCTACACAGATTGAGTTCAAGAAACCCTCCCAGCAATAAGTTCCTTGCGCTGTGGTTATTTTCATGTCACCAACAGTTATCGTCGGTGAAGGTGGTTTGGAGGAATCGGATATTCGGATAATGCCATAAACTACAAGACATATAACAATCAATAGTAAAGCGAGGCGTAAAATCTTAGCCATATAGTTCCTCCTTGGCTTTATAAACTTATTCCCTTCTCAACATCCGACTTCTCTTTGGAAGAAATAATGACGCCCATTGCGTGACCCAATTCATGTTAAACTTCAGACTCTGGGATTCCTACTAAATAAAAAAGAGAAAATGAAATCAATTTTCTATCCCCCTGGATTTATATGACTCAGAAACCATTAACAATCATTCTAAAACCTGACTCGTAGTAGATTCTTTTTTTAAAAAATACAACCATTTATTGGAAAATAATAGATACTTGTTCTATACTCCCAATATTCGACTCAGTGAATACGAATACCTTTTTACTCTTTGTTTACTTTTTGAACAGAAACCCTATCATCCTTTTGCTGAAGCGTAATCTAAGGAAATCTTTGCATCGACCTATTTAGGATTGTATGCAAATTGAAAAGGCTGATTCCTTTCCATATTTATTAATTCCCTAAAAATAATATAAAAAAATCAACACTGTCGATTGGCAGTGTTGATTCATGTTCTACTATGAAGTTAATTAAACTGGGAATCCATCTTTGTTTGAAGCGATTCTAAATGACTACCTTCACTCACTTAATAATACGGCGATATCAGGATATACACCAACACGCCTGTAAAGCTGACGTATAGCCAAATCGGCATTGTCCATCTGGCAATTTTCTTATGACGCTCGTTCTCCATATTCCATGCACGTGCCACGCTCGTCAGCGCAAGTGGAACGATGGCTGCCGCAAGAATGATATGTGTAATTAGGATGAAATAGTAGAATCCAGCCATAAATCCTTCTCCTCCATAAGATGTGGATGGCGATAGATAATGGTAAGAGACGTACGTGATCAGAAACAGAAATGTTGTGGAAAAAGCAGCATAAATAAAACGGCGATGAACTGTTATATTCCGCTTTAATATGGCGATAAGAGCACAGACAAGGAATACAAAAGTAAAACTGTTAAAGATTGCATTCATCATAGGCAGGATTGTTATATCGAATGCATCGAAATCTTTAACTCCCCTCATTCCCGAAAGAACAGCGATTGCACCGATCAGTATAACGGAAAGTATAATAATCATTGGTTTATAATTGCGTTTTTTAAACGGCTTTGCAGAGCTCCCATTATTATTCATGACAATCACTCCATTATTGGTTAGGTAAACACTATCCTTTAATTGTATAGTAAGATACCAAGCGGTGCCGTATAAAAAGGCACTTTTTTGTGAACAGGTGACCGATTACTTTACTGCTTCACTTCTGTTCACTACTAACCAAGGTCTATCTTCTCTCCACTGAATACTGACAGGAATCCGGTATGTTTCACTCAGCAGATTGTCGCTAACTACTTCTTCTTTCGGTCCGCCTGCTACGACTTTCCCATCTTTAAGTAGAAGCACATGCGATATCCCTGGGACAAGCTCTTCAATATGATGGGTTACGTATACAATATGACACCCGTTCCCCATTACGCTATCAAGTGATTGTAGGAACTGTTCCCGAGATAAAATATCCAATCCTGAACATGGTTCATCCAATACAAGCATTTTGGGGTTGCTCATTAAGGCACGGGCGATGAGTACTCTTCTTTGCTCCCCTTCGGACAGTTGCAGATAGGGCTTTCCTATTAAATACGTTAGATTTAAACTTTCCAGTAAAGAATTTGCTTTCTCCCAATCCTCGTTTTCCACTTGTTCATAAATACCGAAACTCGCAAACTTTCCGCTCACTACAACTCTTTCTATCTTTTCATTATTGAAATATTCCGCAAAGCGATCCAAGGAACTACTGACAAAACCAATTTCTTTACGCAGTTCCGGTAAGTTGGTTTTTCCAAACAGATTACCAAGAACTGAAACTTTACCGCTTGAGGGGAAATTAAAACCGGACATGATATTAAGAAGAGACGTTTTCCCTGAACCATTCAAGCCAAGTATTCCCCAATGCTCATTTTGTTGAATGGACCAATTGACATCCTTTAATATTTCTCGGTTGCCTCGTTGGAACGATACATCTTTAAATGAAACAATTTCCTTCATATTAAGCACCCTCACTTTCACAACAAAATAGGCTGACTTTTTATCATCATACCACTTCGAAATGAACCATGTTTCTTTTCCGAGAAATTTTAGTAACGTATATCGGACGATGTAATTTGTTCACTTTAAATAATGTACTACTTACACAATGTCAAGTTATATAGTTGATTAGTCGGAATTCTGCTATGCTAGTAGAATGACATATTGTTGGAGTTGAATCGAATTGAACTTGATTTTGATCATTTTACCCGTATTTATCATTTTTTTCATTGGCTTTTTAGGTCAGAGATTAATAGGCTTTGATATCAAGTCGATATCAACAGCTGCCCTATATTTAATGTCCCCCTTTTTGGCATTCCGGACATTCTACACAAATGAATTGACCATAGACTATTTTTACATCATCCTATTCAGTTTACTTCTTACAATCATTCTTCTTGTTGTTGTGTGGGTTACTTCTATCTTCATGAAAGCAACACGGCCACAGCTGTCGGCAATGATTCTTGGCGGTGTATTCATGAACAGCGGAAACTACGGAGCACCGGTTGTCCTGTTCGCATTCGGCGCTGTCGGATTTGACTATGCTGTGGTCATGATGGTGTTCCAATCGCTGCTAATGAATACAGTCGGGATTTTCTTTGCGTCCATCGGTGGTGAGGAAAAAGCTACTTTACGGCAGTCATTTCAGCGCGTAATCCGTATGCCACTTATTTACGCAGCTATTTTAGGTATTGGACTTCAATTAGTTTCGGTATCTATCCCATCCGTATTAATGGAAGGCATCAGTCTGGTGGCAGATGCCTCGATTCCGACTGTCATGCTTGTACTTGGTATGCAGCTTGCGGTCATTTCCAGAAAGAGAGTAGCTTACCGTTATGTGACTGCAGTTACTGTCATCAGGATGTTTGCCTCTCCTATGCTTGCAGTGGGTATTTTGTATTTCATGCCAGTGAACGACCTGCTTAAAGCTGTCATTATTGTCCAAGCATCAATGCCAGCTGCAGCGAATACGACGATGTTTGCATTGCAATTCGGGACGGAACCTGATTTAGTGTCCTTTACGACATTTATCACCACTCTGTTAAGTATCATAACTATTCCTATTGTCCTTTTCTTCGTAGGTGTATAACCAACTATATCGTATAACTTTCTTCTTCCACGGTTAGATTGATTGTACGATGCCGGGAGAGGATGACCAACTTGGAAAAGATGCGGATCATACAGTTAATCGTACTGTTTTCTACTTTAGTTTTAATTATAGGCTGTAGCAATAGGAATATAGTGACTGAAATGGAGGACAAAACGGATACACCTAAGGAATCCATCGGTGACACATATGGTTTTACAATTTTTAATTTAACAATTGATACAAAAGATACGAAGAATGCAATTGTTGCCAATTACGATGAAAAAAGCGATAAAACAGAAGCTATCTATGAAAATAAATTGGAGGAATCCTTCTTGCACGGTAACAAAGCGATGGATAAGCTCAATACGATTTTCAAGGAGCTTTCGTTAGAACCCGATATGGATGCCGAAGATATGATCAAGAAAGCTTCGGAGGCATTCGAAGTGATTGATTATACAACTTTGAAATTGGATGTGAAGTTTAAAGGTCATGACATGAAAAAATTGATGATGTCGAAGTAGTTGCTATAAGCGTAAAGTGGAGACTTTTCATAATATAAGCTTTGTGTTCATTATTAGAGTGTCATAATTCGGTGTGTGGATTATAGATCGCTTGGCGCTCTGGGGATGCCTCTGGCCGTAAGCCTGGATTAACGCTTCGCATCCAGTCTCACGGCTTCGGCCACCCCTTTGCCGCGCTTTCGCTGGGGTGAACATTATCAATAGGGTCGTTATTTGGAGATGAATAGATTGAGATTATTATGTGATAACTATTTGATACTGACGTAATTCAAGAAGAATGCATTACAGGTTGCAGGTCTAATCCCCGATAAAGAAAATGCTTTCTTAAAGATATTATCCAGCGTAGGCGCGTCTTCGTGGTAGCTGAAGCTGTCTAAGCAGTTTTTCTACTTCATTCTCTTGTTAAGAGACTTCTACAGTAGCCCTCCCATAAGTCAGATAACTTTTTCATCAGTCTTATTAGAGCCTGCGCTCAGTATAAATACTGTATTAAATCAGAAACTATCCATCTAGTTAACAGATACATTGAACTTTTTGTTCTAAATCTGTTGTTAACGCTTTCAATAGTCTGATTAATCTGTTAACATTATATAAAAGCGATTTATGAAGGGGGCTCACCGGTTGTTTCCTTTTAAGAACAGAAAAACAGCGCATGTAAAAGAGGCTAAGTTGTATTACAGTTATTCATCGGAATCCTCAACGAAAGAAGATATGGATGAAATGTCCTTTCTGTTAACGACACTATGCAAGTCGTATAACAGAGAAATCATTTTTGTATGTATCGGTTCGGATCGATCTACAGGTGATTCATTTGGACCCTTTGTCGGAACGATGTTGAAAGAAAACCATTTCCCTTATCATGTCTTTGGAACAATTGCAGATCCTGTTCACGCACTGAATTTAAATCAAGTAATAAAAGACATTAATAACCGATTTTCTGAACCAATCATTTTCAGCATAGATGCCTGTTTGGGTGATAGTCATCAGATTGGTTCCATTCTATTAAAAGAGGGCCCTCTTATCCCTGGATGTGCCATCAATAATGCTCTCCCTGAACTGGGCAACTATCATTTGAAAGCAGTTGTAAATTATTTGGATTCCATAAACCCCGTTAGTTCTTTGAATTCTACACGCTTGGATACGGTACTGACTCTTGCAAAAATCACTTCTACGATCATATTGAATTCAACAAAAAATAAAAGCCATGCAAAAATGACGACGAATCATTATTGATTCGTCGTCATTTTAATTTCAACCAATTGTTATAACACCTAATCCTAATGCAGCTAGAGTCATAACGACTACGGTTCCGAATGCCCACTTCACAGCAAAACGTTGTAGATCACCAAACTCCGTTTCAACTAAGCCAATCAATAAATGAGCTGCTGCAACTAGTGGGCTCAGCACGTGAATCGGCTGACCTATCAAAGACGCCCTCCCTATTTCAACAGCGCTCACTCCATAAGCTTCGCCTGCTTGTGCCAAAATAGGTAACACGCCGAAGTAAAATGCATTATTCGACATAAAGAAAGTGAATGGCGCACTTAGAAATGCTACGATTACCGCTAAATATGGGCCCAGTGCATCGGGAATAATCATAACCATTGTTTTTGCCATCTCATCAATCATTTCCGTACCACTCATAATACCAGAAAAGATACCTGCAGCAATAACGATAGAGACAACTGCTAATGCATTTTTCGAATGGACCGCGATACGTTCTTGCTGCTGTTTCAATTCTGGATAGTTGACGAGCAATGCAATTGCAAATGCAATCATAAAGAGAACTCCCAATGACATAAAGTCAATGATCAAACAAGCCATAAGGGCTACCGTCAATGAAAGGTTGAACCAAACGAGTTTCGGGCGGCGGTAATCGGCTAATTCTGCAGTTGCCGCCAATTCCATATTCGCTCCAGTTTGTTTTGAATCAGTTTTTTTAATGGGTTCAAGTTCAACAACACCCAATCTCTTGCGTTCCATTTTCCCTAACATGAAAGCGGAAATCAGTACCCAAATCAAGCCGAATCCCATGACCGGAATCATCGGGATGAATAGCTCCGAAGAATCGAGTCCTAACGAAGCCATCGCCATAGCAGAGGCACCGCCCCACGGCGTCATATTCATGACACCCATCGAGAGCATTGCCGTTGTAGCCAATACCAACCGATTCATACCAAGACGTTTATATAAAGGCAGCAATGCGGAGACCGTGATGATATAAGTCGTCGTCCCATCTCCGTCTAGCGCTACCATCATGGAAAGAACGGCTGTCCCAATAACAATCTTTAATGGATCGCCTTTTACTATTTGTAAGATCTTCGCTATTAAAGGATCAAACAGACCCGTATCGATCATTATTCCGAAGTATAGAATCGCAAATAAGATCATTATTGCTGTCATTGCAACATTTTCTACACCCGCCTGCATCATCGGTCCAAGCTCAGTTAGGAATCCCCCAAGAATTCCGAATACGATAGGCACGACCATAATCGCAACCAAAGCAGAAAGGCGCTTCGACATGATTAAATACATAAATACGGCAATCATTGAAAAACCTAATACTGATAACATATTTCATCCCCCTATTTTTTCGTTTATTAGATCACAGCTTCATTTTGTTCGGTAAATGCAAAAACTAGTGATAGCGCTTTCTTGATAGAATATTATCAGTAATTAGAACTAAGGAATAGATAAAGAAAGTAATTGTTATTCTTTTTATTGTTTAAGTTTTTTTCATACTTTTCACGGAGGCTATATAATTGAAAAAACCGATTGACCGGTCGTAAATAACGACTGATCAATCGGTTTTTCATTTGGTTGTCCGTTTATATTTTCTCTCTGGTCTTCCAACGCTTCCATATAAGATTTCAATTTCCATTTCTTCAAGGGATACAAGATATTCCAAATACCTACGCATCGTTGAATAACTAATTCCAGCCATTTGGCCGAGTTCATCTGCACTTAGACTTCCTTCCATGTCTCCTATCTTACCTCTGACCAGTTTCAGCGTATGTTTGTCAATTCCTTTAGGGTATGTCTCTTTTTTAGGTCCATCCGCCGCTAGCACCTTATTATTCGAACGAAATAGGTCATCTATATTGTCCTGATTAACTAATTGATTTTGATAAAGTTGTCCTCTGACAACGTCATATTGCGTAAGCGTAGCAATTAACTTGTCGATTATTATCGGCTTTATCAAGTAACCGAAAGCACCTCCGCGTATTGCTTCACTGACCGTTTCTGTATCATTAGCAGCAGTTATCATAATAACATCAATGCCACGATACTCTTTTCGAATTTCGCGGAGAAGTTCAATTCCATTCATATCTGGTAAATAGACATCCAGTAATAGCAGTTGAGGTTGTATGACTTCCAATAGTTGCAAGGCTTGTCTACCTGAACTTGCTGTTGCAATAACATTGAAATGATCGATTTGATTGGTAAACTGCTTGTAGATTTTTGCTGCGTCTTCATCATCTTCAACGATAACAACGTTAATCGTTCCATTAGACATTTTCACACATCCTTTTCAGTCCAGCTCTCTTGTGGAATAACAATTGTAAATCTTGCTCCACCTAACTCACTTTTATCGACATAGATTTGACCATTCAGTAATCCAATTGCATTTTTCACAATCGATAGACCGATTCCATGATTCTCCCCACTTTTTGTCGTGTAGCCATCTAGGAAAATAACATCTTCCATCATTATTGGTATTCCCGCTCCGTTATCTTCAATATCAAAAATGATTTCATTACCCAAATCTGTAAATGAAACATTGACGATTCCTTTATTGCCATTCTTTGCTCTTGCAGCTTCCATCGCATTGTCGATGACATTACCAATGATTGGAACAAAATGATTCGACTTTGCATTATCTGAAACACTATCCAAGCGGCTTTCAGAGTCAATATCCAAACGTACTTGTAATTCCTTAGAACGGTTTACTTTACCAAGTAAACAAGCTGCAATCAATGGGTCTTTTACTGACGACATCAGAAAAGAAATGATATCTTGACGTTCACTAACTTCTGAAGACACAATCTTAATAGCACGATCATACTCTTTTAACATAAGCAATCCATAAATCGTGTTTAATTTATTTAGAAACTCATGGTTTTGAGCACGCATACTTTCAGAAAATGTTTTTATCTTCGAAAACTCTTCCGTCAATTGTTCAATTTCTGTTACTGTCCGTATTGTTAAAACGATTCCCATAACTTCATCTGCCAGTATAATTGGAGATGTATCTAAAATATAAAGTTGTTGACCAAACAACAGCTTTTTATTTATATCACTTTCCTTTGTTTCGAGAACATTATCGATATAATTCCCCAAATGATTATCTGTAATAACTGAGCCCACAATTAGTTGTTGATCGTCGAATAATTCACGTGCCCGCTTATTCATTGAGGTGATTTCTTTTTCATTATTAACAGTAATTGTTGCATCACGAATTGACTCAAGTGTCGCCTCTTTTTCTGTAAAGAGGAGCGAAATCTCCTGCGGTTCCAAACCGAAAATAAGTTTTTTCAAACGTCTTGCTATCAAAATCGCCCCAATTATTCCTACAAGGAGAGGAATAATTGCCAACAAAATGATGCGTTTTCTATAATCAAGCACTTGCTGCTCGATATTATTCACTAAAAAACCGACGGATGAGACACCGATAACTTCCCCTATGTCATTCCAAATGGGTGTCTTCGCTTTAATGGCAGGTCCAGATATCCCATTTCCCCGATAAATGATAGACTGATGCAATTCAAGCACTTGATCATTACCCGTAGCTGTTGGTTTCCCTATATTTTCTGGATTGGGATGCGAGTAACGCAGTCCTTTATCATTAGCGATGGTTACGTAGTCTGCACCTGTTGACCGACGAATTGTTTCAGCAATCGGTTGGATTATCTGTGATGGTTTTCCATCGTTAAATGCTAAAATTATTGCTGGATGTTGGGCCGTTAACTTCGCTACTGTCATCGCTTGTTTTCCCATATAACTTTCAACTATATCGTCAATCATTGTATAAAAAAGAATACTTACCAGAAGCGTACTGATCAAAACAACGATTGTTATAAGTGATGTTATTTGAGTTAACAGAGTCATTCTAGATTTCTTAACAACTCTGACCATCTGTTCATTCACAACCTTTACGTCTTACTTTACTATTTCGGATAATCCTTCTATATTTCCCACTGTGTGAGCCTTATCTTTATAATACATCATAATTTAAAAAACGAATTGTAACAGTAGCTATTAAATATTGAATTAAAATTGCGACTCCATCTGTATTCAAGTATAATTAAGTATTAATGATTACAAATAATGGCTTTAAATCAATAATATAATCATAATATAATTGGGAGGTATAGCATGTATTTACCTAGGTACTTCGAACATTCCAAAGTCAAAGCACAGTTGGCGAATGCAATTACCTTGATGAACTTAAGTTTTGGCGTTATAGCTATTATCCTTATTATAAAAGGCTTAGGCCATATGAGTTTACTATTTATATTCCTTGCTGCGTTATTCGATCGTTTTGATGGGATGGTTGCAAGACGTTATAATGCAGAATCACTTTTCGGAAAAGAACTAGACTCGTTGTGTGATCTGGTTTCATTCGGACTTGCACCTGCTTTATTAATTTATGAAACAACACTTTACACCTCACCTTGGTTAGGAACCATTGCTACCGTTTCTTATGTTTTATCTGGAGCAGTTCGGCTTGCCCGCTACAATTCAAGTGAATTCGATGGTGCATTTTATGGAGTACCGATCACAGCGGCGGGTGTGGTTATGACATTAAGCTTTTTCCTTGTTCCTTATATGGCTCCATTATTTTTCGTTGTACTGATGTTTATTATGTCGTTATTAATGATAAGTAACATTCGAATTGCGAAAGTGTAAATGAATACTACGGAGGATACTAAATGAAAAAAGCACTCTTTAAATCTTTTGTTGAGTTGACGGGAAATCCTGTTTCTTCTGCTCTGTTAAAATCTTTTTCTAGTTCAATAGTAAGTCGGCCGTTGATTCGGCCTTTCAGCAATTTTTATCGTATTAGTAATGATGAAATGGAATACCCTATTTCACACTATAAAAGTTTACAGTCACTTTTCACACGAAACCTTAAACCAGGTATCCGTCAAATAAACCCTTCACCTCACGCTCTCATTTCTCCGGTGGATGGTATAGTCAGCGGTGCTGGAAAAATTGCTAACGACCAAACTTTCCTCATAAAAGGCCACCAGTACAGGATAAACGAAATAATGGGCACTGAAAAAAAAGCAGCTCCCTATAAAGATGGCTCGTATTTTATTTTTTATCTTTCTCCGAGTCATTATCATCATTTCCACTATCCAGTAACGGGCAAACTGGTTTCACGTTACGCACTTGGCGGAGTTTCTTATCCCGTGAACAGTTTAGGATTACGTCTTGGTCAGAGCCCCTTTTCTACAAACCATCGTCTCATATCTGAAATAGAGACTGCTTTTGGAAAAGTGGCGATTGTAAAAGTCGGTGCTTTAAATGTGAATAGTATACAACTCCTTAATTCATCGAAAGATTGTATTAAGGGAAATGACTTCGGCTATTTCAGTTTTGGTTCTACTGTTATTCTATTTCTGGAGAACAACCCACACTTCACTCCGACAATAGAGTTGAATAGCGAGGTAAGAGTGGGACAACCAGTTGGCAATTGGTTGTAACGGCTAAATTAAAAGCAATCCTTGATCAGTGTACATACTGTTCAAGGATTGCTTTTTAATGATTCTTTTAATCAACATCTAAAAAAACGTTAACTTTTATATCCCATCTTCCAAGTTTATTTGTTCAACAAAGTTAACAAAGGCCTTAACAATATTTAATTCCAAGGAATCTTCATGAAATAACATCCATGTTTTTCGAATGATTGGCATGCCATCTTTCGTTTTGATAACGATTTTATGGATGTCCTCTACGTCATTTAAAATCATACTTGGTAATATCGCATAACCTAATCCGTTGACAACCATTTTTTTACACGTATCGACTTTATCAACCTCTATGCTGACCAATGATGGCTGGCTGAAATTCTCATACCACCAATTATCGACAGAAGTTTTAAGTAATGGATCAGTACGATAATCAATTCTTGGCAAGGAAGGTAGGTTATTAATATCAATTTTTTCTTTGGAAGCAATGCATAATGTTTCCTCAAATAGCAATCGTTTTTGATCTTTCCAACCGTATTCTCCTTTTACAAAACCAACATGGACATCCTGATTATAAATTAAATGTACAATATGACTGCTGAAGTCCGTCGTTACTTTAAATTCAATATTGGGATACTGTTCCTTAAAAAGTTTTAATAGATAAGGAAGCTTATAATCCGTGAAGTAGTTCGAAACACCTAATCGTAATATCCCCTCTACTTTATCTTCCATATTCAGGACATTTTCTTTAATTTTCTGAAGGCTCAAAAGCATATCGTCTGCACATTTTGCTAAATACTCTCCTTGTGGAGTAAATTGAACTCCACGTCTTCCTCTACTTACGATTCTTACATTGAACTTCTTTTCTAATTGTTGAAGGCGATGCGTCAATGCTGGTTGTGAAATAAATAATTTTTGAGCTGCTTTTGTTATATTTTTTTCGCGATAGAGCATTTGTAAAACTACCCAATCCTGCTCGTCCATACAAATATCACCCTTCAGCTATCAATATACTTTATGTCTATTCATCAATAATCGATATTATTTTTATTTCTTATATTGTACTATACTTAATAAGACTTGCAAATACAGTGGGTAGACAAAATATATTAAAAATGTTATTGAAAGAAGGTATATTATTGTTAAGTAAAAATGAATTCATAAAAACTTCCACATTTGTTGTCATCAGTGGAATGGGGGGATTTTTTCTTGCACTTACAGGCCTTCCAGTCGGTTGGATGATTGGAACCCTTCTAACTGCAACCCTCATTTGTATTTTTAGTCCCACTTTATTAAACATGTCTATCCCACAAAAAGGTATTCCGAAATACTGGATGGCTATTGGACAATGTATCCTAGGAATTGAACTTGGACAGAAAATGAATGATTCTGTTTTATTCGTTTTTATGGAAAACTGGTTAACTGTAAGTACTATGCTTTTACTATCTATCTTGTTTTCTTTGTTATCCGGACTCGTATTATGGAAGTTTAGCAATTTAGATATGTTAACTAGTTTTTTTGCTACTGCACCAGGGGGACTATCTTCAATCCCTAGTATTGCGGAAGAAGTTGGTGCTAATACAGGAGTTGTCAGTATCATTCAAACGATGCGTATATTTTTAGTTGTCCTTTCCATCCCACTCATATTATCTATTTGGGTAAGTAATCCTGTTGATACTATGCCTATCCCTAGCACTACTTCGATAATGGGACATCAATCTGAACATATTGTTTCGACCGCTTTGCTTGTTGCTGTTGCATTCCTCGGATATTACGTGGGGAAACTATTAAAATTCCCTGCTCCATGGCTAATCGGCAGTATGGTTTGCATTGCAATTGTAAAGTCTTTCAGTTCAATAGTTATTGGCTATACGATTGTGGCCTGGTGGCCTTCAGGGTTAATCATAATTTCCCAAGTGCTCATTGGTGCAAGTATCGGTTCTCGAATTCATAAAAGTATGTTTATAGGATTAAAGAAAACGTTAGCCATTTCATTTTTAAGTACAATCTTTCTTATATTTTCCATGTTCCTATGTGCGTATATTGTTTCAGTGATATCAGGATTACCCTTGATTACTTCGGCTTTGGCTTTTGCTCCCGGCGGCATCGCTGAAATGACGACCACTGCAGTTGTCCTTGATGCGGACTCTACATTTGTCGTAGCCGTACAAGTGCTTAGAGTAATAGCTGTTTGTATGATTCTACCGCCCTTTTTCAAATTCCTGAATCGCTTGAATCTCAAAAAGAACACCCCCGCTCAATTATCCGCTTAGGTTATAGCAATGTTTATATATTGAAATAAAGAATCTCTCAAAATCGACTTCGGCGCTAGGGGCAACATACGCTGGATTCATATGCTCAACTTATATAGTTAGTTTTTGAAGTAACAGTTTAGTTTACAGGATGCAGCAATTAACCAAAAAGCAATCCTTGATCAGTGTATCTACTGATCAAGGATTGCTTTTTAAATTAGATGATTATTTATTCGCTCTGTGTACTTTCAATAACTTTCCTTTAACCGTTGTCGTTTTCATTTCATTCAAAACGAGTTTCCCTTTACCATTAAGTATATCAATATACGTCACAGTATCCTGGATTTTGATGATGCCAATGTCTTCAGCGGATACGCCGGGAATTTTTGTAATTGTACCGACAAAGTCAACAGCACGAAGTTTTTTCTTTTTGCCACCATTGAAATACAATTTCATAATATCCTTATTTACCAATTCGTTTTTATTCTTTTTTAATTCAGGTAAGCTTTCCAGTTTTTCAGTGAATGCATCTTTTGCTGCAGCTACTGCCGCCTTCGAAGGTGCGTTTCGTTGTTGAATTTCAAAACCGATGTACGCTTCGATTTCTTCTAAAAAATGATTTTCATTCGGTGTCACGAAAGAAATTGCTTTCCCTCTTTTACCTGCACGTCCCGTTCTTCCTACTCTATGCACATAGCTTTCAGTTTCCACTGGCAGGTCATAGTTAATGACATGTGTGATACTGTCAATATCTATGCCACGTGCAGCAACATCTGTTGCAACCAAGTAACGGAATTCACCTCGTTTAAAATCATCCATTACAGAAAAACGATCTTCCTGCATCATACCTCCATGTAGCTTATCGCAAGTATAGTGAAGTTGCTCAAGTTGTTCAGTTACATTATCCACCTGATCTTTTGTACGACAAAAGATAATACAACTGTCCGGATTTTCAACTACAGTCACATCGCGTAACATATCAAACTTTTGGGGATCTCTAACGATAATTAGAGAGTGGTCTATTTGATCCGTCAACGTAACGGTTGATGCTATTTCAATATTTTTGGGATCTTTCATATATTTACTGCTAAGCTTTCCAATTTTCTCAGGAAGTGTCGCCGAAAAAAGCATTGTCGTTCTATTTTTCGGAAGTTTATTGATAATGGATTCAACTTGATCAATAAAACCCATGTTTAGCATTTCATCCGCTTCATCAAGAACAAGATATTCAATCTGATCAAGAGCAATTGAGCCTCTTTCAATATGATCAAATACACGCCCAGGCGTTCCAACAACGACGTGGCATTTTTGCTTCAGTTCTTCTTTTTGATAAGCAAATGGAGATTTCCCGTAGACCGCGGCAGCTTTTATCCGCTTAAAACGGCCAATGTTTGTAATATCTTCCTTGACCTGATCTGCAAGTTCACGTGTCGGCGTTAAGATTAACGCCTGTGGTTTGTTCTCATCCCAGTTCACCATTTCGCATATCGGAATACCAAATGCAGCTGTCTTACCGCTTCCCGTTTGTGATTTAACAACTAAATCTGTCTTTGTAAGAGCAGCAGGAATTACTTTCTCCTGGACTTCTGTAGGTGAAGAATACCCGAGCCCGTCGAGCGCTCGAGTAATCTCCTTGCTCAGGTTATAATTTTGAAATGTCATTGTAATCAGCCTCTCATTCTTAGTGTATTATCTCACAAACAGAGGTCTTTCGTCATTTAATGGAGTATTATGATTTGTTTTTGACTTGTCCAAATATGGTTTATTCTTTTGATTCAGGAAAGCTCTAGATGAAAAGAGCAGATTTGCAGGAAATGAACGAACTTCTATGCAATCGTCCATCACTATCTAAGTATTTACTGTTTATTTGATTTCATGACATATTCAAAAATCACCCTACATAATTCATTTTCTATGTATGTAAATGGACGCCTTAACCATTGGAAAGGCGTCCCGACTTCTTATACTTCTTGAACGAGTACACCGTCTGTCATTTTGAAAACCTTGTCGCAATAGCCTACCAGACGTATATCATGTGTGACGACAATGGTTGTGGTGTTTTTGTTCTTTGTTTCATTTTTCAGTAGTTCCATTACTTCATAGGCACGATCTGAGTCAAGAGATGCTGTTGGTTCATCAGCTAAAATAATGGAAGGATTGCTGTATAACGCTTTAGCAATTGCCACACGCTGACGTTCCCCGCCAGATAAGTCTGCAGGATATTTAGTTCGTAAATCCCCAATACCCAAGTCATCATATAACTCTTCCAATTGTTTTTTCGTCATGTTTTTTTTCTTCACTTGGTCCAATAGTTTCAACTGATTGGCGACCGTTAAAAAGGGAACTAGATTCGATGCTTGTAGAATGAACCCAATTTCCTTCAACCGAATTTTTGAGCGCTCTTTCTCATTTAAATCCGCTAGATTCTTATCATTTATGACCACAGACCCTGACGTGGGTGTGAGAAGCCCGCCGACAATTGTTAGAAATGTGCTTTTCCCGGAACCAGACGGACCGATAATAGCTATCAGCTCGCCCCTGTCTGCAGTAAAATTTGTTTCCTTCATTGCTTCTATTTCTTTATGGCCACTGCCAAATGTCTTTTTCACTTGTTTTAATTCTAAAACTGCCATCATTTACCCTCCTATTGCTTTCAATGGATCGATTCGAACAATTGTAAGAACTGAGAACACCGCACCCAATATCGCAACTGCTATTAGAACGAGTCCGTAGATGAGCATTGTTACAAGATCGAATGCTACTGGTACCGCACTTGGTAAAAATGCACCGGTGATTAACGTCAATCCGAAACCTACTGCCACACCAATTGCAGCTAATATAAATGTTTGTGCAATGACTGAACGTGACAGATAGTTATTCGAGATACCTTGAGCTTTCATGACGCCAAACATACTAATCTTCTGGACGGTCAATACGTAAAGGAAGATTGCTACAATGACCGCTGAAATACCAAACAAGAAATAAATCATGAAGTTCAATGTTAAATTCTGTTCCGTGTACCCTGGTAAATTCCGTATAAATGTTTCAATTTCAATTGATTCCAGTGAATCATTCTTCATGTTAGCTGTAGGTTCATCCGCACGAACAACAATTCCACTTATACTTTCCTTATTTGCTTCGGCTGCTTCACCGAATTTCACTGATTGGAAAGTAGACAAATCTCCATATAGCACTGGAGCCGCATTAAACCTTGCTTTGTCTGTGAAACCTACAATAGTTAATACTTCGTCAGATGATGATAATTGCAATTCATCACCTACTTTAAATCCATCTTCTTTTAATGCATCACTGGCGAGAACTTCATTGCTTTCAGCAAATTCTATGCCTTCCGTCACATTTGGCATAATGAATTCATCTTTGTTTATCCCAAAAATAGATACGTTCGTTTTATTATCACCATTGCCGGCAACTGCATTTATTTGACCGATTACGGCAATTTCTTCAGCATCGATTTCATTTGCATCTTCAATTGTTAATGAAGATTGGTACATGCTCTTATCCGATTCCTCTGTCAAAATGATATCTGTTGCTTTCCATTTATCAACAGATTCACGATTCAGATTTTCCAGGCCTGTAGCAAGACCCGATAGAAAAAACACTAAATAAGATACGAGCATTAACACACCAATGATCAATGTAAAGCGTAATTTGTTTTTCTTAATTTCATTTAAAGCTAAAAACATCTTTTCACATCCTTATGTATTTTTTAGTTTTAGTAGTTCACAATTCCGAGATTCTTTGACACTGGTTTTGCCTATTAAATTTATCATTTCAAAACTGATTTCCCCGTTCATTACCTCTCAATTCATTTCTATTTCTTAACACTATTAAAACAGAGTAAAAATAATTTGTCAAATCTTTGTATATCCTAAATCACAAAACATTATACAAACATTAAGGGTTGCTATATAATAGATTTAGATGATTCTAACCAGAGATTAGGAGGAGACTCTATGCACAAATGTACTTCATGTAACCCAACAGAACTGTTTTACAAAATCCTCATTTCGGGGGAAAGTAATTTAACTCACCTTTCTCAACTTCAGTCTTATCTTAAAAGTAACGGCTTATTGGTAAACGCACGAGAAAATATCATTGTTGTAAGAGAGGCTGCAGTTGCAGGGTTATACGATTATTTCAGCGATGTAATGGAAGTAAAGTCTATTTATTTCAAAGTGGATGGAAGTGACTGGAAACCGATTAATGAAGTAGTTGAATTGCTAGAATTAAAATGGATTGACCAGGTCATACTTAAAAACAACGTCACATTTCACATACAACCAATCGTTACGAAAAGCCAAGAGGTCTTTGCTTTAGAAATGTTGGCCCGATTCCAGGATGATAACGGAATTTCTGTAGCCCCAAGTAATGTATTTACAGCGGCAAAAAAACGAAACCGTACTTATGCGTTAGATCGCGTTTGCAGAATGGCTGCCGTTAGGAACGCCGCTACTATTCATAAGAAAGTGTTCATTAACTTTATTCCAACTTCAATCTACTCTCCAGAACATTGTCTAAGAACAACCGTTCAACTTGCAAATCAGTTGGGTATCCCCTTTTCTCAATTAGTATTTGAAGTAGTTGAGACAGAAAGTGTAGATGATATTGAGCATTTGAAAAAAATATTGAGTTTTTACAGAGATAGGGGTTTACACTACGCGCTTGATGATGTGGGTGCAGGCTTTAGTACAATTGAAGTGCTTGAACAATTAATGCCTAATTATATGAAGTTAGACATGAAATTTGTACAGGGAGTATCTGGTGATTTAACTAAACAGGTAGCTGCTAAAAAGTTTTTATCGGCTGCGTTACAAGTTGGTGCAATCCCTCTTGCTGAAGGGATTGAAAAGAGAGAAGACTTTGAATGGTTGAAAGAGGTCGGATACGAATTATTCCAAGGCTATTTGTTTGGAAAGCCAGCACCTATCACAACAGCTCTAGCTAAATATACTGTTTTGTCGTCGAATACCCCCTTTGTATAACGTTTAAAATACAACACTGTACAAAACGCCAAAAATCTTTATACTTACACAAAGACTCCTAGTTTGTCGAAAGGATGTAATGAACATAATCACTCCAACAGATTCGAATGGAATGTATTTTATACAACAAGTTTCTGACATGACAGGATTATCGAAACAAGTTATCCGCAAGTGGGAAGAACGTTATAATCTTGTACAACCCAATCGATTAGAAAATGGCTATCGTATATATAGTGAATCAGATATCAACTCTCTATTAAACGTGAAGACTCTTTCCGAGCAAGGACATACCATTAAGCGTGCTGTCGAACTTACAAAAGAAAGAGGTAATTTATTAGATACTGTCCCAGATCCAATCCATGCAATTCAACATCAAGAATTGCTCAATGATTATGTCTTTCAGCTTCTAGAAAAAGGATCTCATTGTGATGAATTGGAATTATATCTAGTGTTGCAACAGGCTTATCATTCTTTCGGATTAAACAATTTTTTGACATCCGTTATCGTTCCATTTTTAAATGAGGTCGGGAACAAATGGCACAGGAGGGAATGGAGTGAGTATCATGAGTCTGTCTCAAGTTTGGTCGTACGAGACTTTCTAGTGCAAATTCGTCGTAACTATCAAAGCAGTGACGATGCACCTTTAGTCTTAGGAGCATGCCTGCCTTATGAACGACATGAAATCCCTTTGCACATACTATTATTGCAATTTATGATGAAAGGCTGGAAAACAGTTTTGGTTGGTACCTCTCCTGCTCCCGGCGCTATAGAGTCACTGGTAGAAAAATTGAAGCCAGCAAAAGTACTGCTATCAGCAACGACGACGACTCCTTTTATAAATGATCCAGATTTACTGGAGAGTTTAGATCGGTTTGCCGCTAATAATAAACAAATTGATTTTTACCTAGGCGGCACGGGTGCACTCGACTACGCAACGAACAAAACACTTCAGGCTATCCAAGTCACCAGTTCACTTGAAGAAGCCTTACGCCGATAAAACCGAAAAGAAGGTACCAGCTTCTAACGCTGGTACCTTCAAATCACGGTGTAATCTCTTTTGGTTCCTCACCTTTTTTATTTATCAAACGAATTGAATCAGGTGAAATTTTCAAAATGACAAGATCGGGATCCTCAGGACCACTAAACCATGGTTTCATATGCTTATTCCATACTTTTTCTTTTACACTTTCATCATCAGAAATACTGACAGTACCTTCTATTTCAAGGTATTCGTCACCCATACCTTTTCCTTCATAACCGATTAAGATATGCGTATGTGGATTTGCTTCAAGTTCATCCACTTTCTGCGTTTGTTTTGATGTTGCGGTGTAAAGCGTAAATTCATCACTGAAAAATGTCATGTAACGTGTGTGCGGCTTGTTCTGTTGAACGGTCGCCATCGTTCCTACGAAGCTGTCCTTTAAGATTTTTAGCGCTGTTTCTTTTGCATTCACAAAGATCTACTCCCTTTCTCAATGTTAATGTAGTTTACCTCTTTAAGTAAGAAGCTAAACATCACTAACAGGGATAGATATATATCGGTAATTTGGTATTAGATAATGTGATTAAAATCCACAATTCATATCAATGAAGCAATTTCATAATTGCTTATTTTAATTGAAAACCCTGATATTAACTGAATTTCGTAATTGATTATTCGTTTACATGGATGAGTTCCATTGATTGTAACGTAACAAAAAGGCACCAGCGTGTTGAAAGCTGATACCTCTAGACTATACAGGATTAGACTATTGACAGATTAAGATTTAAACATCCGCAGCCATCCTTTATGTTTGAACAGCAATAACATAGCTATCCCTATTGAAAACATAATGACTAATACATTTATATATCCATAACGCCAAGAAAGTTCAGGCATAAAGTCAAAATTCATACCGTAGACACCGGCAATAAAAGTCAATGGTATAAAAATCGATGAAACAATTGTCAAGATCATCATAATCCGATTCATCTGATTCGAATTTATGGATAATTGACTATCTCTAATATCTGCCGTTAATTCACGATTTGCTTCTAGGATATCACCGAGTCGTAACAAATTATCATAGATATCACTAAAATAGGCTTGTTCATCCACGGATAATTTCAGCGATCCGGAAGTGATCATCCGGTGTAGAAGTTCGCGCATCGGTACGATTGTCCTTCGTAAACGAAGTAAATTGCTGCGGACATCAAATACAGAATCCATGGATAAATGGACGGTGGATGGCGCAAGGCTGTCTTCGATTTCATTTAGATGATCTTCTATTTTAAGAAGTACCGGAAAGTAATCATCGACAACTTTATCGATGATTTGGTGAGTAACAAATATATGACCTTGCTCCCACTTATTCGGGTTCTCAACAATACGTTTCTTGGCATTTTCTAGCTCTTGAATTTTTGTGGAGTGATAGGTAATGACATAATTCATCCCTAGAAAGAGATTCAACTCCTCAGCTTTTAGATTATCATCGCATAAGGAATGCAATACCAAAAATGCGTATTCGTCATAAAAATCCACTTTCGGTCTTTGAAGGCGGTTCAAACAATCTTCGATGGTTAGCGGATGGAAATGAAAAAACGAATCCAATAAGGCGGTTTCTGTATCATCAGGCTGATCAAAGTCAATCCAATACCACTTAAATGCTCGAGTATGTATTTCTGATAACGGAAATTCAAAAATCATCTTATTCTCTATTGTCAGTCCCATTGTCCGAATCAAGTAAACACCTTCTTTCTAACTCTGACGCATCAGCGCTTGAATTCCCCTGTAAGTAGCGCATTATATTCATGCACACACGATTAACACTAGTCCCAATACTACACGTACTTATATGTGCAAGTATAGTATACAAAAGAAATTTATTCTTCTCATCTTTTTTCTGTTTTTATCAAGGGTTTAATTCGTTACATTATTCCCATCCTAGTTGTATGGCGTTCAATATTGTCAGGAGAGTGGGAGGACTAATAATCGATGTAAAGCAACCGATTCTAAACAATCACAAACTAATTGCCTTGGGGATTGCCCTATTGCTGTTGGCCACAGCTGATTCCTTTTTTACCGACTTCGGTATTCAACAAAAGCATATTACGGAAGCAAATCCATTAATGCGTTTTGTCTATGATCGAAGCGTTTGGGGATTCTATGGAATTAAAATTTGTCTGCCGTTTGTGTTGCTGGTTTTATTGGCACGGATTGAAGCGAGAAGGTATTTACAGTTTTTAATGGGATTTAGCCTTCTTCTATATAGTTTGGTCTTATTTCAGCATATTTTGTGGATTTCCTTAGTATTGTAAAATGAAAGATATTGAATTTTATACAAACAGACTAAAAAGTAAATACCACTCAATCTACGTCAATTGAGTGGTATTTACTTTTGTATGTCTTATTTAAGCTGCTGCCTGTAATCCGCGAACTCTTGCTTAAGTGCTTCAACTTCCTCGGGGGCAGCTGGGACTAGCGAACTCCAACCGTGTTGGAACTGTAATTCAAGCAACTTTCGATGTAGTAGAGAAGTCTCTTTCAGCAAATCGAAAAATAATGAATAGAACATATTTTGACCGACTTCATGCATTGCCGTTACGTAGGTGATGTCCAAGCTTTTTTCAGTAGCTAATGCAGCACTGAGTAAATCATGGTCATTGACACCGGCCTTTTGTGAATGCGGTCTCTTTGGATTTTCAATTTTTTTAGAAGATGTCATTGAGCTTGACCTCCATTTTCCGACAAGAAACTTAGCAATTTATCATATTGCGACAAATGCAATTGACCCGCTTCCTCGAATTGACGCTTTAAATCTGGCATCTGACAGTTTTGAGCGGCCTGTCGATATTGTTTCACCGCAAGTAAGTTCGCGCTCAGCAAATTTTGCAAATAGCCTATGTGCAAAGTGGATATCACTTTCGGGGGCTCAAGATAAGAGGGAGGCTCCATTGCTTTGTCTTTTGTTTTGGGTTGTGATTTTTGCTCTTGCTGTTGTTGTTCGGGTGCCTTTGGCTGTGCTGCTTGTGCCGGCTGTCCTGTCTTTGCTGGTTGTTCTGTTTGTACCGGCTGTTCTGCCTGTGTCGGTTGTTCTGTCTGTGCCGGCTGTTCTGCTTGTGCCGGTTGTTCTGCCTGTGTTGGCTGTTCTGTCTGTGTCGGTTGTTCTGTCTGTGCCGGCTGTTCTGCTTGTGTTGGTTGTTCTGTCTGTGCCGGCTGTTCTGTCTGTGTCGGTTGTTCTGTCTGTGCCGGCTTTTCTGCTTGTGTTGGTTGTTCAGTCTGTGCCGGCTGTTCCGTTTGTGTAGGTTGTTCCGCTTGTGTCGGCTGTTCTGTCTGTGTCCGTTGTTCCGCTTGTCCTGTCTGTGCCGGCTTTTCTGTCTGTGTCGATTGTTCTGCTTGTGCCGGCTTTTCTGCTTGTGTCGATTGTCCTGTCTCTGTCGGCTGTTCTGCCTGTGTCGATTGTTCTGCTTGTACCGGTTGTGCGGACTCAGGCTTTGGTTGTTTTTGAATTTGTCTGGACTGTGGTTGTTGTGCTGCCGATTTTTTTATCTGTTCCTCTTGTTGAAGTTGTATTTGAAGTTCAAGTTGCTGCAATTGTATTTGTAGTTGTTTAAGTTGCTGAAGCTGTTGTAGCGACTGTAAAGACTCCACTCTCTTCGCTCCTTTCATGCAATTTGCATGTAGTATGATTCCAGTGATGGAAATTATACGGTATGGATGGAATTTATCATGATGAATGGGAATCGACAATTTATATAATCATGAAAATAACATAGAGTACTACAATTCTATATAATGCGTATCATAGTAAAAAGGAGAAATTTAATGAATCCGTTTTTCTCGATTTGGTCACAACCAAGCAAAACGATTCGCTACATTATTGAGCAAAAATCCATTTTCTATTCGTTCATGCTCATCTCCATTTCTTCTCTCGGAAGCAGCTTCATGGCATTTGCGGATACAGGTCTATTTGCTGAATTGTCATTATCGACCACCATCACATTTATTTTATTTCTGAGTTTATTATCTGGAATCGCTGGATGGGGAATTACGTCATTTGCATATACTTGGTTTGGTAAATTGCTAGGTGGAACAGGAACACCGCAAAAAATGGCACGCGCAATTGGTGCCAGTACAATACCCGCCATTTGGACAGCGCCTATTGGTATTATTGCGGTTTCCTTATACGGCAAGCAGCTTTTTGAGGCACCGAGTAATCTGTTTGGCACGAATATGGATTTCAGTTTTTTCTTTTTGCAAACGTGGATTATAATAGGGATATCTATTTTTGGGATTATTCTCCTCAGTAAAGGAATTGGTATTGTCCATAACTTTTCGGCTTTGCGTGGATTTGGAACAATCATGTTATTTGCCGGTTTCATGTTCGTTATTTCAATCATTATTCTAGGGTCCTTGTTTTCAATACTTCTGTTTATTGGAGTACGGTAAAAAACGTTATGAGGATTTCCAACAAATAATATCGTAGATAGACTGTAATAACTCTAAAAACAGTTGTAAAACGAAATGTTTGCGCTGCATAATGAGAGATTTCTTCACAACTTCTTGTCTGTCTTGACAGTCAATCATTCATGATAAGGTGCATACTTATTATTCAAAAGTCCCACCCCTAAGGACTGTAAAGTCAACATGGACATTAACTTTCATTGTCTTGAACATTTCATCCCACTCTTTTTCCGTCAGGTTGGAGTGACGTAAAGAGCTTCTGTAAAATTCACCAAATCCAAAAACGTCAGAACCAACTTCTTGGCAGTCAGCAAGTACCCTTGAAAATTCCCTTGCCAGGCTCTTACTAATTACTTTTTCTATTTCTTCCTTGTTATGGGCTTCCCCTATTTCAATAGACGGTTTTATTTCTAATAATCTTGCTTGCATTGAAATGCGTAAATCAATTTCAGGAGTTGTTGGATCGACTAATTTTAAATCTTTATGTGTTGTAAGTGGATCGAATACCAAATTGATTTTATCAGGGGGATTCTTCAGTAATGATGATGGTACATCATGGCCTTTTATTTGTAACTCATATGTTCCAGCATGAAAATCATCCCGACTTAGGTTCACGTAAAAACTATCATCAACAGAAAGTTTTCCAATCATTTTGTCCTTTTTAAACAATGCAATTCCGGAAACCATCACCAACTCCGCTTCTCTTTTTATGATGGGCATCGCAATGTCTCTGCCTACGGAATAATAATCATGGGCTACTTCATGAAGTGTGGATGAAACAACCTCCTCACTTTCAATGTTTTGATTTAGCATTTTAAAAATATGTTCTCCAATGTCATCGATATTTGGGTATTTGTATTCAAGTAAAGTCTTTGACTCGCCCTCAACAACTGCCAAAAGCGTTCCCCCACTAACTGCAGGATTTCTCAACATGGCATCAATGTAATGACCAATACCTTCTTTCGTAAACTCATCGCCAAATAAGACGCTCCTCAATTGTCCTGACAGAATCTTCTCAGCTGCCCTGTGATTGATTTCTACACGTGTCCCTTGACTCGTTTCGTTTTCAGCTGTAATAATGGTCACTTTACTTTGTAATTCCGTACTCACATGGCGAACAACCGCTGTAGTCTCCACTTCTTTCTCTTTACCAAAATCATAGCCAATTAATGTGGTTAAACCAATCCTCTCAAGGAGTTTCGTTTCTGCGCATCCGACCAATCCAGTGCACAGAAATAGCAGTAGTAAAAGAAAACAAAACTTTTTCAATCTGTTTCCTCCTTACGTGGTTTAAATTTATTTTTAGCCGCCGCAAATACATACAAAATAATCGGATAAACAAAAACAATATAAAACGCTATCTGTCCATAGTAGTCATTAAATGTATTTATTTGGGTCCGGCTTTTAAAACTTATACTTACAAGTAAGATGATGAATGAAAATATCCAGACAAACTTATTTGCACTTACCTTTATCAGTCGTCTAGTCCCGCGAAAAGCAGCCCATAAAAACAGACAAAGGTTAGGCAACATAATCAACATCCAAAAACAAACTGCTATATATTCAAATCGTTCAATGAACGGAAATTTAACAACACTGAATAAAGACAACGTCGCCCAAATCGTTTTCGATAATTGCTCACCGCTATAGTAAGTCAGCGAAACCAGCATGACCGCGGAGTAAATCAAGGTCGTCACTAACAAACCAAGATGAATATACTTTTTCGCATTCTTTTTATCCTTAACAAAAGGATAGATCACATATAATATTTCAAATCCTACAATCGTAAAGGTCATGGACTGTACACCTTTTAGTATCCCGCTTATATTGCTCTCCAATATGGGAAGAAGGCTTCTCGGCTCCATAAACTTCGCCGGATAAACCAACATCGGGATTAGCCAAATAGAAAGTACAAAACTAAAAAAAGAAACGCCAACGATTACACGTAGACCACCCGTAAACGAGTAAATCACGACCAACAACAAGGAAGCCGCAAGAAACCAAGTCTGCAAATCGGAAAAAACCCATGTTTGAACGACTTCAATATAGTTCCTAAAAACGGCGAAAAATGCAGCTGTAGAATACGTAATATAAATAATATTAAAAAGGTTCCCTATCCATTTGCCGAATACATCTTGGTGAATACCATACAAATCATTTGAACCGTATAGTTCCAATGTTTTAAGCATAAAAATTGCGATAATATGTGTGGCGAGACCTGCAAGTAGTACAGCTATCCATGCATCTTGTTTTGCATCCTGATAGATGATCCGCTGAAATCCATGTATCCCGACCCCGATTTGCGCGGTATGAATGATGAAAAAAAGTAGAAAAGCATTAAATGTATCAGCTTGACCAATTTGCATCGAATTTTTCACTTATTTCACCTTCTGTTCATTTTTCTCAGGATTTATGGGTTCCGGTACATATTTGTCTTCATCCTCCGGTCTTGTATTTGAAAGTCTCTTAAATATAAATGGCAAAGGCAATCTGACAAGGCTATCCCGCCAATCAATCAGTCTAGGTGGGTAAAAAGGGGCTGTATACGGCGAACCCAAACTTGATTGACGCAACAGGTGTATTAGGATAAAACAAAGCCCCAGCATAATGCCGTAAAAGCCCCAAAGTCCTGCTAATACTATTAATGGAAACCGAATGACCCTGATGACATTCCCCATCATATAACTTGGTGTCGTGAAGGATGCCAACGCCCCCAAGGCGACAATAATAATTAAAATATTACTTGTGACTCCTGCTTGCACAGCTGCTGTCCCGATGACGATACCACCAACAATACCGATGGTTTGACCAACTTTCGTCGGTAATCTGGCTCCTGCTTCTCTAAGCAGTTCAATAATAAATTCTAAAAGTAGGGCTTCCAATAATGGAGGAAAAGGAACCAACGCCCTTGATTCACTCAGCGGGACTAAGAGCGCTTGGGGAATGACTTCGTAATGAAATGTTAATGTCGCTACATATAAAGGAGATAAAAAAACAGAAAGGACGATTGCACTAAATCTTAGTAAACGGGCAAATGTAGCAATCGGCCATCGTAGATTCTGATCTTCCTGACTTTGGAAAAACTCAAGAAATGAGTGTGGGCAAACGATTGCATGGGAACTACCATCCACGATGATCCCCAATTTCCCATTCAAAAGTTCAGCACTAAGCTTGTCCGGTCTTTCTGTTAGTAGCATTTTGGGAAAAATCGATAGCGAATTGTCGTCTATCAATTGTTCAAGAATCGAGCTATCCATTACAGCATCAACCTTAAGGTCGGTGATCCTTTGTCGTAGCGTATTTACCATTTCATCGGAAGCAACGCCTTTAATGTATAACATTGCGATCGCTGTCTTCGATTGTTTTCCAATTTCTAATTTTTCATTGCACAGGTTTGGATTTTTTATATACCTCCGAATCAAGGAAACATTCGTTGACAGTCTTTCATTAAAACCGACCTGGGAACCGATAACTTGGGATTCATTTTCCGGCGTTGATAAAGCCCGCGCTTCATTTGTGGGGATATTGGCCAATACGACTTGTGAGTATCCCTCCACATGAATAAGTACAGTCCCATCCATCATCGCAATAACGGCTTTCTCGAGTTCATCCGCCAATTTCACCTGAGGTATTGTAAGGATGGATGTAATGATTTCAGGTGTGACAAGTGTATACTTCAATAGATCTTGAAGAATATGATTATTTAACGTCGGGATATCCACTAGATTATCTATATAGATGATCGTGAGATTCGAAGGTAACGATTTAGTGATTAAGTCAGATGTATTGTGAGTGGCTTCTTTTATCGACTGGATGAAAATATCACCTGAGGTTGAAATCATTGTTTGTTTTTCTTCTGTGCTTTCTTCACTCACAACCGTTGCCTGTTTTTTTCCGGAAGATTGTTTAGACTTTTTGTTAAACAGTAGTCTCACCTCGTTTGTATCTTTGTTCCTAGAATTGGCTTTAAAGGGAGGATCTATACCCCCGAATACAGTCAGCGATAAAGTGCCGGACAAGTCTTCGAACAAGGCATTTCACCTATAGTACAGAACTAATGAGTGTATAATAAAGCGTAGATTTAAATCCGCAGCGAGGTGAAAAGCATGATTGATAATGTAGTCTTGAATGAAGTGTCTATTGCTATAACTAATTACCATGAGGAACTTACTTTTGATACAACTGTTAATAAAGAACTGAGGAAAATCGGGTTTGATTTTAAAGTTACAAGTACCGACTATCATAAGATCACCACATTGCTGTACGAGATGGAGTTCCAAGTGAAAGTGCCAGGAAAAGATCTTGTATTTCCAGCAATGATTCATTCCTATTCGACTTCAATTACGAATTTATATAAGGAAAATGAAGTGGGCGATTTTAAGTTGGTTTTACTAGAGAAAGTTTGATATCACTCATCGAACACATACACTAGTTGGTTTTCCATCTGTTGTATGTGTTTAGTTATGCCTGTATAGTGGTACAAAATAGATAAAGACAATTTACTAGTTTGGATTGGGGATGAAATGTGAATGGAAATACTTTTATACGCAAGCGCTATTATTGCGGCCTTATCCTTGCTGCTCATTGCAGTTTTTGTTGTCATTACTTTGAAAAGCGCAAAACAGACGATAGGAGAAGTTTCAGAGACTCTGAAACGGGTCGAGACGAAACTTGGCGGAATTACCGAAAAGTCTGAGCAGTTGATGGAAAAGACGAATCGAATTGCTGAAGACGCGGAAAACAAACTACAAACCTTGAACAGCTTGTCACTTTCCGCGAAAAACCTCGGAGAGTCCACTGAGCATATGAACAAATCGATTCGTGCCATTTCAGATGAAGTCGCAGCACCTCCTGAAAAGTATCAAGACTTCATGGAAAAAGCGTCTATACTGACTGAAACTGCAGCACGTGTCTATTACCGCTTCCAGCGTGAAAAACAGAATACCGAATCGGGTGAGGTTGAGGCTAGACCAAAACGTTTGCCGATGCCGCAACAAAAGAATAAGTCATAAACTTAAAAACGGGGTGAGTGAATATGGATTGGTTAGGTATTGGTGTACTCATTATCGGAATCGCATTTGCTGTACTGGTCATTTTTCTCTTGAAACCGATTAATAAGTTGTCGGATGTGCTTGCAAGTCTCCAACAGACGACAGATCGTTTGCCCGAGGTGCTCGACGATGTGACACATCAAGCTTCGGATATCCTTCAAACAAGTAATGCGACACTCAGTAATGTCAACGAACAAGTGAATGAAATAAGCCCACTTTTCCATATCGTTGGTGATGCAGGGGAAGCGTCAAGAAAACTCACAACAGCCGCCCTTGCTAAAACAAACTTATTAAAACAACAGACCGGCGGTGCAAAAGAGTTTGTTAGACGCGAAAAGTATGAAGGTATCTATGGGCTTCTATCATTTTTATTTTTTCTATCACAGAGGCGAAAAGAGATTAAAGAAACAATGCCCATTACAAAATCAAGGTAAACAATAAAAAATCGTGTGGAAGGAATTCTTTCCTTCCACACGATTTTTATTTTTTATGTTGCATCTTCACTGATGAATTTTCCACTTCTTGCAGCTTCTCTCGCTTCGGCCTTCATTCTATCAATATCAAAAGTACGTTTCTCACCTTCCGTATACAAATTCCTTGCATGCCTCGCACCTGTTCCTTTTTTAGCATCCTTGCTTTTTCGCATGGCATAAAATCCAAGAGCAGCCGTACCGTATAATCCACCTAATCGCTTATCCTGTTGACCAAGGTCAGCTCCGCCCATCTTATCTTTTGCAGAAGCCGTCAAATCGACAAGTGATGATGACAGTATTCTTGTAGACTCACCTACATCTCCAACGATATGGAACAATGGCGTCAGCGTTCCCAGTTTTTCATTGACATCGGCAAGTGTATTGTTACTATTATGGATCAAATTCCCCGTCTCATGTAAAATACTATCCAATTGATTCGGAAGTTGTTCAATTGTTTTATCAACTCCACTTAGTATAGATGAAAAATTATTCAATACGCGTGCTACAAAAATTGCCAACACCAATAATGCGATACCTATCAGCAATACGCCGATTCCTGTTAAATCCATGTTCATCCCTCATTTCAAAATTGTTTTGATGAAGCACTCTTTCCGCGCTTCCAGGAGTTGAATAGGCCTGATGCAAATTCAGAAAACTGAATGATTCGTACGAAAGGTTTCGTGCCTGGTAAGGATGTGTCTTCGGAATAACGTTTTGTTCTTCCAGCTAATTCATCACTCATGAGCGACGTTGAATCGCCTACATGTTTGGCTGTGTAGAAAATACTATTTAATGCTAGTGATTTTGCTTCGATGTCTGTTGCTGTTAGATTTGTTTCTGTAATCGTTTGTTCCAATTCACTGATTGTCTTGTCTAGTTTTGATTCCATATTACTGATTGTTTGTCCGACGGAACCAATGACGCCCGATACGCTCATAAGCAATTTAGCAATGAATACTGCAACGATTGCAAATGCGACCGCCATGAGAAATACGCCAATATGTATGAAAGTCATTTACCAACAACTCCTCCCTACTCGTCTTATACCACTAAAACATAGTCTGTGAAACATGAATACGCCCAACTAAAAATTCTTTGTTGCGATCCATTAGATTATTCTTTTACAATGAAGAAATGTCTTAATTATAAATACTACTCATTTGAATTAAAACAAACTATCTCCCAAGTATGTCCATCCAGGTCTTGAAAATGTCCAGTATAGCCCCAATCAAATTTCGTTGGCTGATTAGGTAGAAGTGTTCCACCTGCTGTTATAGCCCTTTTTAAGATTGAATCTACTTCTTCTTCACTATTAGCTGCAATGCTAAGGATAAATTCCGAAGACTTTTTGTAAGTGTTCGTTTGATTTGCTAACACCTCTAGCTTTGAACGCGAATAAAGTACCAATGATAAATTGTCTTGCATTTCAAACAGAATATGGTCTTCTCCATCATCTATCCCTTGCGTCGGCAAACCCAATACATCCTTATAAAAGGATACAGACTTCACTAAATCATCCACGGCAAGTGTAATTATATTAATTTTCGGTCTCATCTAATCCCCTCCTACATTTACTGATTTGGATAGGTTTCTTTGGTAATCCGTAGTGATTCTTTGATTAACATCTTTAATATATCAACTTTAATATCAGCTACTTTATTGATGTAGACACATGATTTTCCTGTTGTATGTTTACCAAAATCCTTCAATAAATCTACTCGTTTTGGGAATTCTGGTTCAAAGTACAAACTAATTTTGGCTTTTCGAGGAGAAAAACCGGCTAACGGCGCATCTCCTTCATGACCAGATTCATATTTATAGTGATAGGAACCAAATCCAATAATACTAGGGCCATACATCTTTGGTTTGAAACCTGTTGTTTCAGTAAATATATCTAACAATCTATATGCATCTTCACGTTTTTTAAGGTTTTCGATATTTTCTATGAACTCAATAACACTATTGTCATTTTCTTTTGTTTTTAGTTCGTACATAATGCTAATCACTCCTGTTCTAAATGAAATTTCAATTAGCTCGACAAATCTTGTTCAGTTCCATATGTTCAGATTAAATACGAATGCATCGTAACACGTTTGTTTTTTCTTCTTTAAGTTCCTATACTTAAAGAGCACGTATAGGAGGTTGTTAACATTGAGTAATGGCTGTTCATCAATAGTTGTTAAGAAGAATATAAATACAGTTTGGAATGCGATTGCTAACGACAAGGAATTTTCAATCTGGTACGCTCCAGGATCCAATTGGGTTATTCCAATTTTGACAGCTGGAGAACAAGCGGTTTTCACATTAATGCCGAGCTTATATAACGACCTTAAAGAAGGGGAAAGCATGCCCATGACCTTCACAATAAAAGAAGTCATCCCAAATCAAAAATTTTCTTATTACTGGGATTCAAATCAAATACTGTTTACCATTGAGTTAATCACTGAACTGGACGGAACGCGTGTACAATTCAATCAAGAAGGATTCAATGACTCATTGGAAAACCTAAATGCATATTTAGAAGGTAGAGAACTTCCCTATTCTTGATTTGCAATATGCCGCCCGCCATGTGTTTAGGTACTAGTTCTAGTGTGAACTCAGCTAACAGTTCCTCACACTAGACTCTTCATTTCCACACAGTCATATATTTCTTACGGTATTTGATATCTTCTTCTGTTTCTATCAAATCCATTGCTATTTTTTTAATTTCTTCATCTTTTAATTCATCATATAAATTTTTCAACCCTTGAATGATATCAAACCGAATCAAGGTGTAATGTTTTTCATCCGCACCGTTTTGAAAGCGATCGACTAAATGATGCATCAACAGCTCTTTTTGTTCCATTCCAGCCAAGCCCACTTTCCATATCGATTGCAGGCTATGTCGAGCTGTAACAAATTTTGGATCCTGTGTCACTTCCCACAGTGCTGGAAAGTCGCTTAGTATGCGTTTTTCAGGATCACTTTTCGCTAGACCCGCTAGGAACTGTGCTGCCCTAGATCTTCGATGATTATCGGAATCCGTCAACCAATCCCTTAATTGATCCCAAACCTCATAAGCCCACTCCACTTCTTCTTTAATAACTGCAATAATTGTAGTAAATGCTTCATATTGTACCTCTTTATCCTTTGCTTCCAGGTTTGCAAAGTAGGTTCGGATTGCACTGTCCACTTTCTACAACTCCCTCTATATAAAATAAGTAGTAAGGGTAACACTATATAAATCATAATTCGAATTCTTTAACCCCATTTAAAGCCCCATTGACATATGTTCGCTCGATGAAAGTAATACTATGATCATGACCTATGAGTAAGACTGAGGAAGAACGGGTTCCATAGTTTAGTGTTTTGATGAACAGTGGTGACAGTTGCCGTTCAAGGTCCAAGCCTACCCCGGTATTCGGCAGTAGTGCATCTGGCGCGACGTCAGCATCAGATATGATATCGAAAAGAACATCTGTGTTAACGATTTCATGTGCCAATACATAATCCCGAAGCTTAGTCCTCCCTTTCACCACTTTCGGCCACGCCGTATTCAGAAACTGATTGCTCAAACCATGTGTTCCTTCAGATATTTTCGTGGTTTCTGCTTGCTTATTGGAAAAGTAGTATAAAGAATCAAAATCGCCGACGAGAATATTAAATCCTGCATAATCGTCTTTCTTCCTCTTCAATGTTTCAAGGTATTCTTCAGGCGACACTGTTTCTGCTAAGAAGTTAGCGACGATATCGCCTCGAGATTGTTTGTCAATACTGACTTCCAGTGGGTCTCGGTAATTCGTCAATGCAGCAAATCGCCCTGATTTCGTTACACCAAGCCAAGTTCCCCCGTGCAACAAATCACGTCCTGCCAATATATCAGGTTTGTCTGTCCAGAAATCTGCCGAGGCAGTCGGACGCTCATAAAACTCATCCCGGTTCGCGGCGACAATCAATTTGTAAGTCGGATGTTCATTGTAATGAAAATTAATCAGACACACTTTTTCTACACCCCTTTCCTTCCATTATACGCGTAACCAAGTACATACAGTAATTCGCAACACCTATTTGTAAGACTATTCCTTTAGTTGACCAGATGACAATTAAAAATGGGTGTATTTCGTTTGAATCTATAACGGAATACATCCAGCCATACCTAATAATAAGCAGAAAAGTTATTAATGGAACTTTTCACATGGAATAACGTACAATTAATATCAAAGAAAGAGGCGAAACGAAAGTGGCAGATTCTAAGGAATGGTTAACAGAAGAATTAAATAAGGTTGAGGTTTGGGAAAAAGATCAGAGCGATTTATGGTTTTGGGAAAAGCTTGGGCGTTTGCCATTTAAAATCATCGATAAATTCACTCCTGCTTTTATTCAAAAGAAAATCGGCTTACTATTAGATGAAATTGGTCAATATGTACAAACGGGCGGTAGTTATTTAAGTTCGGCCGCTAAAATTCCTGCTTATTATCCTGGCTTAGTTGTCAATACATTGGAAGATGTAGAAAAGCTTGATATTTCAACAATGGACACAGCTGTAGAAAAAATCACTGGCAACAGAAAAAAGATTGCGACGGTTCAAGGTGCTAGTACTGGTATTGGTGGTATTTTCACGTTAACAATCGACATTCCTCTACTTCTTAGTTTACAGCTAAAAACATTACAGGATATTGCGATTTGTTATGGTTATGATCCAAAAGTAAAAGAGGAACGTTTATTTATCATAAAATGCATGCAATTTGTATCTGCTGACATTGTAGGTAAACAAACCATTCTTACACAATTGTCTCAATTTGATAATCCCGATGACTCCACAAAACGCGAAGTCCTTTCTGAACTGCAAGGCTGGCGCGAGGTCGTTTTTTCTTTCCGGGATCAATTCGGTTGGAAAAAGCTGTTTCAAATGGTACCTATCGCAGGGCTGGTGTTCGGTGCGTTCATCAATCGTTCTGCAGTGAGTGATATTGCTGAAGCTGGTAAAATGCTTTACCGAAAGAGAAGAATTATTGAAAGACTTAGGAATGATGTTAGTTCTAAAAGCCAAACTACCTAACTCTTCAATATGTACAAATGCATCATTCGCATTAAATTTGTGACCCGCTGATATCATTCAACCATACTTTTTTACGGCAATAAAACAGGGATTTCAACTTGATTCACACGATTCCCCCTTCACTTAAATTATAAAGATTGACAATCATTATCTGATGTAACTATAATGATTACATCGGGAGGTTACTTGCAATGAAAATCAGTAGTCGTTTTACAGTTGCAGTTCATATTCTATCCCTCGTAGCAATCGAAAGAAACGAGCTTTGCACTTCTGAATGGATTGCGGAAAGTGTGAATACAAATCCTGTAGTCATACGAAGAGTAATTGGTAAACTAAGAAACGCAGGACTTATTCAAGTTCGGCGAGGTCTTGGAGGAGCTACACTTCAAAAATCTTTAAAAGATATTACCCTGCTCGATGTGTACAGGGCAGTTGAAGTCGTAGAAGAAGGCGAGCTTTTTCAATTTCATGAAAAACCAAATCCAAATTGCCCTGTTGGTGCCAATATTGAGGCTGTTCTTGAACTGATTTTACTACGGGCTCAAGATGCGATGGAATCTGTTTTACATGAAATTTCGATGGAAGAGTTAATATCGGTATTAACACAAAAAATTGGATAGTTTATTCGATTTTTTGGTTACCGTTGTAACTGTAACCATTACAGTTACATTCTAAATTAATATCATGAATAGCTACAAATCATTAGGAGCATATTAGTAAATATGTGCCAAAAAAACTGGAGGAATTATTATGAACATTGGAATTATCGGAGCAACAGGAAAAGCAGGAAGTCTTATTGTAAAAGAAGCGATTGACCGAGGACACGAAGTTACAGCTATCGTTAGAAACGCAGCAAAAATGTCTGGGGAAAAAACGAACATTCTCGAAAAAGATATATTTGACCTGCAAGCTGAAGACATTCAGCAATTTGATGTTGTCGTAAATGCATTCGGCGCTCCTGCAGGAAAAGAACACCTCCATGTAGATGCTGGAAAAGCATTAATAGAAGTGTTTAAAGCCGCTCCCAAAACAAGATTAATTGTTATAGGTGGTGCAGGTAGCTTGTTTGTAGATGAAGCTAAAACCATCCGCCTAATTGACACACCCGAATTCCCTAAAGAATACTTTGCAACTGCTTCCAATCAAGGACAGAACTTACTAGATCTGCAAAAGACGAGTGGAGTTAAATGGACATTCATTAGCCCAGCAGCATTCTTCAATCCTGAAGGAAAAAGAACGGGTTCGTATCAAAAAGGAAAAGACAATTTAATGGTAAATTCAAAAGGTGATAGCTACGTAAGTTATGCAGATTACGCAGTCGCAGTTCTTGATGAAATCGAGAATCCTCAACATATAAATGAACGTTTTACTCTTGTTTCTGAAGCAGAATAACTAGGTTTTGGGAGATGAGTACTATGCCAAAAGAAACCAAGAAATCTGGAATTGAGATTGGAATATATACCTTCGGGGATCTTGGTCCAGATCCTCAAACTGGAAACACAATAAGTATTCAACAGCGCCTTCATGAAGTAATGGCGATTGGAAAGTTGACTGAAGAAGTCGGACTTGATATTTTTGGTGTCGGTGAGCATCATCGCTTGGATTATGCAATATCGGCTCCGCCAGTTGTTCTTGCAGCAGTGGCACAAAACACAAAGCGTATTAAATTGACGAGTGCAACGACTGTTTTGAGTACGGTCGACCCCGTTCGTCTATTCGAGGATTTTGCAACACTGGATTTGATTTCGAATGGCCGTGCTGAGATTATTACAGGTCGTGGTGCATTCGTAGAATCCTTTCCGTTATTCGGCCATGAATTAAACAATTATGACGAGCTCTTCGATGAAAATATTCGACTTCTCCAACAATTGAATGCGAATGAAATCGTCAGTTGGAATGGGTCATTCCGTTCGCCTCTAACTAATTCTATGATTGCCCCCCGGCCTGTTCAAGATAAACTGCCGATTTGGGTTGGTGTCGGTGGCACACCTGAAAGTGCAATACGAGCAGGCAAACTTGGAACTGGTTTAGCATTAGCCATACTTGGCGGCGACCCAATTCGTTTTAAGCCACTTGTTGATTTGTATCGTCAAGCAGGCAAAGATGCAGGGCATCTTGAAGAGGATCTAAAAATAGCTGTAACAGGACACACGTATATAGCAAAGACTTCACAACAAGCAAAAGACGATTTCTATCCCTACTATGCAAATTACTGGGGGTACGTGAACAAACAACGTGGAATGAGTACGAGAATTTCTCGTTCTGATTTCGACCATATGGCCAGTCCCGAAACCGGACTATTTGTTGGCAGCCCTCAGCAAATAGTCGAGAAGATTCTTCATCAACACGAATTATTTGGACACCAACGCTTCATTGCACAAATGGATATCGGAGGCTTGCCGTTTTCTTCAGTCGCAGCAAGTATTGAAATGTTAGCAACAGAAGTAGCTCCCATCGTTCGACGGGAAACCACTAGGTAAGGTTATCCTTTGATCATCTACCTCTTGAAACATACCAATCATTTGATGACGCATAAGAAATGACTTCACTTATTAAGCAACATATAATAGCATAATAGTATTAGATGAATGGGGAGACTACTTGCTCTCCATTCTTTTCAAATTGCACCACTTATTTATAAATATCATAAGCGTTTTTGTAAAAGCCATTAGTTCTTCAATGTTTATTTTTTCATCAACTGTATGGGCCTCTTCCAACTTCCCAGGACCATAAATAACTGTGGGAATCCCTGCTTCGCCTATCCATCCTGCATCTGTTACTGTTCTTGACATGCCGATGATTACGGGACTTTTTTCGGTGTGTTCATGACAGTATGCTAGAAGTTGAACGGCCGCATGCCCCTCATTCATTTCAAGTGCAGGGAATATTTCCCCGCGTTCTTCAATCATCGATTTTCCACCCCAGCGATAGTGAATGGGATTTTCTCTTAACCATGGATCAGCTTTTGCTACATGGTTCAAATGTTCCTCGATTTCATTTATCACAGATTGATAGGTTTCATTCGGATAAAAATGAACGGTGATCCAAAGCCGGCATTCATCCGCTACAAAAGCCGCGTGTCTTCCGCCTTCTATAACTGCAGGATTGATGGTGTTGCTACCAGGTACAAAACCTGGATATTGTTTTGTCACGGCCCAGTGACGCTCTAAGTCTTGTAGTCCGGCAATTACTTTCATCATCTTCTCAATAGCACTGGCCCCATTAACGTTTCCGCCCGCATTAAGCATACTCATCCTCATTGCATCATGGTAAACTTCCTTACTTTTAATCGTTATCCAGCCGGTTATTACTCCACCCTGGCCATGAATTTGACTATCGCTACTATCGACGACGATTGCAAAGTCTGCTGTATAGCCTTTTTCCATACACGAAAGTGTTCCAGCTTCTCCTGCTTCCTCCCCAATGACAGTCTGAATCTGCAAATCACCTTTAAGTTCCACACCTAGTTCGTTTAATAATTTTACGGCTAGTAAAGTCGCTGCCACTGCACCTTTCATATCGGACGTTCCTCGTCCATATGCATTTCCATCTTTAGTTGTCAGTTCAAAGACAGGCACAGTCCATTCTGTTTCATCCCCAACTTCCGCAACATCAATATGACCATTAATGAGTAAGCTGTTAAACAGAGCTCCATCTGTCCCTTTTTTTATGCCTACCACGTTTGGATCACCAGGGAACACATCCCAACTGGCTGTATCGAATTTTTCTTGTTTTAAAAACTCTTGAATATACTGCTGCACCTCGGCTGTATTTCTTGCAGGCGGGCTGACAGTCGGAAACTGAACTAGATCTGCAAGTAATTGCAATAGCTCCTCTTGACGTTCATCAACCAAGTTGCTAATACTATTTTCCATTTCAATCATCCATTCTTTATTTAATTTTTAGTAAAGTAAATCCGTACTGGATAGATTGCAATATTGAATTCGGTGCATTAACAGAGCTAATGCGCCGAAGCGTGTATGATGGGAAACCCCTAGTTCATTGAATTTGCGATGGAACAGAAAACAGCCGCCTTCCATAATCGGAAAGCGGCTGTTCTCTACGTAGTTACATTCATTTGATGTAGAGTTCAGTTGCTTCCCTACGCTAGAATGAACTAGATCAGGTTCGAAGGGTTTACATGCATGATGCGTCTCAGCCAAATTGGCTCCCCTAGCAGTCTTCTATTCAATTCGTGTTTTCTTTATGATTAAGCCAAGAACGAGGTTCATAATGCATCCGTTCGTTCTTCCCCTTCAGGAAGATATTGCGTTAATCCAATATTACGCAATACGTTCTTTATTTTCATTGTGTACCCTAACTGTTCATTAGATAAAAACGATGCTTTGGAAGCAATCTCCACAAGTTGCATAACTTCATTTTTCGCCCAATGACTATTTGGAATATCCGTAAATTTTGCGGCAGTCGTGACTTCTTTTTGTTTAACAGCTTGAACTTCCGCCTCGTTAGTTGCTAATACAACAGTAGCTGACGTTGGTAAAGCCACTATTAAGGTCAAAGCCAAAAAAAGTATGTGCTTTTTCTTCATGTTTATTTAAAGTCCTCCACTAGTTCATATTAATAACATAATAGTTATAGTTAACTATAATTATAACACTTTTGGATACTATTTTGGGGTTCCTCCACAGGTGTCTGCTGAGATTAAGACACCGGTGCCAACACCAAAGCAATTCGGGAAAATAGCAAATCAATGAAAATGAGACGCCAGGCTATAATCATTGACCTTGGTAACTCCTGAGTGTTAGGGTTTCTATTGCCAACAAATTCGGCAAACTACAAAGGAGGAATTGCAATGACACAATTGATACAACAGGAAATTCATCTAGCAAATCGGCCCACTGGAATGCCTACCAAAGAAGACTTTACCTTTGTAAAAAGTTCAGTTCCCTCACCAAAAGTAAATGAAATTTTAGTACGGACGCTTTATTTGTCTGTAGATCCATACATGCGTGGAAGAATGCAAGATGCCAAGTCATATATTGCTCCATTTGAATTGAATAAGGTCATTTCTGGGGGTGTCGTGGGTGAGGTGGTTGAATCCCTGTCGGACGCCTTCAAACAAGGTGATGTAATTACTGGAAATCTCAGTTGGGCTGAATATACCGTAGCCACTGCAAATGAAATTCGCAAAATAGACCCTAAGTTGGCGCCTATTTCAACACATTTAGGTATTCTCGGTTTGACAGGCTTAACTGCATATTTTGGATTGCTTGATATCGGAAAACCTAAAGAAGGTGAAACGGTCGTCGTTTCTGGTGCTGCCGGGGCTGTTGGTTCAGCAGTTGGACAAATCGCGAAAATCAACGGGGCAAAAGTAGTAGGTATTGCTGGTTCAGATGAAAAGATTGACTACTTATTGAATGTACTCGGCTTTGATGCAGCTGTGAATTATAAGAAAGAAAGTTTTTGGACAGACCTTAAAAATGCCGTTCCTGACGGAGTAGATGTCTATTTCGATAATGTCGGCGGGGACGTTTCAGACGCTGTTTTTACTATGCTAAATCGAAATGCCCGTATTCCATTATGCGGATCAATCTCTTCCTACAACGCAGAAGGAAAAGATGCTGGACCACGTATTCAATCGGCTATGATTAAGACGAGCGCTATGATGCAAGGCTTCACCCTAGGCGATTTTTCTACTGATTTTGAAAGAGGGTTTACTGACTTAGCTAAATGGCTACTGCAAGGTAAACTGAAATATGAAGAAACAATTGTTGAAGGATTTGAAAATACACCAGAGGCATTCCTTGGTTTATTTAAAGGAACGAATCTAGGTAAGCAACTTGTAAAAGTGGCTGATCCTAAATACGCGAAACTTTAATAGTTCATCTGAAATTGCTTGACCTGCAACACTTATATGCTATAAAAAAACTCCTCAAGCAACTACAATGTACCCTATAAGATAGACACTTTAAAAAAGTCTCTCTTATGAGGGTACTTTTATTTATAATGGAAATAACAACGATTATATGTTGACATAAAGAATCCCACCAACAACGCTTGGCGCTTGGGGATGCCTCCCGCAATAAGCCAGACAGAAGACCACTGTCAGTCTTATTGCTTCGGCTACCCCAGTAAGGCGCCTTCGCTGGAGATTACAAGGAAAACATAAGTCCAACAGCAGAACCTATGTCAAAGATATTATTTACTGATCAAGAACAAAGAATACTGAAGAAACATCCTTATGTAAAAGCTGTTAGTGAAAAGGGAATTACATATACAGATGAATTTAAGGCAATAGCTATTAGGGAAAATGAAGAAGAACGCTAGAAAGCTAGCTGAAGGTGCTTTCATCCACTCGGATCAAGGAGTTCACTATACCAGTCCCCAATTTCAAAAGCTTGTGAAGAAAATGGGTTTAGGTCAGTCAATGTCACGTCGTGGGAACTGTTGGGATAACGCTCCCCAAGAATCTTTCTTTGGTCACTTTAAAGATGATGACGCCTGCACAATACAGACATCATCTTCTTCTAGTTTCCTAAATATGTTGAATGTATGATTGTTACTCACTTCAGCTGATTGAAGTGGAGAGCGGCGACTCCAGCGGGAACAGCACGAGCCGAAGACCCCGCAGGAACGCAGTGACGAGGAGGCTGAGGCCGTGCCCGCGGAAAGCGTCCGCTCGGAACGGAAATCAGCGGTTAGTTAAATTCTTCGGTTCAACTTATATAAGGTTTTTTTAAAATGTCCTTTACAAAGGGTACAGTTTAAACTACATGAGGAGTTTTTTTATCAAGCACAAAATCAGGAACTAGGCACCTTAAATTGACCTAGTTCATTTCAAAACATATTCTGCTAGCACGCTTTGTACTTTATAAACATTCAAGGATTTATTGAATTTCTTTTGAATTGGTGCAGAACTTCCCGATAGCCAGATTTTCAGTTCCGCTTCAAGATCAAACGTTCCTGCAGTTTCAATTGAGAAATGTAAAACACTTTTATATGGAATAGAATGATATTCACTTTTCTTTCCTGTGACGCCCTGTTTGTCCACGAGAATTAGACGCTTATCCGTAAATATCAACAGATCTCTAATCAATTCATATGCATGCTCCACTTTTTCAGTTGGTGTAAGTAAATCCTTCATTTCCTTCTCTACTTTGCTTACATCAATTTCAGATGCATTCCCTATTATTCCATCAAAAATACTCATTTTTATTTCTCCTGTTTATCCTTAATCAGTATAATTCCGCATTTAATTTGTTCGTACACCTTCCCTCCACCAAAATCCCTACTACAACAAAACTCCGTTTTTTCAATCAAAATACGTGATTGAAAGGATAGATTAGGCTATGCTATAAGAAGGTATTTCCTAACATTAAAAGGAGTGATGGATATGATCAGTCAACGACTAGCAGAAGCACTCAATCAGCAAATGAACAATGAATTCGACGCCGCACAATCTTATATGGCAATGGCAGCTTATTGTGAACACACTAATTATAGTGGCTTTGCCAATTATTATCTTCAACAAGCCGAAGAAGAACGTTTTCACGGTATGAAGATTTACAACTATATGAATGACCGCGGGTTACATGCAAAATTCTCCGCAACGTCAGAGCCAAAAATTGAATTTGAATCAGTATTAGATACTTTCGAATCAGGTTTACAACAAGAAAAAGGGGTTACAAAGAACATTTATGAATTAACGGACCTAGCTTGGGAAGAAAAAGAACATGCTACGATTTCATTTTTGAGATGGTTCTTGGACGAGCAAGTTGAAGAGGAAGCAGCCTTCGATACACATATCGAGTACCTGAAACGCATCGGAGAAGATAAAAACGCGTTGTATATTTATGAAAAAGAACTTGGGCAACGTAAATTCACTGCAGAAACTGGAGAATAAGTTAGTCCTTTTTTAAAAATACCCATCATCTTCCTTGACGAAGATAATGGGTGTTTTTTTTAGATTTTCTTGATAAGCCTACGTTTCTTAACCCTCACCGTTCTCCTATCAATATGTTGAAAGGTCGCATAGTAGTCCTTTGACTCCCTGTATTTTACCTTCGCTAAGATTTTCTAGGTTAGCAACCAAATAGAAAGCAAATCAAGTTCGATCGGATTCATTATTCCAACAATTATATCGACAAATTTCTCTTCTTTCGGTAAGTTTTAATTTTTTTAATCGCAGAGATGTATCAGAAAATTCATTATTTAGAAAAAATAACTTGTACGTTGACAGAATATTTGGTAATGTGGACTTAGCCTCCTGTTAAACTATTCACATTTTACTAGTTTAACAACAACTTTTACATAATTTGAAAACGCTCTCATGTAAAAGGAGTTTACATTTCCAATGGCCGACAAGTTTTAAATACTTTTTAAAAAAAGGGGATGAAATCGTGAGTAAAAGTTCAAAAGATAACCCAGCGAGTGTGAAGTTGGATTATGAAAAAATTATCAATACACCTGAATTCAAAAATTTAGTAAAGCGAAAAAGAATATTTTCTACACCGTATATTATTTTCTTTTTTATTGCCTATTTTACACTGCCTCTTCTCACAGGATATACAAATATTCTTGAGAATCGTGCCATTGGTTGGATGACTTGGACATGGGTGTACTCACTAAGCATGTTCATCATGGTATGGGTATTTACATCAATCTACATGAATAAAGCGAAAAGTTTCGACTTGGACGTTGAAGATATTATAAAGAAAAATGTTGTGAATTAAAGGGGGTACTTACAAGTGGATGATATTATATCAATCGCAATTTTCGTTGCAGTAATTGGGCTTACACTGGGGATTACATACTGGGCGGCCAAACAAACGACAACTGCAAGTGATTTTTACACAGCTGGGGGATCATTAACCGGTTGGCAAAACGGAATGGCGATTGCTGGAGACTACCTGTCTGCTGCATCATTCCTAGGAATTGCAGGAGCAATCTCTTTAAATGGATTTGATGGTTTTTACTATAGTATTGGTTGGTTGACAGCTTATCTAGTAGTTTTGTTTCTAATTGCAGAGCCACTGCGTAATCTAGGGAAGTTTACTATGGCAGATATGATTGGTGCACGTTTTGGGGCAAGAAAAGTTCGTGGCGCCGCAGCATTAAATACAATTACGATTGTTTTATTTTATATGCTGGCTCAGCTTGTAGGTGCTGGTGCCCTGATAAAATTACTTCTAGGAATCGACTATTGGATTGCAGTTCTAATCGTTGGTGTAATGATGACAATCTATGTCCTATTCGGCGGTATGACTGCAACAAGTTGGGTTCAAATTATTAAAGCCATTTTACTTATGATAGGTACCATTGTTATTTCGTTCCTTGTCCTATTAAAATTCAACTTCAACTTTATCGGTATGTTTGACGCCATGAGAACAGCTACGCCACATGGTGAAGCCTTCTTACATTCCGGGATAATCTATAAAGACCCGATTGGTCTAATATCCGTCCTAATTGCACTGGTTTTAGGTACGGCTGGTTTGCCCCATATCTTAATGCGCTTCTTTACGGTAAAAGATGCGAAAACAGCTCGTTCTTCTGTAATTTATGCGGTTTGGATCATAGGTATATTCTATGTTCTAACAATTTTCCTCGGTTTCGGTGCAGCTAAGTTTGTTGGCGTAGATGCAATCATTGCCGAAAATGCTGCCGGAAACATGGCCGCACCAATGTTAGCGGGTGTTTTAGGGGGATCAGCACTTGAGTCATTCGTTGCAGCAGTTGCCTTCGCGACGATTCTAGCAGTTGTTGCCGGTCTTGTATTGTCAGGCGCATCAGCGATTGCACATGATATTTACGGAGAAATTATTAAAAAAGGTAAAGTTACAGAGAAACAACAAGTTAGAGCCGCAAGATACGCTGCAATTGCTGTTTCTGTTTTCTCTATCATTTTAGCGCTTGGTGCGGAAAAATTGAATGTCGCGTTCCTTGTTTCACTCGCATTCTGTATTGCCGCCTCTGCAAACGTTCCGACAATTCTATTCACTATCTATTGGAAAAGGTTTAATACGACAGGTGCAGTCGCTTCCATGTTAACCGGTTTGATTGTTGCACTTGTTCTGGTTGCAGTAAGTCCAAGTGTTATTAACCCTGTTGAAGGAGCCGCGTTCTTTGTTGGACAACCACTCTTCCCTTATGCGAACCCTGCAATTATTTCTGTTCCAGCAGGATTCTTAGCAGCAATTATTGGTACGCTCGTTTCATCTAAAAAACACGAAGCTGATGAAGTTTCTTATGCTGAAGTGAAGTTCAGAGCGGAAACAGGTTATAGAGAACTTGAGCGTTAATCAAGTAATAAAAAAATTCCTCCCTCTCTATTTTTAATTAGATGAGGGAGATTTTTCTATCAAAAGACGAAGGTGATGACAATGAATGATAAGCAGCGAACAAAAGCAATCTATGAGTTAGTACATGAGCAGCTATTATTTAAAGGATTATCCGACACGGCATTTAACGAACTAATGTCTGAATGCAAACTCACCTATTACCAAAAGGCTGGAAAGACGGACTACTTCAGAACCCCCCACGAAGGATTATTCCTTATCATAAAAGGCTCTGCAGAAATATTCATAATTGGTGATGATGAGACATCCTATGCTATTGAAGAAGTTCAGGAAGGTGAGATAATCGGTTTTTCAAACATCGCTTATTACCTAGGTGAGTCAAGTCGACCACTCGATTGGCATCATCTTGAAATGGTAGTACTGGAAGATTCCTATTGCTTACAGGTTCCTATTTCTGTCGTGAAGAAGAGAATAGATGATACAGACGTCCGTGATGCTATTTTGAAAAGTATGTCTATACGACTGGCAAATGTCTATGCTTCCTTAGGTGAGCAAATGAAGTTGTCAGATGAGTGGGGAGAAAGCGAGCCATACGTACGTCGTGTTGAGGACTTTATGAATTCTCCTGCCATTACCATTACTGAAGACACGGCATTAAGACAAATAGCGCGTAGTATGATTGATAACTCAATCAGTTCGATTCTAGTAGTTGATCAAAAAGAGCAATTAACAGGAATCATAACAGAAAAAGACCTAGTACAAAGAGTCCTTGCTCAAGGTTATAATAGTGAACCGAAAGCCATAGATATCATGACGAAAAAACCTCATACGATTTCCCGTCATGATTACTACTACGAGGTCCTGTCAGCATTCTATAAGTACGGGGTAAAGCACTTACCTGTCGTCGAAGGTAATCGACTGGTTGGCGTTGTTACACTATCAAATTTGATCACAAAACGGGATCGCGGATCGATGGGTATCTTAAAAACGATTGAAGCTTCTTCTATAGAAAGTTTGCCTGCTATTAAAAATGCAATTTATGATGTACTATCGAGTTTAATTAACGATGAAATTTCTACCATCCACTTGTTGGAGATAATTACAAAGTTATATGACCGACTCGCACGACACTGTGTGAAACTCGCTGTGCGGTGGATGGAGATACAAGGTAAAGGCACTCCACCCGTTCCATATGCGTGGTACCAGATGGGCAGTGGTGCCAGAGGAGAACAATTCATGTTGACGGATCAAGATCATTTCCTTGTTTATGCTAATCCAGATGAGAAGAACAAACAACAAGTAGATAATTATTTTTTACAGCTTGGAGATGCGATAGTTTGGCATATGGAGAATGCCGGTTATTCCAGATGTGATGGAAAAATGATGTCTAGTGAGTCACTATGGCGCGGTTCCATTTCCGATTGGCAGAAGAGACTTCGGAGTTGGGCGTTGAAGGCAACCGATGATGATATTTTACTAGGCTATAATTTTTTATCTTTTCGTTTTCTGATGGGAGATGCATCGTTAAATAATCGCTTTTCCCAGATGGTACAAATACAATTGAAATCCTCACAAACTTTCCTTTATTATATGGCGCAACAGGAACAGAATAGGCCCATACCACTAGTTAATCATTCCTTTCTTGCTTTATTTAAAGCAAGGGGTAACCGTGATGTTTTCGATATCAAAAAACATGCTTTATTTCCCATGCACCATTGCCTACAAATATTGGGTGTACAAAAAAACATCATTAACGGCACGCCATTGCAATTAGTCGACGACCTGGTGAAAGAAGGAGAACTGTCCGCTGGTTTTGCAGATGATATTCGTCATGCATATGAAATTGCCCTAAAAACAAGGATTCGACTATCATGGAAAAAGCATCTACGTGGTGAATCTATTACAACTGAAATTCACTTTGCGTCGATTCGCAAATGGGAACGGGATGAATTAACGACTATGTTAACAACAGTCCACGCCTTGCAATCACATTTACTTGCAAAGTTATGAACGATTTTTAGCGATTGATTGGAGGGTAATCTATGTTTTGGAAAAAACAGCAATCAAACTATAAACTGGATCAGCCATTTTTGCTAGATACAAAGCTTAGAAATATGCCGTTTACCGTCTTCGATACTGAAACGACAGGATTTGCAATTTCTGCAGATGATCGTCTTATTGAAATAGGTGCTGTTCATATTGAAAATAGTGTAGTCACTGACAGTGTATTTCAGACATTTGTAAAACCATCACGTCTTATACCCGAACATATTACGAAGTTGACATCTATTGAACAACATCATGTAGACAATGCACCTACCCCACTTGAAGCAATCGAAAGCTACTTTCAATTCTTTAAAGATACGAATAGTGGCGGATGGATTGGTCACCATTTAAGCTTTGATACCCTGGTTTTAAAAAGAGAATTACAGCGAGTCAAATGTACATATGAAGTGCCTTCTTCCTTTGATACATTTGATTTAATCAATTACTTAAATCCATCATGGGATCAGTTTGATTTGGAAAAATACGCGCGGATATTTGGTACACGAATATTTGAGCGACACCGTGCACTAGGGGATGCCTTGACAACCGCTCATTTATTTATCGAATTATTGAAGCGTCTTGAAGATAAGGGAGTTATTACGCTAGCGGACTTACTTCGAGTAAAGAATAATAAAAAACAGCAGAATGTTGCCTTGTTTTAGCTTAATACATCTTCTGTTGAAAATAACTGAGAAATAACTTGATCATACAAGGGACACTTCGTGTAAAGTTGTCTTTGGATTGCTAAGAATTGAACGACCTCTATATCATTATCGAGATGTCTTGAGTAAGTAGTGATGCGACTTGTTGTATTCTCGGTAATCGTATGGTGGTTGTTCATCCGACGCTCTCCAATCACTCACCTATAAGAAGTGCCGAAGCTTCTCAGGACGAAAGAATTGCTGACTTTTCACCTTGAGAGAAGCGGCCAAAGATACAATTTTGGCCGCTCAAGTCTCCTACTATAGTTTCTCTATTTTTGTTTTAGGAAATGTCACTTTCTTATTAGAGCATCACTTAATCTTTGCTGAAATAAGCAGAGAATACAATATACAAGGTGCTAGAGTGACCGAAATTGCATCTTCGGGCACTTACAATCACTATAGAAAGTCATCTATTCTATACTTTCAGAGCAACTGCATTTTTCACTTGAATATTGTAGGAACGCGATAGGCAATTAATCACAACAGGATGACCGAAAATAAAGGCTAGAAGTGACGGAGTCACTTCTAGCCTTTATTACTTCTCGGTAAAAGGGTCGTAATTAATTCGCCGCAAGCGGGCCGAAAATAGTCCAGTGAAAAGCACCCCGAAGGATGCTTTATCGTTATTTCCCCCTCACGTCTTCAGAAACTCACATTACTTTAAATACCTTCTGGACCCTGAAAAGTTAACTTTATATGGGTGTGCATTGATAGAAACAATCTCTACTTTTCTGCTCGAATTCGGGGCATGAATCATTTGGTTATTCCCGATATACATTCCTACGTGGTACACCTTCCCTTTTCCTTGATTGTAAGCGAAGAATAACAAGTCTCCGGGTTGCATATTTTTCTTGGCAACAGGAGTACCGTTCACCGCCTGGACAAACGAATCGCGCGGAATCATTATGCCATGATTTTTATACACGGAATGAATGAGACCTGAACAGTCAAAACCAAAGCCTGATATACCCGACCAGATGTATGGAAGTCCAAGGAACATTTTGGCGCTATCAACAATGTCTTTTTGAGTCGGTTTTTGTATTGATCCGAAATTTTTAACGATTTTCACGTCTTGCTTACGTAAATATTTCACCCCACTTGCCGGTGTTTGAACGTGAATCCAGTCTCCTTCTTCTTTTATGACAGGTAGAATTGTCGTATAGCTAATATCCATAAATTTGCTTGCTTTTTTGGGTTCATTATAGAGAGTGGCAATATTCGTATCTACGATTGCTATTTGACAATCCGTGTAATTCGAAGCTGTTTCCATTATGTGCGTTTTCGGGACCCATCCTGGATATCCTGCTTTGTTCCTGGGCGAATATTGATCCTTTACAGCAATTTCATGCCAATTTCCACTACTTTTCAAAATAACGACTTCCTGTCCGTATAAAGCTTGCGTATCCGTCTTTCCTACGAGCCATAACTTTTGGCTTACGGACATGCTTTTAGCCCATTTTTGAATATCGGTCGGACTGGAAATAGAAGGCCGATCCACTACACGGTTTTTGTTGGGGGATTTCCACAAGTTTGTCACTTGAACGTTGACAACAGCAGTTTTTTTACTATCTACCTTGGAACAAACAGGTTTCTTTTTGAATTCTGGATTTAGTATACGTGCAAGGAAAACAGCGAAATTGGCTTTCGTTATGAAGGCTGTCGGCTTATAAGTATTGTTTGGATAGCCTACTGTGATTTCATTGGCATATAGCGTTTTAATAGAATTTGATGCCCAGTTTGATGCATTGACATCTTTAAAAGAATGTTTAGTAGTACCTTGCAATTTAAATGCATTGACTAGGATTGCCGCCATCTGTCCCCTTGTTAACTTGTTGTTCGGCATGAACTCTCCGCTTGCATTGCCTTTCATAATACCTTCATCTGCCATTGTTGCAACGATGGCATAACCCTCATCTTCAATAGTAACGTCGGAGAAATTCGGATCCGGCCGATTCAAAGTATCGAGACCGAGTGCCTTAATAATCATAGCCGAAGCTTCTAGGCGTGTAATTTCTTCATTCACACCAAAGTTCTCCGATGGATTTGCAAAAATAATACCTCGCTTCGCCAAAAAGTCCAATTCCGCTTTCGATGCATGCTTGTCTGTAACGTCTTTGAATAAAGGTGCAGCAAAAACTGTATCTATTGCGGTAAACATAAGGAGGATTGCGGTAAAAATCACCATAAACTTTTTCGACATTTAGACTCTCCTTTTCTACTAACAGACTTTATACTTCAATAATACAATAGAAAGAAAATTCCGTATAGTCTTTCCTAGTAAAAGTACAAAGAAAAAGTATGAAACGTCTGCCTTGTTAAAGGGCAGCCCACCGTTTCATACCTTTTTTTATAACACGCTTTTTGGTTGTTAGTTTCGAATTAATAATTCAATAAAGTCTTCTGAAACGTATGTTTTCATACCTTTATATTCAGGTGCAACTTCGAATATTCTAATAATTATTTATTTTTTCTTATTTTTTTTCATCAGAACCGCCTACTTCATCAATAAACTTATTATTACTGAATTTGTATAAATTCCATTTCAGTGAAGTCAATGTAAATCTGATAGCCATCTTGCCATTGTTCTTTTAACCATATGATGCTCTCATGCATTTCTTCGCTATGCTTTTGTGCCCAATTCTCCAGCTCATCCACTCCATTAAAAGCAGCTAAACACCATTTCGGATCGGGTAGTAAATTCAACCATTCAACTTCTTCTTTATCTAAAATTTCAGTTGGTGACATTTCCATGGTTACCGGCAACAAGGTATTCCACTTACTTCCTAAGCCCACCTCTTCCATGAATCTTTTCATTTCTAACGCAAAGTGATAGGGCAATTGATAAGTGTCAAGATCATCCCAACTGGACACTTGAAGTTTATAATAGACAATTGGCTCTTTTTTCATTAACTTATCAACTAAGTTCTGTTTAACCGGACTTTCAACAAATGTGACATTTCGAATTGCCTCCATTTTTATGGGGGTTTTCATTTGCTCATCGTTATAGTTCAATATTGTTTTATGTACTTTTTCAATATCTTCTTCCATTTGTTTTAATAATGTAGATAATGACTTTTCTTCTTCCAGTGTTAATCCTATGGTTACTTGTTTTTCACGGAAGTTTCGAATACCCATGAATAGATTGATTCTCTCACTATCTGTCATTTTCTTACCTCCTGTATATTATCTAATGAAGTCTCTTACTATACAGTGTTTTCACAAAATAAGTTTCAATATTTATCCAATATGATTCCGAGGGTTTAGATTAATGACAATAAACTGTATGAAAGGCCTATTAAATAAAATAAAACCAAAAGAACCCGCTAGTAAGTAGCAGGTCCTTTTGGTTACCTTCAGACTAGGTTCATTGAATAGTGCTTCACTGAACACTTTAATTCAAGTACGCTAGTAGTTAGTTGTCGCTTTTTCACTTAGCAAAATGGTAGTAATAATATCCACTGCTTTATCCATCTCTTCGTATGTAACTGTTAAAGGCGGTAAAAGTCGAATAACGTTACTTCCTGCTTGGACGAGCAGTAACCCTGCCTCTTCTGCCTGTTGAATATATGAAGACACGTCTCCACGGCATTGAATCCCCAATAACAATCCAGCACCACGAATTGAAAATTGATCCTCCGGTAATAGCGTCTGCACCTTTTCAACAAGGTAGTTTGATTTGTCTTTAACTTCTTGCAAGAACTCTTTCTCGAAAACAATATCTACGACTGTTTGCGCAACCGCAACGGCAAGTGGGTTACCGCCATATGTTGTGCCATGGGTACCAGGTCCAAATGAATCGAAGAGCTCGCTTGCCCCAAGCATAGCCCCAATCGGGAATCCTCCTCCCAATCCTTTGGCAAGAGTCATAATATCGGGTCTTAGAACCGTCTGTTCACTGGCATAACGGGTTCCCGATCGACCGATTCCTGTTTGCACTTCATCGACAATCAATAAAATTCCGTTTGTTTTACAAATTTCCGTTATTTTTTGTGCAAATTCAGGTTCGATTGGATGAACGCCGCCCTCACCTTGAATAACTTCTAACATGATTGCAGCTACATCTCCGTCAACCGCTGCTTCCAATTGCGCTACGTCATTGTAAGGAATGATCCGGAATGTCTCTAGCAGCGGGCCAAATCCTTCGCGAACTTTAGGTTGCCCAGTTGCGGACATTGCGCCAAATGTACGTCCGTGAAAGGATTGTTCAAAAGTAATAATGATATTCTTCTGTGTATGCTTACGTGCCAATTTAATGGCTGCTTCGTTTGCTTCGGCGCCGCTGTTACAGAAAAACGCGTGGCTAAAAGGAGTTTCTTCCACAAGTTTAGCCGCTAGTTTTTCCTGTTCAGGACTTTCAAATAAGTTTGATGTGTGCCATAGTTTCTCACTTTGCAGTTTCATTGCTTCGACAAGTTTTTCATTTGCATGGCCTAAACTGACGACTGCGATTCCACTTGTAAAATCGAGATAATCTTTCCCTTTGTCATCAGTGACGATTGTCCCTTTTCCTTTTACAAGATGAACAGAACGTCGCGCGTAATTATTAAATAACGTACTCAAATGAATGCCCCCTCGTATTTAATGTCAGTTCCTTCTAGTTGCTGACCGACAATTTGTACGGACGGAATGCCTGCATGTAAACAATCAAGTGCAGCTTCCACTTTCGGTAACATGCCTCCGTAAATCTCTCCTGTTTCAATCCACTGCATTATTTCTATTTGTGATGCTTTTTCTTGAACAATTCCTTTTATTTGAATACCTGGAGTATCCGTGACGAGGAGAAGACTGTCAGCCTTCATCGCAAATGCTATTTTACTAGCGACCGTATCCGCATTGATATTGAGCGGAGCACCGTCCTCTGAAGCACCGATACATGAAATAACCGGTACAAGCCCTGCTGCTAGAATATTTTCCAGAAGTTCTGTTCGGACATGCTGAATTTCCCCTACATATCCATACACCTCTTCATCAAACACTGTACATGTAAGTAGTTTTCCGTCATATCCACTCATACCTATCGCATCAATGCCGCCTTTGTTTAATTGATGGACAAGGGCTGGATTAACTTGACCCACCAACGTCATTTGAATAATTCCTACCGCTTCTTTCGATGTCACTCGAATACCGTTTAACACCGAGGATAATACGTTATTTTTGGCCAATTCATTATTAATGAAAGGACCCCCTCCATGAACCAGTATCAGTTCATGTCCTGTTTCCTGCAGTTGTTTAAAGTTTTTGAAAAAGGCTTCGTTCAATCCTTCAAGCATACTGCCACCTAGTTTAATAACAATTCGTTTACGATCGGTATGTTGCGTTAATTTGGACATAGTCATATGTTAAATCGCACCCCCATGCCAACCCATGACCGTTGCCTTGGTGAAGGTCGACTGTAATTTTCACTTCCGGCTGTTTCAAATAGCCTGATAGTTGTGCTTCAGAAAAAGGCACAGGTTCTCCGTTTTCTACTACGATTGTTGATCCAATCTTAATCTTAATGGCATTTGGATCTAGTGTTGCACCACTATACCCGACAGCCGCGATAATTCTTCCCCAGTTCGCATCACAACCAAAAATGGCTGTTTTTACAAGTGGTGACCCAACGACTGTTTTGGCAATTTTTCTTGCTTCAGCATCCGAAACTGCACCCGATACCTCGACTTCGATGAGCTTTGTCGCCCCTTCTCCATCCTTAGCTATCATTTTTGCAAGTTCTTGGGATACTGCGTGCAATGCATTAACGAACAGTTCCCAGTCGGGATGTAATGGTGTCAGCGCACTATTGCCGGCTAACCCATTCGCCATAACTAGTACCATATCATTTGTAGAGGTGTCGCCATCCACCGTAATTGAGTTGAACGTTACGTCTGTTACAGTTTTAAGAGCTGCTTGCAGATGAACCGATTCAATGTTGGCATCAGTTGTAATGAAACCAAGCATCGTAGCCATATTCGGGTCAATCATTCCCGATCCTTTTGCTGTCCCCGCAAGAGTAATCTTCTTGCCGTCGATTACTGTGCTGTATGCAGTATTTTTTGTAACTGTATCTGTCGTTAAAATCGCTTGAGAAAATAGAATAGATCCTTCTAATGCAGAACTTGGCTGAAGTTTTGGAATCCCTTTAACAATGGGTTCCATTTTCATTATTTCACCGATAACTCCAGTAGATGCTACTCCGACTAACCCAGGAGCGATTCCAAGTTTTTCTGCTGTCTTTTGTTGCATTAGACGTGCATCTAGCAACCCTTGTTTTCCTGTGCAGGCATTAGCGTTTCCTGAATTCACGATGATTGCCTGCATTTTCCCCGTTTGTTTTATCGCTTCTTTCGTAACAAGCAATGGTGCTGCCTGAATTGCATTTGTTGTAAAAACACCCGCAACACTTGCCGGGACTTCACTGACTAGTAAAGCCAAATCATTATTCTTGTGTTTTATGCCGCAATGGAGCCCAGTCGCTTTAAAACCGATTGGGGAAGCGATATTATTTCCTGATAGACGCTTTAACGCTCTTGCTGTTGTCGTCATAATATTCCCCCTAGGTTAAATGAATGCCGGGACAAGTGATAGACCGGTTATTTCTTTGAGACCAAATTGTACGTTCATATTTTGAATGGCTTGCCCTGCTGCCCCTTTTACTAAGTTGTCAATGACGGATACGATGGTTGCCCTGTTCGTCCGCGGATCAACTTTCACGAGGAGATCACAATAGTTCGATCCGTATACTTGATTGGTACCGAACTTTCCATTTTCTTGCATAACTCGGACAAAAGGATGTTCAGCGTAGGTTGTCGTTAAGCAATCCACGAGTTGTTGCTCCGTAATACCTTCCATGACGGGTGCATAAATCGTCGCAAGAATTCCCCTTGTCATCGGAACAAGATGTGTACTAAAAGTGATAGGCGCTGTTTCTTGCGCAAACATCGAAAATGCCTGCTCTATTTCTGGTATATGCTGATGCTGATTCAATTTATAAATGGCTGTATTTTCATTCGTTTCACTGAAATGGGTCATTTTATTGGGTGTATTGCCTGCCCCAGACACACCACTTTTTGCATCAATGATTAATTGAGTTGCATCAATCAAGTTATCTTTGAGTAAAGGCAAGAGCGCCAACAGAACCGCCGTAGGATAACAACCAGGATTAGCTATTAGTTGCGCTTGTCTGATTGCATCAGTATTCCATTCGGTCAGACCATATACACTATGCTCGACCGCGGATGCCGGTGCAGGTTCTTTTTGGTACCATTGCTCATATTGAGCTAAATCTTTTAAACGGAAGTCTCCAGACAAATCGATCAGGCGAGGTCCTTTCCCTAGTAACGGAGGAAGAAGCTTACTTGCGACTCCTGCTGGTGCACTCGAGAACACGACATCGAAATCCATTAACTTTTCGTACTCTATTTTTTGAAGTGACTGATCGGATATATTCATTAGATGCGGAAAATTATGCGAAAAGACAATTCCTTCTTTAGATGATGTGAATAATTCAATTTTTTCGACTTCAGGATGGTTGTGCAGTAGCCGGATGAGCTCTAGTCCACCATACCCTGAAGCGCCAATGATTCCTACCTTCATGACAATCACTCCTGTTTGTAAGTTAAGCTTATTATATGTATGCATAATTATAAAGTCAACTGTATTTTTATTTATTTCGTAAGTTACATTATTGAATGCGTTTTCATTTATTATTTTTGTTATTCACACGAATGAAACAGATATGCTATAATTCATTTAGCATCTGGTACTAATAATAGGCATTGAATTACACTTGCCTAATCAGGAGGTTACTATGGAAGATTTATTGAAACTAAAAGGAAAAAATATTGTGGTAATGGGTGTGGCGAATGAACGGAGCCTTGCTTGGGGAGTAGCCAAAACACTTTTCACAGTCGGTGCAAACGTGATTTTCACATACAGGAAAGAGCGTTCACTCGCTAAACTTGAAAAGCTGTTAGGTACGGCGGGTTACGAGGCAAAACTGATTGTGCAGTGTGATGTAAATGAGGATGAAAGTATCCATGAAGCGTTCGGTACAATCGGTGCAGAAGTCGGTACAATTCACGGAGTGGTCCACTCACTTGCTTTTGCCCATGCTGAGGATTTGAAAAACGACTTTGTAGAAACGACAAGAAGCGGATTTGCATTTGCACAAGATACAAGCGCTTATTCACTCATTGCAACGGCAAAAGAAGCTCGTCCATTTATGACGGAAGGCGGCTCTATCGTTACGATGAGTTACCTGGGGGCACAGCGTGTGCTTGACGGATATAATGTAATGGGAGTTGCGAAAGCCTCGCTTGAAGCATCTGTTAAGTATTTGGCGTTTGACCTTGGAAAAGATAATATCCGTGTCAATGCAATTTCAGCTGGTGCAATTCGGACACTATCCGCAAAAGGCATCGCTTCTTTCAATAAAATTTTGACTCAAATTGAAGAGAATGCTCCTTTGAAACGTAACGTAACACAAGAAGAAGTAGCGGAGATGACAATGGTCACGTTAAGCAACATATCCCGCGGCGTAACTGGTGAAATTATTTATGTAGATGCCGGCTACAATATAATGGGGTAATAGCGCTAAGTACCCACTTAGACGCGATTCCTGGTCATGAAACTTATGCTATAACTTGTCTGTGGATTAACCAATTCCGGCATAAAACACGGGCGAGTAGGACTTAAAAACTGCCATTTTGACTAGACTATTTTCGGCACGCTTTCGGTGAATTAATCACGACAGTTTTACCGTGGGGCATGTGTGGGTAGAAGTGACTCTGTCACTTCTACCCACACTCTTTTCGGACATACTGTTATGATTAATTACCTGTCGCGTTCCTACAATATTCAAGTGAAAAATGCGGTTGCTTGGGAAAAAAAGAATAGATGACTTCCAATAGAGAGTGTAAGTGCCCGAAGATGCAATTTCGGGCACTCTTGCACGTTGTATATTGTATTCTTTGTTATGCTCTAATAGATTCTTCTAATAATAGAGATACCTTATTAGAAGGCTTGAGCGGTCAAAATTGTATCTTTGACCGCCTCTCTCCATATAAGAAGCGATCTATTCTTTCGTCCCGAAAAGCTTCGGAACTACTTTTACTAGTGTCTTTGGAGAGCGACGGATGAACAATCACCATAAGATTACCGAAAAAAATAAGTAAGGATGCGACGAAGTCGCATCCCTACTTATAAACACATCAATAATTGTATAGAAATTGTTCAATTCAAGCGATCCAATTGCGACTATCCAAGTAGTGCTCAGCGTGTAATTAAGTAATTTACTGGCTATTCTTGGTTACTCAACAGCTGTGATACTTTATATTACAAAAAGGGACTGTCTGGATAAGACAGTCCCTTCTTTCATTTCCCCACTTGTTTCATCAAGTGCTTATTCCCTTTTGTAATGATGTTTTCGTAATCAATGTAATCATAGATATCATCCGTAATCTGTTCGCTGAACTTCGCCAACTCTTCCACTGTCAAATCCTCAATTGCTCTCTTTTGTTGTTCACAGTAAATAATCAATTTCCCGACAATTTCATGCGCGTCTCGGAATGCTGTCCCTTTACTCACTAAGTAATCGGCAACTTCTGTCGCATTTAGAAAACCAGCTTTAATCGCTGCTTTCATGTTATCCGCATTTACTTGAAGTGTGTCAATCATTTTCGACATAATTTCTATACAATCCAACACAGTATCAAGTGCATCAAAAAACTGCTCTTTGTCTTCCTGCATGTCCTTGTTATATGTCAAAGGTAGCCCTTTCAGCGTCGTTAGTAGTGAAAACAATGAGCCATAAACGCGTCCTGTTTTTCCGCGAATCAATTCTGCTGCATCGGGGTTTTTCTTTTGTGGCATGATGCTACTTCCCGTTGAATACGCATCTGCCATGTCGATGAATTTGAATTCCTGACTACTCCACAATATAAGTTCTTCGCTCAATCGGCTTAAATGCATCATCAGTATAGAGAAATTCGACATTAGTTCAAGTAAGTAATCACGATCACTGACACCATCAAGGAAATTATCCACAGGTTTTGCAAAACCTAATAAAGCCGTTGTCACTTCACGATCAATGTTATGCGTTGTACCAGCGAGTGCCCCGCAACCTAATGGGTTTTCATCCAAAATTTCAATTGCGTTTCCAACACGTTTTTTATCCCTTTTGAACATTTGCGCGTACGCACCTAGGTGATGGCCGAATGTCACGACTTGCGCACGTTGTAAATGCGTATAGCCAGGCATGATTACATTGTTTGCTGCACCTTTTTCATACAACGAATCGATGAGCATTTGAAGGTTGTCCATCACTTCCGACGCCTTGCCTTTTGCGTATAAGCGCATGTCTACAGCAACTTGGTCATTTCGGCTGCGTGCTGTATGCAGCTTCTTTCCAGTCTCCCCAATACGTTCTGTTAAATGCATTTCTACGAATGAATGTATATCCTCGTAATTGCCTTCAATTTTAATAGTACCTGTTTCGATATCCTTCAATATCGATTGGAGACCGTTTACGAGCAGCTCCCCTTCTTCCGGTGTTAGTAAATCACAATGCACTAACATTGTGACATGTGCCAAGCTACCAGCAATGTCCTCTTTATATAATCTGTGATCTACAGGTAACGATGTATTGAACTTCTCCATTATTTCATCTGCACGACTTGTAAAACGTCCGCCCCAAAGTTTCATTTATTTTGCCACTCCTTTTTTATACTTACTAGCATTCATTTTCGATAAAACAAACCCATATTTATTATCACACTCTTTTATGCACTAATATGTATAATTATGAATTATATTTCATAATTACTTATTTAGCAAGAAGTATTATGTCACAGCTATTAGTTCGAGTTTTCTCCACAATCCACAATTTTAACAAGCGTAACCCATCGTTACGCTCGTTAAATCATTCATTTAATAACTTATTTTAAAACCCCAGTATTAAGAAGTTCGAAATTCACACTTACTTTGTACTCTACTGATGCAATTACCTTTTCAGTCAGCTTTTCACTCCACTTTCCTTTGTGATACATTCTGAAATATTCACTAAATCCGACAGGGTCAACTTCTAATTTCCGAAGTTTTTCCAAAAGATCTTCTACTTCCTTTTCAACATGTTTACTAATTTCCTTCTGCAGCATTTCAAGCTCCCTTTTTCTGCTTAATTCTTTGTCCCCCTCATATTCCATCAGAGAACCCTGTAATTTAATTCGTATGGAAACTTGAGGAGAATTCATTTTTTTATTACTGTTAATCTTTACTTTACTTTCGATCAATTGTATATGCAGTTCTTCCTTATCCGAGCCCTTTTCAAGGGTAATATCAAGCGGGGCTAGTTTGTCCTTCCCTTTCATTGCTTGGATTAATGAAGATTGTTTACGTGGGATTGTTTCAAGCATTTTTCCGCCATCAAACAAAGCAATACTTTCAATTTTGAGCGAACCCTCTTTTTTCTCCAAATAAGGCATAGATGAATGAGATACCTTATCCGTTGCTGAATTAATAAAGTCATGAAGTGTTGTAAAGGGACTAAATGCTGTATGCATTTTGGGTTGTAACAAGTCATATAAATACATATTTATACTTGGGATGTCAGGATAACTGCCTTTCAATATTTCTTCCGCGCTATCTTTCACGATAGCAAGACGAATATTATTTCCAACGGTTGGATCTCGGTAAAAGTGTTTAGTTGTCCTATTTACATCGCCTTTCCTCGCATACTCCTCACTAAATAATATTGTTCGAAGCTGATTTAAAGAAATCATTTTGCCCGCCTGCGAGGAGATCTCGGTGAACCCTTTCTGGATTAAGGGTGTATTTACCGAATAGTTTTGAATAACTTCTTGTGAATTGCCTGTCGCTTGTGGAATTGAGACCGTCATCCTTACTTCATCTTCACTAATGTAATCGAAGGCAATACTGCTAACCATCGATAAATCTTCAACTGAATTTGAACGCTCTTTTTGCGTACAGGCGGCCATACACAATAATAAAGTTGGGAATAAGAAGAATATAAAACATTTCATGTAACAACCTCTTTTCTTGTTTTCAGTAAATGAATGATGCACAAGAAGATCGGCCAAATCAAAAACCCATAGTTAATGTAATAAATAACTTCATATAGTCTATTTTGGAATTCCTTTGGTAATGGAATGCTTACTATAATAAATACAACAATAGCTATAATGTATAAATGACTCTTTTTTTCTTTTGCTCGTATTGAATCCAATCCCTTCTTTGCAACCCATAAAAATGCAGCCACGGTCGTCAGGATTAGGAAAACCCACAGTGATATGGCAAAAACATCAACTCGCTCAAGAAAAGGGAGAGTGACCGCGTTAAACAAATATAAAACTGGATACATCACATGTTCAAGTTGCCATTCGGAATAATACATGACACTCGTAAAGACGGTCAAAAGGTATAAGGATACGGTCATCCATATACCCAAAGAAGCTTGTTTAAATGCTTTTTTCTGATGGATAATATAAGGGAAATAAAAAAGGATTAGTTCAAAACCGGACATTGCTATAAATCCATTTTTTGTTGCTGTGAAAAACTCCTGTTTAGTAAAGTTAAAAAGAGGCAGAACATGTTTAATATCTCCTTCACCAATTGCCCATTTCAAAAAAAAGAAAATCCACACCACCAGGAAAAAACTAATGATACAAAATCGGGCGATTGACTTAATGCCGCCGCTGACAATGTAAACGAGCAAAAGCATGAAAATGAGCAATGGCCCAATTATTGTCCGTTCCGGCAGCGCAATAACTTGTATAAGGTCTAAATACCCCTCAAGAAAAGAGGCCAATAGCAACGCTGAATATATAATCAGAATTCCATTTAGACTTTTCCCTAGCCATCTGCCAAGGAGCAACTCGTGAATTGCGAACAAATTATGATGACTATATTTAACGGCAAGCCAAATCATCGGAATGAGTAAAAGGTTTGTGATAACTCCGAACATGATTGGGAACCACCACTGGCTAAAGCCTGTCGGACTTAGTAAGTTTGGCAATGTTAATAAAGTGTTGCCACTCATCACAAGATGGACGAGAAAGACGACATGATATCCATTCAATACCTTTGGCTGATTTTGATCCATAACCTATTCTCCCCCTTCTTCAGGGAGCTCTTTTTTTCTATCTGTACTCGTGATACCCTTTTTATGCTTTTGGAAAGAGGATGGCGCCAAAACAACGCTGTCCAGAAGGTCTGTCCATTTTCTAGGAATCACCGGCGACATATAAGGAGTTCCCAAAGACGTTAAATTCACTAAATGATAAATGAGCCAGGCAAAAGCAATCATTTGTCCGTATAAACCGAAGAAACCTGCTGATAAGATAAAAATGTATCGAACAAAGCGACTTGCATTACTCATTTTGAAACTTGGTGGTAAAAATGAGAGTAATGCCGAAATGGCTACTAACACAATCAAAATATTGCTGACAAGACCTGCTTCTACGGCTGCTGACCCAATAACGATACCACCGACAATACCAATCGTTTGGCCGATTTTGGTCGGCATCCGGGATCCTGCTTCTCTTAATACTTCAATAACCAGTTCCATGAAAAGAACTTCAATGACTGGTGGGAAAGGAACCCTACTTCTGGATTCTTGTATACTTTTCAACACTTCGTAAGGTAGCATTTCAGAATGGAAAGATAGAGCTGAAATGTAGAAAGGCGTTAGCATTATCGTTAAGAAGAAACCGAAAAATCGGATACAACGAAGTAAGGTGGCTGTAGTCCAACGATTATAATAATCTTCCGGAGACATGAAAAATCCAAGAAAAGAGCTCGGACAGATCATTGCGCCAATACTGTTATTCATCATAATAATGACCCTTCCGTCAATTAAAGAGCTTGTTACCAAATCGGGTCTCTCGGTTACTTGATATTGAGGAAATGGAGAGAATCGATGGTCTTCCATCAGCTGGGCTAAAATGGAGATATCATCAAAACCTCTGTAGTCAAGCGCTTCAATTTTGCTAATCACCTGAGTCAAGTTTTTCTCGTTTACAATTTTGTCGATATACATAACGGAAACTTTAGTATGTGTTTCCGTTCCTATCCTAAAGTCGCGATTTTTTAATTCAGTATTCTGTATTCGTCTTTTAATGAGGGATAAGTTTGTTTGTAGAGATTCGGTAAATGAATCCCGCGGACCGCTGACCGTTGATTCGGTATCTGAATTAGCGATTGAACTAGTGGGTGGGCTAAATGTATTCATTTTCAAAAATACGTTCTTTTTATGGAAGTACAGTACTGTATTCCCTTCTGTAATCATGGCCAACATTCCGGGAAGATTGTCATTTTCAATTACTTCAGCTGTTTTTTGCAGTTCATCTTTCATTAGAGGAACAATCACTGTTTCATGGAATCCGAGAGGATCGACGAGTGAACTGAAGTAAGTGATTGTCACCGTTTCTTCAGGCGTTTGAATTTCTTTGCAAACAACATCCGTGATCCCCTCCAACTTCTTCTGTATCACATCAATCGTGACGATTTCAGGTTTCTCCTGGGGAGATGCAGGAATGATTTCTTCGTTCTTGCCGGCCTTCCCAACACCTTTCCAAAAACGCATCCACCCTCCCCCTTTTTTCCGTGTATAGTTAGATTAACTATCTCCTAATTCATGTAGGTTTATTCATTAGAAGCTGTTCGTTGGATAAGTAGAATGTGACCAAAGTAACATCAGCAATACATATTCGTTATAAATAGTAGAGAGACTGTTTACGTGAGTGCTAGACGAAAAAATAGAGAGGTGAATATGGTGAAAAGAAAGCCAATTTACGTTGAAATACCGATTCAGGCGGATATTGAAAATGTATGGGACGCCTCGCAAAAACCGGACATGCACGAACAATGGGATCTTCGCTTCTCTTCCATTACCTATTTACCTAAAGAAGAAGGCAAGCCCCAAGAGTTCGTTTATGCTCGGACAGTCGGACCTTTCATAAGCGTTAAAGGATGGGGAAAAAGTGTTGGATCATTTCATAAAGAAGACGGTACGCGATCCTCATCCCTTCAGTTCGGAACGGAACAATGGATATCCCCTATCCGAGAAGGGCGTGGCTATTGGAAATACGAACCACAGAAAGACGGAGTGAAATTTTTGACGCAGTATGATTACGACGTCAATTTTGGTCGTGCCGGAAAAATTGTCGATAAACTCGTATTTCGCCCTGTTATTGGTTGGGCGACTGCACTTAGTTTCGATGTGTTGAAGCGGTGGCTTGAGAGTGGCGAAGCCCCCCGCTCCCAGTATTTGCGATTTTTCAGTACCTATTTTATGACGTTATTGTTTGCTTTCATTTGGATTTATCAAGGTCTTGTTCCGAAGATTATCGGGATGCACATAGAAGAGAGAGCGATGGTCGGAAGCGTTTTAGCTTTATCAGAGAAAGGAATTACGACATCAATACTTTTAATTGGAATTGCAGAACTGCTGCTCGGGATTAGTTGGCTATTTTATCGTAATAAGAGGCATTTATTCACATTGCAGCTACTGTTATTCCCGTTGCTTACAATAGCGGCGATCATTGCTGTACCGGCAACAGCAATCCATCCTTTCAATCCTGTGACATTCAATATGTCACTGATAGTTCTTTCACAGATTGGCTTGCTCATGAGTAAAGATGTGCCTTCGGCAAGAAGCTGTAAACGAAAAAGGTGAGGTGGACTTTATGTCGATTTTCAGACAAGTATTGGGTGATAATTTCAACCGGCTGCATCCCATGCTGCAAAAAAGGTATGACCTGTCGACAGGTGCTGCATTTAGAGCATCCGGCGTCATGAATGAAATTGGCGGCGGACCTAGGTGGTTGTATCCAGTTCTAAGGGCAGGTGTTAGATGGAAACTGCTTTTTCCGGAAAGAGGCATAAACATTCCATTTACAATAACGAATAAGGCGTTTGTTGCGGAGAATGGTGAAAGCCAGGTGCACTGGGAACGTGTTTTTCATTTCGATAAAAAAAGACGTTATTTTAACGCGCTTATGAGTTTCGATGCAAAACGGCTTGTCATTCGGGATTATTTGGGTGAGCCGCACCTCATTTATGCCGATTTAGATTTCCAAGTAGCAACTAATGGAAGTTTGACGATTACATCATTACGCCAGCGGCTTGTTCTTGGAAAGTTTGAAATTCCATTACCACGGGTTTTTCAGGGGCTTGCAACCGTAACAGAAAGATTTGACGATGAACAAGGACTTTACCAAATTCATGTTTCGGTAAGAAATCCTCTGATTGGAATCGTATTTTCGTATAAAGGGGCGTTTTCTGCTGATGTCAATGCGTAAGTTTGCAAGTATACATAGTGTGTTATTTGTCGTCGTCGTTTTTTTCAGTGAGGAACCATGGCCTTTTCTAATGCTAACGATTGCACAGCTCGTCTACGTCCCGTTTGCCTTACGTCTCATTACAAGTAAGAAAGATTGGTTTTCTAAACGCTATTACTTTTTTGCGATTCCCGCTTATTTAGCGGTGGCGTTGTTGCAAATAATATCAGATTCGAAGTGGAATGGTCTGTTAGCGGCGGTATATTTAGTGTTTACGATTCGTATCGCTTTGTATGGTTTGTCGCGGTTTATCAAAAGGGGATTCACGCATTTGGAAGAGTTCGCGATTGATGCTGGTCTTGTTTACATCTCACTTGGCGGTGCTTGGTTCTTTGCTTATGTGACCGGTATTGACACTGGGTTCAGTCCCCTTATTACTTGGTTGACCGCCATACATTTTCACTACTCCGCATTCTTATTGCCGATTTTCATCGGTTTACTGGGCAGACTTTATAAACCCCGAATCTACCGGATTGTCTGTTTAACTCTGTTAGTTTCACCGCTGATTGTTGCAATTGGCATTACATTTTCTAGGTGGATTGAGCTACTATCTGTCGGATTATACATAATTAGTATAGGCGGATTCATTATAATTGCTTGCAAAACAAATTTCGCAAACAAAATACAAAAGTGGCTCGTTCGTATATCGTTTGGCGCGCTCGGAGTAACAATCATCTTTTCATTGTTATATGCCCTTGGCAATGGATTTGGGCTGACATCCGTGAACATTGAATTCATGCTTCGTTTTCATGGCGTATTGAACTGTGTGGTATTTGCGTTATTTGGTATTTTCGGTTGGTCTTTACACGTTCCCGGTACAAATTTTCGTCCCCCCACTTTCCCCGTCAGTCGTATTCGAGGGAATCGGGTTATAGGTGAACACGTTCTCGAAGGCAGATTGCGTGAAAAACATCAAGGACTTGTCGACGACATGAAGGTCTACGAGCCTTTTATTCAATGCGAAACGATATCCCCTCGCATCATTGATTTCTATGAAAACACCAATGACTACCAGTTATTCGCGACGATTAACTGGCATTCATGGTTTAAACCGTTTGCCATTCTTTACGCGTTTATGAGCAGAAAAACCCAACAAATCAATTTGCCTCTTCATGGCAGACAAGTTGAAATGACCGGGAATGTAATTGCGCTTATGGATGAAGTGGACGGCAGAGATAATGTAAGGGCGTGGGTCCGTAAAATCGGCAATGACACTACATTCGTTGCGCTTTATTCACAGCATATTACTGCTAGTCGAATGTATATGAACATCGCCTTGCCACTGCCATTTTCAACGATGACCGGCGTTTTGGAACTGCATCAGAGTGGGAATGATTTGCGGCTGACCAGCAAGCCTCATGGTTGTGAATCGGATGCGGGGATCTATCTCTCTTTTCTCACAAGTCAACCGTTCAAGCTTCCCATCGAGGAGGATTTTACCGTTAGTGAAAGGAAAGACGTTACATTGAGCGCCCGACATGAAATGCGTATATTTTCAATCCCATTTTTATCGATTACGTATTTAATAAATCCTACCGAGAAGTAATAAAACGTTGATGATTTGAAAAAACGTCTAAGGACTAAAGCAAAAAAACGCGCACGTGTTAATAACACATGCGCGTTTTCCGATTTAACTAATCTCTATTCAACTTCCTCCTCGTGCTCCAGAAAAAGTTTATTGATTGTACTCATTTTTGTTATCTTCAGGTTCACTTTCATCTAGCGTTGTTTCATCCGAATTGCCTTCCGCTGATAAGAACTCCTGTAGTGCCTGTTTGTTTTTTTCAAAGTCAATACTTAGAACATCTCCCACGTTAACACGTTCATTTTCAAACGAATTTGCAACAGGAATTCTTAATGATTTCATCCCTTTAGATTTACCTACAAGTAAGCCTTTCCCAATCGTTAGGAGCGTTCTTTTATCAACGTTTGTTTCAACGTAAGGATTTACAACTCCTAGTAACTTAGGTATGTTCATTAAACTATGAACACTCACTGCTTGTTCTTTCAATTTAGACAATGCCTCCTGCTGTCGTTCCACTCGCCCAAAGTCACTATTGATATCGTGACGGAAACGGACGTATCCCAACAGCTGCTCACCATTTAAAACTTGTTTTCCAGGCTGTAGTGTCATTCCGATACCATGAGACATTGCATAGGGTATATCCACTTCTATCCCATCAGGAGCGATAACGTCTACAATTTTTGGGAATCCTGAAAAGTCAACGATAGCATAGTATTGAACATCTACATCAAAATTCTGTTTAATCGTTTTTCTAACAAGTTCCGGACCTCCAATTGAAAACGCAGAATTTATTCTCTGTTTTCCGTGGCCTGGAATATCCACATAGGTATCTCTCATAATAGAAACGATTTTCACTTCATTCGTTGTTTGATTGTAATGAGCAATCATTAAAGAATCTGATCGTGCATCCTTCTCATCGCCTCGAGCATCACTTCCCATTAACAGGACATTAATCTCTCCAAATTGCGAATCCGCGCCTTCGAATTCATCAAAATTTGTTTCATCATCATTTAGCATGCCACTGTTTGCTAATGACAAACCGCTAGCGTATTGATAAACCCCATAACCAATTCCAAGTAATACTATCAATCCAGCTACTAAAAAGAACTTTTTGAGCCCTTTACGTTTCTTTTTCCTTCTATCGCTTCTTTTCATATAGAGATCCACCTGCCATTTACCTGTTTGTTCGTTATTTGATATAGTATCTATCGTTAATTGTACAGCAATTGCGTCGTCCAAGTAACCGATCGAAAGTATTTACTATTGAAAGTCATATATATGCTGACATTTTTAAGGAGATTCTTGCATTTTCAAACGTAGTGTTTCCAGATTTCTCAGTAGCAGTTAGTGAACCATTTTCATTAACCGCGAAACCAGAAGCTTCAACTAAATGAGTCAAAGGAACTTTCAGACTGTCAGCAAATTGTTCTAAACTTGTCTGCTGTCATGGGTGATGCTCCTATCTGTAATACTTGGTATGTATTAGTACAGTTCGCACATGATGAATTGTATAGATGCATTGACACTTTGTCAACGCTAATAATCTTAACCATGTTAATTCAGTTTTCTTCAACTTATTAGTTATTTCTTATAAGCCTCTTGTGTATTAATCACACATAAAGCCAGTTACAAATTCGAAGCCGAACAGTCCAATTTAGGATATACTACTATATAAGAGGATACCATTTTAATTTCTCTTCAATGAAGGAGATGACTGATTGTGTTAAAAAAACAGATGGAAAAGTATATTACAGAAAATACGTTGACTAGTAAAATTGAGTTGTTTGAAATTGATAAACAGTATGTAGAGAAGCATCAATTGATACCTAGTGATGTAACAGTTGTTGAGAAAGAATTTAAATTCAGTGCTATCGAACGATGTGTTAAAGAAACGGAAAATTTAATTCGTGAAGAAGATCAGTCCTTTTTAAATGAGCGTATTTTATACTTAAAAAGTCATCTGAATGAATTCGTTTACTTAGAATCAAATGCTTTTGAAGTCATTCGAGTCGATGCGGTCGTACTTGAATTTGATGAAGTTTTTGAAACGTATACCGCTTTATTTGGACTGAAATTGCAAAAGAAATACGGCGATGACATGAAAGCGTATCTCGACACACACTTAAATGGAGATGGCACGAAATACAGTGTGATGTTTTCGAGTGAAGATGGACTTTGGGATATGAACTTTGCACTGGACTACGTAGATGGTTTTAATGAAGAATTGTCATTTATAGAGATTCTACAACTAATGTACAATTTTATATTTAAATTAGTTGAGGCTATGGATGATACGCAGTGAAGGATGGGAAATGAGTGAGCGATTCAAACTTTCTATACACATATACGCAACACACTGATGAGCATGACCTTTGTATGCTCGAAATGAGATCTTTTTTCGGTTTTGATGTACCTTCCACTGCATTGATAAGTTCGATTGAGATAAATCCTAGCCGAAGTGCATTCATGAAAGAAAGATTGGAAATTATTTATGTTGGTGACAGTCTTGAAGAAGTTTCTCGACAAGTCAAGCAGTATGATTTAGGCGAATCTACATTTAGAGTTGTCTGCTTAAATACGACCACCCTTGATACAACTGCTAAAATTGGACATCCCGAACGTCGGAAAATCGAACGTGAAATCGGACTGAGTATCAATGGTACCCCTGATTTAATGCATTCTCCCGAAAAGACATTTGGCATCGTCCTATTGAATGGCAAGTGGTATTTTGGGAAGCATGTCGAAAGTGAATCTGTCTGGTTTCTTCATCAGAAAAAACCGCATATGTATTCAACTGCGCTAAGTACACGTGTTGCCAGGGCAGTTGCCAATATTGCAGTGCCTCACCCTGAAGGGATTCGGGCAATCGATCCTTGTTGTGGGATTGGAACAGTTTTAGTTGAAGCACTATCAATGGGCATTAACATCGTCGGCCGAGACATTAACCCGCGCGTCGTTTTAGGTTCTAGAAAAAACATCATTCATTTTGGACTCGAGGGCAATGTAGAAATCGGGCCAATTGCAGAAGTCGTTGACAACTATGACGTCGCAATTATTGATATGCCTTATAATCTCTTTACGCATATTACACCAGAAGAACAGCTGGATATCTTGATAGAAGCACGCCGATTCACTAAAAAAGTCGTTGTTGTGACGATTGAAACGATTGATCATATGATTGAAGAAGCCGGATTCGTTATCGTCGATCGTTGTGTTGCTAAAAAGGGACATTTCATCAGACAAGTATTAGTTTGCGAATAATGAAAAAGAAAGTGCCCAGTATAACTGAGCACTTTCTTTCAATTTGAGATATGCGTTGTAAAGTCTGCCAATAACCGCGCACCATACCCTGTTGCAGATTTAGCGTAATAGCCTGATGCGCTACTTTTACTCATCATCCCCGCCATATCGACATGTAGCCATTTGCTTTCTTCCGGCACGAAACGGCGCAGGAATAATCCTGCTGTAATCGAGCCAGCCCCGCCAAGTGAACTGATGTTATTCATATCCGCATAATCACTGTCGAGCGACTTATCGTATGCATCGACTAATGGCATTGGCCAAATGAAATCGCCGTTTTGATCGCCGATTTTTTTCATTTGTGCAGACAGGTCTTCATCACCGAATACGCCTCCTAGTTCAGTTCCGAGTGCATTGACGATTGCACCAGTCAGCGTAGCGATATCCACGATGTATTCCGCTTTCCATTCACCTGCACGAATGAGCGCGTCTGCTAAAATGAGGCGACCTTCTGCATCCGTGTTACCTACCTGCACTGTCAAACCATTTTTGTAAGTGATAACTTCACCTGGCAAAACAGATGTGTTATCCGGCATGTTTTCCACGATTGGAATCAATGCTACGACATTCACTTTTGCATTCGACTTTGCCAACAATGTAAGGGCACCAGAAACAGCAGCTGCCCCACCCATGTCCATACGCATGTCGCTTAAATCTTTGCCGCTCTTCAAGCTGATGCCGCCTGTATCGAACGTCACGCCTTTACCCACAAGTGCAACAAGCGGTTTCGAAGCGTCGCCTTTGTAGATGAGTTCAACAAATGAAGGTTTGTAAATACTACCCCGAGCAACTGTCAGAACCCCGTTCATTCCCATTTCCTCAAGGTTCTTTTTGTCTAACACATTGACTTCGACATTTGTGCCTTCAAAATTTTGCTTCAGTACTTCAGGAAACGTTTCAGGATTCAAAACGTTCGATACTTCATTCATTAAATCACGTGAAAATGCAGTTGCTGCCGCACGAATTTTTCCCACTTCAACGAAAGGCTTCGCTTCGTCGTCTGTAACATGGAGTTCAGTTTGGAATGGCGTGACTGCTGATTTATAGGTTACGAACTGATAAGATCCCAATTCCCATCCTTCTGAGAAAGCTGTCAGAATGGATTCTTTATCAAACATAGTAAATGAATTTGAAAGTTCCACGCCGTCCACTATTGCTTTATCCACTTTTTGAGCACTTACATCGCGTGCGATATTACCCGCTGTAGCACGGACTTTTTCGAGTGTCATCTCATTTTCTTTGCACTTTTTCACAATGATATAATGCGTTTCTCCAATTAATACAGAACAATGTCCTGCTTTTTGATTGGCAACAAATTGGTTGACTGTGGCATTATCTGAAACAATTGGATTGCTCGAAAAAATAACTTTTACTTCAATAGTCATTCATTTTCCCCCTGGGTAAATTATTTCGACTTCTAAAATAGTTTACCATAAATTATTCCATTTCGTAGAATTATCTTTCATCTAAAAGAAGGGGGGTTAGTTTTGCGAATGAACCATAATTAAAGATAGGAGAAACCATTTCAGCCCATTTTTTCCATTACGCCAATCGTGCATTGAATAACGCGATTGTTCCTCAACCTACGTTGTAACTCTCGTTTTTCATTTGCATGGCTCCAAACGATTTTAAATGTATTTCTGTCTAAAGGCTCCATGTATGTGAGTATGTTACACTTTAATTAAAACTTCTGGGAGGTAGCTGGATTGAAAAAAGTGTGGGATCATAAAGGAATTATCGAGAAATTTGAAGCGAATCGAAACACGAAACAGTCAGGACCGATGGTGGCTTATTTGAAAAATCATTTTCCTTTCCTTGGTATTAAAAGTCCACTTCGCAAAGTATTATTAAAGGAACAGTTTTCGGAATTCTCCTTACCTGAACGTGAGCAACTTTTTGTTGAAGCATGGAAACTGTATAATCTTCCAGAACGTGAGTATCAGTACGCAGCTATCGCGCTTATTGATAAGTTAAAAAAACAGTTATCAATAGATGACTTCCCTGTTTTAAAGGAGCTAATTGAGTCTAAATCGTGGTGGGATAGCGTAGATTCGATTGCCCCTTCTCTCGTTGGTCATGTAGTGAAAATCAATCGTGAATATGGAGAAAAAGTGATGCTAGATTGGTCTCTTTCAGACAATATGTGGACTAACCGTTCTGCGATTCTCCATCAACTAAAATTCAAACAAGAAACAGACGCAGATTTGCTTTTTAGAATCATTCAACAGCATTCTTCTTCAAATGAATTCTTCATTCAAAAATCGATTGGCTGGGCATTAAGAGAATATGCCAAAACGAATCCAGATTATGTGAAGTCATTTGTTGAAAAACATCCTCTAAAACCGCTTAGTAAGCGAGAAGCGCTGAAACATTTTAAATGATTATGAGGTTTTGGGCCGTTGCTGAGTGAGTTTTGAGCGGTCCAGGAAATGATTCGAGCGGTTCGCGGCGAGGTTTGAGCGGTCGAGCAACAGATTCGAGCGGTTCGCGGCAGGTTTTGGGCGGTTGAGGAACAGATTCGGGCGGTCGGCGGCGAGCTTTGAGCGGTCGAGGAACAGATTCGAGCGGTTCGCGGCGGGCTTTGGGCGGTCGGGGAATAGATTCGTGCGGTTCGCGGCGGGCTTTGAGCGGTCGAGTTACAGATTCGAGCGGTAATACTCGTTGCCCCCAATCCGGCTAAAGTAACCAACGTATATGTTAGGAGAATAGATGGTCTTTTATTTATCTCTTTATAGTTCAATATAAAAACCTTGTTCAGATACTTATCCCCCCAATAATTAAAAGAAAAGCTACTCAATCATCAACTGATTTTGAGCAGCTTTTCATATATTTAGACTTTAGGAGCTTCTTCACCAAACTCTGCCCACTCTTCGCGAGACGGTCCATATACACCCGGTACACGTAAACCTGCTTGTCTCATAAGAACAGTCATTTGACCACGGTGATGCGTTTGATGTGCTATTAATATACTTAGTATAGTGCCAATCGTCCACTGCTCTCCATACATATCTTTCTTTTCATGCAAAATATCGTCATTCCATTGTTCTTTTATTGCCGCAACCATCGTATCGTTTGAAGAACGGTAGGCATCTGCAATATCAGTAGCTTTTCCTGGAACAGGAGCGTCATGGGGAGTGGCATCGAATTCAAGACCTGTACGCGATACCATCTCGTCAAGTGTTGTAACGAGATGCCAAGCAATTCTACCGAGCGTGCGATCTTCAGGTGATACTTCTCGTCGAAGTGATTCATCTGTCAATGTGTCTAGAATCTTTTGTGTAGAACCATTTTCATGACCCCAGTTAACAAGAAATTCTTCAATTGTTTTAAACATCTACAGCGCCTCCAAGTTATATACTAATTATCTTAAGGACCATTCGACATGTGATAGTCGTTTTCCTTTGTTTTCATTAACAATGAAGCTGTCTCTTTTAGCTATTAATAGATGCCGACGTCTTATCATCATTCATATTTTTATAATTTTGTTCGCCTACCCGCCTGACGATTTCTTCTTCAGTTAGAGGGGTACTAGCTAAAGTGGCATTGTTGTCTTTGTCTTTATCATTATCCAACTCAACATGCTCATATCTTGCGTTTTTAGCGTCTGTATGACGCCCATATCCTTCCGATTCTTCACGTGTCATTCGTGCATCTTCTGGTTTTTTAAACATTCAGTCCACTCCCTTCGACTACATCTATTTAGTAACTATTCCCTCTACTGGTTATATTGAAACTGAATGGTCATGCTATAATTTCCTTAATCAGATTGGAGGAGTCCTATGATTTTTAAAAAAAGGCTATTCTCTTTACTACTCGTATGTATTGTCCTGTTAACAGCCTGTTCATCTAAAACACAGGTCGTGGAAAGTCCAGAGTTCAGTCAAATGCATATTGACTTTAGCAATGATGTAAACGTTAATAACATTTACGCTTCCCTAAAAGAATTATCGTTAGAACCCCGTGTTGCAGGCACGAAATCTGAACTGCAAGCGGCTACTTTTATAACAGCCCAACTTAAAATGGCTGGTTATGAAGTTGAAGTTCAACCTTTTGAGTTTGAGAGATATATCATGCCTAAATTTCACAACATTGTCGTTGAAGGGTTTGATGGCACGCTCTCACCTTCTCCGTTTCAATACTCAGTTGACGGTCACGCCAAAGGACAATTGATTGACGTAGGCTATGGTTTAAAAGCCGACTATAAAAAAGTGGACGTAAAAGGAAAAATTGTACTTGTTGCGGTTAAGGATACACCTTTCTACGAACTCGTTTTACTAGCAGCAGATTCGGGTGCAGAGGGAATCATTCTTTATTTTCCTGATGAATCGGAGATTGATAAATGGTCACTCGGCGATGAACATTATGACGACTTCATTCCTGCGCTTGCTCTAAATTATGAAGAAGGCACAAAACTTGTAAACTTAGTTAAAACTAGCAGCCCTATCAATGCGGAAGTTAAAATTGGTGGTGCCTCTATTCAAATAGAAGCATCGCAAAATTTGATAGCTACTAAACAACCTGTTTCCGAAGTGAATGATGAAATTGTATTAATTGGTGCCCACTATGATTCTGTCGCAAATGCACCCGGTGCGAGCGACAATGCTAGCGGCACAGCAGTTGTCTTAGAACTTGCACGGTTGTTCAAAGCCGTTCCAACAAATAAGGAAATCCGTTTCTTACTTTTTGGCGCTGAAGAAGAAGGATTGTATGGGTCTAAAAAGTATGTGAATGCGATGTCTCCTAGTGAAATTAAGCGCTCTGTCGCAATGTTCAATCTTGATATGGTTGGAAGTGCTTATGCTGGAGATCTATCCATTCAGACGATGGATGGATCTGATAATACCGTTACAAAAGCCGCAAGTAAAGCGAATGAACAACTCTATGGAGATCCCATCGAAACTGATTTCGGGGACAGAAGTGATCATGTTCCATTTCATGATGCGGGAATCGATGCCGCCCTGTTCATTTATAACCCAGTTGAAGAATGGTATCATACTCCTGAAGACACAATTGAAAAGTTAAGTAAGGAGCGCCTACAGAACGTTGCGAAAATCGTCGGTTCTTCCGTTTTTGAAATGACTTTGCTAGACGTAAATAGAGAATGACAGGTTGGGGGTTCTTTTCTAATAGAATTAATCATAAGAAAGTATAAAGGGGGACGTCCCATGACGACAATTCTTATCGACGCGGATGCATGTCCGGTTGTAAAAGAAACGATTCAAATAGCAGGGACCTTCGGATTCCGTTGCATCCTTATTTGCGATACGACACATGAAATGCATCGCGAAGGGGCCGAGACGATAATAGTCTCTAAGGGAGCAGATGCAGTCGATTTTGTTCTTGTAAATCGTGTGCAAAAAGATGATATTGTCGTTACACAAGATTACGGTTTAGCTGCTATGGTCCTAGCAAAAAAAGGGCATCCAATCGATCAAAATGGACGCCTTTATACGGAGGACAATATCGATCAGCTGTTGTACGCCCGCCATACTGCACAAAAAGTCCGAATGGCTGGCGGACGCTTACGTGGTCCAAAGAAACGCTCAAAAGAGAGTGATTTGAAGTTCGAAGAGAGTCTTAAAAAGTTATGTACACAACTTGTAAACAAATAGAGTATACAAACGCTATCTAAGTATTTTATCAGATGAAAAAAACGTATGTAACACAAAAAGCATCGCAATTTTGCGGTGCTTTTTAATGATGTTGTATAAAAATAATTTTGACTTGTGAATAACATAATATTTAATCCCAAAAATTACAAAGCACCGCCTAAGCAATGCTTTTTCCTAAGTTAGTCATCTTTCGTACAAGTTATGCGTACGCTAATGTATGTACATTCGTTCAGATAAGCATCTCATTGGCAATCAATTCATAAGACCTTAGCTTATCCTGAAAGTCATATGCAATCATCACAAGCATCACTTCATCCGCATTGTACTCTTCTGCAATTTTTTCTATTTCTTTTCTCACCAGTTTAGGTGTACCTACAATCATCCGTTTACGGTTTTCTTTAACACGTTGCTGTTCAAAATGACTGTATGGATATTCAAGCGCCTTTTCGGGCGAAGGTGTTCCTTTGGAGGGCATGCCCTGTTCTAGCATAATCATGGATAAATCAAGTGATGAGATGATCCGCTCCGCTTCTTCTTCTGTTTCTGCACAGGCGAAAAAGACAGCAACTGCCTGCTCTGGTTTTTCAAAATATGCGGAAGGCTGGAACCTTTTGCGATAATGATTCGCGTACGAGGGACCACCTTCTCCGTTAATGAACTGTGCAAACATATAGGGTAGACCTTTTTCAGCGGCAAGAAAGGCAGAGCTTTGACTGGATCCTAACATCCAAACTGGCGGCACCTCTTCCGTGATAGGCGTGGCTTTCAAGCCATAGTAGGCGTGATCGGCTGGGATAGCATCGTTCAAATACATGAGTAAATCATCCACTTGTTCCGGGAATTTAGAAACATCTCGATAGTTTCCATTATGCAAAGCATATGTCGCTCGCGGCATTCCACCTGGAGCGCGTCCAACACCCGCATCGATTCGACCAGGAAATAGCGCTTCAAGAAGTTTGAAATTCTCTGCAACTTTGTAAGCGGAATAATGGGGTAGCATAACACCTCCCGTTCCGAGTCGGATTGTAGAGGTTACGGATGCAAGGTGAGAGATTAGTATTTCTGGTGACGACCCGGCAAGTGTTGTCGCGTCATGGTGTTCGGAAACCCAAAAACGAGTATAACCCCATTCTTCGGCTTTTTGTGCAAGTATTGCTGTCTGTTTTAATGATTCCATAGCGTTGCTACCTTCAGATATCGGTGATTGATCCAAAATACTTAGTTTGATGGTCATTGTATTCCCTCCAATCATTATGTCACCATTTTACACGAAGTATAGTGACTAGATGGTAGGGACGCTCAAGTAAGACGTTTGACAAAGTCAAATTCAGGTAATATGTATTAGATAATGAGTGGGAGGTAACCTATGCCGAAAATTATTTCAGTTAGTACTTTCAAACCCCCGCATGAAGTAATACAAGAACAGGCAGTTGAACTGACCCGTTCTCTTTTTAGTGAGAAATACAAGGATATAGAAAGACTATTAAATGTATTTCAAAATGGAGATATCGAGACTCGCAATGTATGCATGCCCATTGAATGGTATGGCAAAGAGCATGACTTTGAAGAGCGCAATAACTTATATATTCAACATGCGGTCGACTTCGGTGTACAAGCCGTACTATCGTGCCTTCAAGGAAACGGCAAGCTCGACAGTCCTATTGAACCGTCTGTGATTGACGCCATTTATTTCATTTCAAGCAGCGGAATTTCAACTCCAAGTATTGAAGCACGCATCATGAATAAGATCCCTTTCCGTGATAATGCAAAACGTATTCCTATCTGGGGACTGGGTTGCGCTGGTGGCGCGGTGGGGATTAGCAGAGCTTATGAATATTGCCTTGCATACCCTGAGGCGAATGTCCTCGTACTCTCTGTTGAATTATGTAGTTTGACATTCCAAAAAGACGATTATTCAAAAAGCAATTTGGTAGGCGTGTCATTATTTTCCGATGGGGTTGCTTGTGCGTTGGTTTCTGGAGAGAAATCGTCGGTAAAGGTTACTAAAGCAATGCCTAAAGTGATTGCCACTACGTCAAAACTGATGCCCAATTCTGAGGAGGTCATGGGCTGGGATGTGAAAAATACTGGGCTCTATGTTGTTTTCTCAAAAAGCATTCCTGCTATCATCACAAATTGGCTCGGCCCTTTCGTTCATGAATTTCTCAGTGAACAAGGACTTACTAAAGACAATATTACGCATTTCGTTGCACATCCTGGTGGTAAAAAAATACTCGAAGCTTATGAAACCGCACTTGGGTTTGATAAAACTAAAACGAATATCTCGCGCGACGTACTGCGTCAAAATGGCAATATGTCCTCACCAACTATTCTCTACGTTCTAGAAAAATTCATGGAAAACGAACCTGTCGTTGGTGATTATGGTTTGATGGCTGCTCTTGGGCCAGGATTTTGCGGTGAACTGTTACTACTGAAATGGGAATGAGGGTTGATGCTAATGTTATTTCCGATTGTCATTTCAATTGTCATCTTACAGCGTCTCATCGAACTTTTTATCGCGAAGCGCAATGAAAAATGGATGCGCAGTCAGGGGGCATTTGAAGCGGGTGCTGCCCACTATCCCGTAATGGTATCTATGCATATCGTTTTTTTTATTTCACTACTGGCAGAGGTCTTTTTGTTCGAAAAAGCGTTGTCTCCACTATGGATTGTTTTTCTCGTCATTTTTCTAATCGCACAAGCGGCAAGAATCTGGTGTCTTACTTCACTCGGGAAGTTTTGGAATACGAAAATCATCATCCTACCAGGTGCTACTGTTGTACAAAAAGGGCCTTATAAGTGGGTACGTCATCCGAATTATATAATTGTCGCTATCGAACTTCTCGTCCTTCCACTACTGTTCAGCGCATATTTAACAGCAATAGTATTTTCTCTGTTGAATGTATGGATGTTGTCAGTACGAATTCCTGCGGAAGAGAAAGCATTGAAGGAAGCGACAAATTATAAAGAGACCTTTTCACTGCACGATTAAACCATTCTTCTAAACAACAAAAATGCTGATGAGAATTCATCAGCGTTTTTGTATTCCTGTTCATTTATATGGTCATTTACAAATAGATATTTTATCAACTTTTCTGAATTTCTATATAGTGTATTTGGTGCCCTTCTAGTTCATTGAGAATAAAAATGAAGCCATCTTGCTCAATTCGTTCTCCCTCTTTAAGATCGGAACTCTGTGTTAAGAACCATCCGCCAATCATATCTACCGTATCCATTTCTAGTGATATCCCAAGTAAATCATTGATTTCTTCTATCAACACTTTACCGCTGACGATATAATGGTTCTCTGAAATCCTTGTGATTTCCGCGATTTCATCTGCATCATATTCATCGTGTATATCCCCGACGATTTCTTCAAGGATGTCTTCGATTGTTACCATTCCAGCCGTGCCGCCATATTCATCGATTACAAGCGATAATTGAGACCGTTCGTTTTGCATTTTTTTCAGAACTTCATCGATTGGCAATGTTTCGATTGCCATTGGTATTGGATGTAACAAGTCTTTAATGGAGAATGTCTGTAATGACGAGCGATCGCCGAGGGTGAAGTATAGTAAATCCTTACTGTTGATGAAACCTATGATATTGTCTATATCCCCCTCGTAAATGGGATATCGTGTATATCTTTCCTCTTGGATTGTATAGGCCACTTCATCGAAAGAAACATCTGAGGAGAACGTTACCATTTCAGTCCGTGGCACCATAATCTCTTTTGCAATTCGGTTGTCGAACTCAAACATTTTGTTGACATAGTTCAGTTCGGACTGGTTAATTTCTCCGCTTTTAAAACTGTCTGACAAAATGAGCCGTAACTCTTCTTCCGTATGAGCAACTTCGTGTTCCGATGCTGACTTAAAGCCGAATAGACCGATAAGCAAACGAGCTGATCCATTCAACACAAAAATAAACGGAAACATTAACTTATAGAACCACATGATTGGTTTAGAAAAAAGCAATGTCAATGCTTCTGCTCTTTGGATCGCTATAGTCTTCGGAGCAAGTTCCCCCACTACAACATGTAGGAAAGTGATGAAGACAAAGGCAATGACAAAGGAAAGAATCTGAGAGACAGATGGATCTACTGCGAACCTTTCGAACAAAGGATGTAGCATTGTCTCCACCGTCGGTTCACCAAGCCATCCGAGCCCTAGAGCCGTAATTGTAATTCCTAATTGGCAGGCAGAAAGATATTCGTCTAAATGAGTCGTTACATGTTTTGCAGATAGAGCCCCTTTTTCACCTTCTAAAACGAGTTGGTCAATTTTTGAACTTCTAACTTTCACTAATGCAAATTCTGTTGCTACAAAGAATGCTGTTAAAGCGATAAGTAATGCGACTAATACTAAGTTTATTATTTCCATTATGATAACCTTACGTGATGCAAGGCTTCCACCTCCATATATGATTGTTTGCTACTATCGAGTATTGAATTATACATGTAATTGGTATATAGCTTGAATTACCGGAAAAGTATTATGAGTAATACTTTGATTATTTGAAGCATTTTCCCGATTAACTCATTTTACTAAATCCAAAACTTCTTGAAGATTAGTTAATATTTGGAGTGCTTTCTCCAACATCTGATTGTTCGAATTAGGAATTAGCAGTTTTTGTCAGGGAGAACCCTTATCCTTTCATATGTACGATTTTCTGTAATAGCTCGACATCAGAAAGTTCAAATAACGATTACCTGTGTCGGAACGTGACGGTTTTAAAGGATTCAAGTTTGTATAATCATCAATTCCCCATTTGGATACAGCTGCACTACCGGCTAATTCCGCAATTTTTAGTTTATCCTTCCCAATAGGCTCGCCTCCAAACTCTCACGTGATGCTTATAGTTTACCATTTTCATGTAATAATATATGTATCCTGTACAAACAATTTTATAATGTTCGTTAAATATACAAAGTTCTTAATTGATATACCCTAAAATTCACCTAAATATGCCTTAAAATATGGCTGGCTAATTGAATGGATGTATTTGAGCATGATTCTTATGGAAGATTCATCATTTCTCACGATTAATGGTTAAAATCATACGACTTCATGACACAACTTAGAAATAGATTTAGCCTTAGCTTTACATTGTCGAATAAATTTAGGAAATCTAGGCAAAGATTTTATAAAGTAGTAAAATATATGGGCGTAATAACTGCAACTTGCTATACCGCGCTTTTTTATTTACGTTAGTCACGCTACTTTTACAGTAATGAAGCGGCCCCAACATAGGATGAAAGGCGTGAAATAAATGAGTAGAAAAACGACTATACATCAGCATTTCGTATCAAAAAAGAAAAATAGGTTCTACAAATGAACAATGATTTAGCCATCACATATTTATACTCGATACTTTTCTTTTTTGGAACAAGTCTATTGGTATGTACTGCGCTCTATAGCGTATACGGCACATTTAAAATGTCCTTTGTGTTTGTTTCTATATCAGGTGGAGGAATTCCAGGATTCATTGCGGGTGCGGCTTTAGATTGCAGAATTGCAGAGAAACGAAGTCTAGAATAATTTGTGCAAAAAGAATACGCTATTGCGTGTATTTCCCTTCGATTATAATTCCACACCAAAAAGAGCACTACCTAATGAGGTATGCTCTCTCCCGCTACATAATTCTACTCACTCATCACTTTTCTACAGCCCGATAGGTCAACGTTTTCCCAGTAAATCCGAAGAAAACCGTTAATATAGGTGATAACAGGCAAAAGAATGCAAATGGCAAGTACTCCATCGTAGAGACGCCTAGTACTCCCGTGATGAAAATTCCGCAGACACTCCAAGGCACTAATGGATTCACGACTGTCCCCGCGTCCTCCATCACTCGGCTTAAATTCTTGCCCGTGAGGCCCACCTTTTCAAATTGTGATTGAAATGCTTGGCCTGTTAGTAATATCGATAAATACTGTTCACCGATCAACACATTGATACCAATTGCAGTTAACGCAGAAGCCGCAATCACCGAAGACGCTTTCTTCAATAGACTTTCAATTTTGGAAAGCATTGATTGGACAATCCCAAGCGTGAACAACAACCCGCCCATACTAAGCGCTAATAATACTAACCCCACAGTAAACATCATGCTTTCCATGCCGCCACGAGTGAGCAGCGCGTCTATGTCCTCAATCCCTGTCGTTGAAACAAAGCCGCTGAATAAGATCTTGAACACTTGTGCCGCGCTATAGCTTTGATGGAAAAATGAAATTGCGACCGCACTGGCGGCACTTACTGCCAATGTCAGTAGCGCAGGAACTTTCATGATTGTAAAAATAACTAGAACGACTAGTGGAACCACCGTATACCAATGAATCATCCCTGTCTCTAAAAGCCCTGCCTGGAAAAAGGAGATTTTATCGACTTCAGTCACCGTGGTACTCGGGGAAAGTATACCGAAGATAACTAACGATATAACAAAAGCGGGTATTGTTGTCCAGCCCATATTTCGTATATGTTCGAACAAGTCGACGCCCACAATCGAAGAAGCTAGATTTGTCGTATCTGAAAGGGGCGACATTTTATCTCCGAAAAATGCTCCAGAAACAATTGCTCCTGCTGTTATCGCCATTGATAAGTCAAGCACTGTAGCCATACCAATAAATGCAACACCGACCGTTGCAACCGTAGTCAAAGAACTGCCGATTGACAGACCAATGATTGAAGTGACTATAAAAACAATTGCAAAGAAAAAGGATGGTGTGATCAAATTAAACCCTGCATAGATTAGCGTTGGAATCGTTCCACTCATCATCCAACTACTGATCAATATTCCGATGAAGAAAAACAGGAAGACCGCACTCATTCCGGCTCCAGCCCCTTCTACTAAACCGCCTTCAAGTTTACGGTAAGGCACTTTTTTGATCAGACCATAGCAGACCAATAACATTATGGAAAATAGAATTGGCATATGCGGAACTGCTTCAAATTTAACGATACTGACACTAATCATCAACACAATTGCTGCTACAAGTGTTGCCGCCTCTGCAAAAGTCGGTGAAATAATTGCTTTTATTTTAAACATGATGAAATCCTCCTCGATTGTTGAAAACTGAAAAGTACTTTTGGATACAAAAAAAGCCCCTTTAATCCCTTGGAAAGGGACGAAGGAGCTCTCCGCGTTACCACCCTAATTGACGAACCAGTCCTGAACCGGCCATCCACTTCATTAGTCGTTGAGAAAATCGGATGGCGTACTTCATACAAATTGCTGCCTGAATTCACACCTACCATTCAGTCTCTAGCTGCTGCTCACAATTTGATTACTGGACCATCTCTCATATTTATTTAATTATTACGTTTAGTTATTTCGAATGTAATTGATTTGAATCTTATCATGTTACTGGAGCAAGTCAAGTAGATTACGAAAACACGAAATTGAGTGTTTTATCTAACTCTTAATCGAAATGTCAACGTTCACATGCAAAATCATCTTTATCGCCGTCCATTTTTTCGGAATATGCCGGATGTCCTTTTTTCACGCCATTCGGATAGCTCTTGCGCAGTTCTGTACAATTTTTGAATGATTCTTCAGCACCTGTCACTGGTTTCTTCACGGCTTCTTTGTCAACAGACGTTTCACTGTCAAATCCGCGTTCTGTCGCATAGTCCTCAAGTGTCCAAATGCCAATTCCCGCTTTCTTCGCTTTTGCCTGCGCTTTTTCATAGGCGTCGAGATGCCGTGTGTTCGGCGGGTATACATACGCAACGCGGGCAAGACCTTCTTCAAGTAGTTTTTCTTGGACGCTGACACCATCAATGTAAATATAGGCAAGCAGTCTGTCATACTTGTCTGTTTTTCCGCCAATGTCAAATTCAATTTCAAGTTTCCCACTGTTCATCAGCTCCTGATTGCGCTCTTTTGCTTTATCGCCAAATGGCTGCTTTCCAAGTCGCGGATGATTCGTTTCCGGGGTATCTATGAGTAAATAACGGACATTTTGTTCTTTGCCTTCATACATAATTTTAATCGTATCCCCGTCGATTGTCTTTACAAGTTCAACTGGGATTAAATCGGAGCGGCTTGGTTCTGCTTCCTGTTCCGGAAAGAAAATATTGTACACGATTAACGCGAGAAGGACGACACCAATACTGACGATGCCCGCTGGTTTTTTCAGTAGAGTGCTAGCTTGCTTCATGTAATTTTCATCCTTTTACTATATAAATTCTCTTATTTTATCCCGCTTTGGCGTTTAGGGGTGCTTTATAAGGCGCCTACGCTGTATTCTTTTGTTTAACTTAAACAGTCCACTATTAGTAACATTCTTATGTTACCAGTTTTGTAGCCATATTAAAACGGTTCTAAGTCAAATGTTGGGGTGATGTGATTTGCACGTCACC